>JAMCVT010000110.1 GCA_023475565.1 Actinomycetota bacterium
CCGGGGCACACTTACAGCCGCGCCGGGGGGCCGCGTCATATACAGCCAGAAGCTGGTTATGGGCCACAACACAATAGTGCCCGAGGGCGGCAACATTTTTGCCGTTGTGCCCCTGTCAGCCCCGGAAGTGTTTGAAGAGCCCGGCAGTGCCCAGTGGTACATCGCCGACAGCGACGGCACAAAATATGATCTTCTTAAAACAGTTAAAAACAATCCTGCCGGGAGTGATATAACAGAAGGTATTAAGCAGGAAAGCCAGGTATTCTACCTCATTTTCAAGATTAGTAAGAAGCAGAAGGACCTCTACCTGGTTTATTCCTCCCCAAGTCCCCCGGCAGCCTGGAAACTGCCTCCTTATAAAGGAGAACTGTAAATACTATAGCATTTTTTTTAACGCTGTTAAACCGGTGCCTGCGTATCAGACCTCCAACCACTAACCTCCATTACCGGCCGGTATCCTGATCACCTGGCCGGGAACGATCATCTCAGGGTTTTTTATGGTTCCTTCATTGGCGGAAAGTATTCTTTCCACCGGCGCCCCGACCCTCAGAGAAATACTCCAGAGTGTATCCCCGGGCTTAACTGTGTAATCCCATGTTCCCTGGATGCCCCGCAGCCACACCTGCAGACCACCCGCCACAGTCCCCACAGCCACCCTCTCTCCGGGCAGAAAAGCCAGTCCCGTTACCCCCTCCGACGGGCTGAACACCTGATCCGGGGCCCTTTTGACAGGATAATCAAATATAAAAACATTCCCTTCAGGCGTTCCGGCCCCCAGGCTGGCAGCGTTACCCCCGGAAGAGGCCAGGGCGCTGACCGTGGTCCCCAGGGAATCGGTTACCAGCAGCACATCGAGGGCCGGCCCGGCGCCCACCAGCCACACCATGCCCCCCAAACTTCCCAGCGCCAGCTCTGCTCCGGGCCTCTCCAGGACATTACCCGCCGCCATAGAGCTAATGCCAAGAGGCTGGCCGGCCAGTGCAGGACCCTCCTCGAAACCCTCTTCGGTAAGCCTGTACGTGGCCACTCCCCATTTTTCATCCTCCGCATAGGCCACCGCAATGACATTTATACCATCCGCCCTATTCAGCACCGCCACATGCCGGGGTACTCCCGGCACGGCCCTTATCCCCGCCAATTCAAGGCTTAGCGCCTCACCGGCACCTCCCGCCAGGCGGTATACATAAACTGATTCCCGGCCCGGGGCAGCCGCCACTATTTCATCCCGGCCATCCCCGTCAAGGTCTCCCGCAGCCACATCCGTAAAGTCCGCCCCGGGCTCCTGCCCTGAGTCCGCTGCCAGTGCCAGGGCACCTTCCCTGCTGCCCAGCACCACCACCCTGTCCGGTGTGGTGACGGCTATGCCCTCCGCCTCATTGCCCACCCTGACTGCGGTAAGGCCGGTTATTTTTTCATTCAGGTCATACACCGAATACATGCTGTATTCCCCGTCTGAGGGGACCAAAAGGTACACCCTGCTCCCCTCGGCAGCAGCAATATCACCCCCGGTATTGAAACGTCCGGCTGCCACCTTTACAGTGCCCGGGCCCAGGTCTGTTCTCCAAAAAAGAGAAGGCATTTCCCGTCTACCCCCCACCTTTGTTTTTGGTGCAGGTTATGCAGGAAATGCCTCTTTAGAACTTTCCTTATTCTGATAAAATTTACCGGTTTAGAATACTCTGTGTTTAAATGTCTTTCCTGGCGAAGTAGTAAACCGACAGCAGATAAAAGGCCGGCACATACAGCAGGGTGTAAACCACCATCCACACGCTGGGCTCGGCAGAGGCCCCGAAGGGGCCCATCTGCTGTATGGCCGACAGGGGGTTGTTGGCCGGCATCATGATATGGACTATCTTCCTATACAGGGAGTCCACCGGCATGATCAGGCTGGATACTATACCCCCGTTTTTAAGGTACAGGTTGTTTATAAGGTAGCCAATCTGCTCCACCACACCCCCCACCACGGCAATGGAGTAAAGCATGAAGGCCATCGCCCCGCTGGCAATGGTGGAGGTGAGCACCGACGCCAGCATGGTCACCGACATGAGGACAATGGGCTGCAGCATGAATAAAAGCCCGGCCCTCCATATCCCCGGGAATTGCATACCGGTTTTATAGTATATTATAGAGCTTATCGCCGCAAACATGACCACAGCGTAAGAGGCTAAAAAAACTCCCTGCCCCAGAAATTTCCCGGTAATTATCTCACAGCGGCTCAGGGGCTTGGTAATTACGGCCTGTATGTTACCGCTCTCTATTTCGGAGGAAATAAGTCCGGCCGAGGATATTATAGACAGGAAGGAAACAATGAACCCTCCGAAATAAAGGCCGAACAGAAGCAGCTGGGGATAGATTATAGAGGCCAGCATCTGGTTGTGGGACTTTACTATATCCTTTACGGCGAAATGGACTCCGGCCCCGAAAAGCCCCAGGAAAACAGCGGCAATGATTATTGAAACCAGGAGTATTTTGCGACTGAACGCCTCACGGAAAGTAAACCCGAAAATGGTAAACAAGGTCAGTCTCCCTCCTTCAAGAGGTTGATGAAAATTTCCTCCAGGGAAACCTTCTCATGGGCCAGCCTATACAGCCTGCCGCCGCTGCCCACCACAGCCCTGGCCAGCTCGGGTATGTCTTCCCTGGACTTCACCGCCGCCCTGATGGTATTGCTTCCGGAGCTTACTATTCTGGCCACAGGCCTGATCAGATCCAGCAGCCCCTCACTGACAACGTCCACATGTAGTTCCACCACCGCGCCGTCGGCCCCCATTTCATCGGGGCTGCCCTGGTCGATAATACTGCCGCCCTTGATAAAGGCCACCTGGTCGCAAACCATCTCAACCTCGCTGAGAAGGTGACTGTTGAGAAAAATTGTCTTTCCCCTTTCCTTAAGGCCCTGCATTATCTCCCTTACCTCCCGGCGTCCCAGGGGATCAAGGGCCGAGGTGGGTTCATCCAGGAAAAGGAGGTCCGGGTCGGGCAGCAAAGCGCAGGCCATACCTATTCTCTGGCGCATACCCTTGCTGTACGTTCTTACTTTTTTCTTTTCCGACCCGGTCAGTCCCACCACGTCCAGCACCAGGGGTATCCGGCTCTTCCTGGACCACCTGTCCATCTTATACAGAGACGCGTGGAACTCCAGCAGCTGTCTGCCGGTAAGCCACTCGTGGTAGCCGAAATTTTCAGGAAGGAAACCTATCTTCCTTCTGACCTCCACGTTTCCCAGGGGCCGGCCCAGAAGCCTGGCCGTGCCCGAGGTGGGCCGGACAAGTCCCACCAGGGTCTTTACCAGGGTGCTCTTCCCCGCCCCGTTGGGCCCTAGCAGGCCGAAGATTTGCCCCTCTGATACAGAGAGGCAAATCTCTTTGCAGCCAACGCTGCCGTCATACATCTTGGTAAGATTTTCGGTCTCAATTGCCAGATTCATTTCAATCTCCCAACCGTAATAATGTATGGGGACACACCATCAGCGTGTATTCCTAAAGCGGAAAGGAAACACACCTCCCTGATATGATTGGCCTTTGGTAGTCGGAGGAATGTCCCCGATCGGGATAATGTCCCCGATCGGGATAATGTCCCCGGTCGGTATGGCTTTCCCCAAATTCCTAATTCCAGATTCCCAATTCCAGGCTCACTTAATGGTGCCGGCTATGGCCAGGGCACTGTCAGCAGTCAAGCCATCCCCGGCCAGCACCGATATAACCCCGCCGTTCTGCCACACCAGGGCGCCCACAGCCTCACTGCCGCTGATATCCCTGACAAACACACCGTCATTGCCATTTACCCGGACATCAGTGGACTGTCCTTCCCTCACCGGTATCAGCACGGTGTGCTGCCAGTCATCCACCGCCATCAGCTGCTTCTTAAGGCTTTCCGGAAGGACGGGCATGCTTAGGAGCGCCTGCCTTATAGCCATTACATCAACCCCCTGGGCAGTCTTGACCGACGGGCCCCTGGACTGGGCAAACATTAGACTGCCCTCCGGGCCGGAATACTGGGCCGATATTCCCGTGGGCACATCCACGGTAAACTCCTGGCCGTTCATTTCCCGGGGCAGCTTTTCAGTGCTTCCGAATGCCTGGAGCGCCGCATTTACATTATCCACATCCAGAGTCATTGTCACACTGGTGGCCGAGGTTTTTTTAAGGGTGGGGCCGCTGTACCCCTCGATAGACGGCACCTTCAAATCAAAGTCCACCGAATTCCTGGCTTCCTCAAGGGTAACCGGCTTTGTTTCATGGGTTCCCCTTACCTCCACCTTGCCGAAATTCCTTATATCAACCCCGCCGGCGCCCTCTCTCATCACCTTTTCCATCTGCTGCATATCATCCGGGGTGATGGTTATAGCCTTGACCTTCTCAACCCTGAAGATGGTCAGAAAGTTGCCCGCCATGCTGCTGACCGGGGTAAACCCTATAACTGCCACCACGGCCACCGCAGCGGCGGCTGTAAAAAGCTTTTTATATTTCATATTTGTATACCACTTTCCATTTTTCTTTTTTTCATATTCAATTTGTTTAAGCTTCAGCCTGCTCCAGGCCAGCTCCGCGTTAAACCTTTCCCTGTCGGAAGCAACAAAGCCCTCCATGCTGGTTCTCACCATAAGGTCGTTTTCAATAAGCCTCTGGTAAACAGCCTCGCACTCCCGGCAGACACTCAGGTGTTCCTGCAGCTCGCCGGCCTCCCTGTCCTGCAGCTCACCGTCAATATACGCCTGAATGCGCCCCTCATCAAAACACATCAGCGTCACTTCCTTTCAGCTCCAGGACCCTTTCCCTGAATTTCGCCTGGGCGCGCGCTATTATTGTTCCCACAGAAGCCTTCTTGGCGCCGGTAGCCCTGGCTATTTCCTCATAGCTGAAGCCGGAAAATTTCATGATAAGACAGGTTCTGTCTCTTTCTCCCAGTGTGTTCAAGACCTGGTGAACCATCGCGGTCTCTTCCTTTCTAACGACTGTTTCTTCGGATGAAATTTCCCCGTAGTGCTCTTCCTGCACCTTCAGCTCCCTCTGAGAACGGCTTTTTTCGCTCCGGATAAGATTGAACGCCAGGTTTTTGGCCACGCGAAACAGCCATCCGCCCACCGCGCTCCGGTTATCCGGAGGAGACTGGTAAAGCTTCAGAAACGCCTCCTGGGCAATGTCCTCCGCCAGGCCGCTGTCCCCCAGAATAAAGGTAATCTGGCGGCAGACAGACGGGTAGTAACGGCAAAAGTGTTCCTGCATATCCAAATCTTCGTCCGCTTTCGGGAAAATGGCCGGCCACCTCCCCATCGTGCACTCGTTTATATGACACGTCCATGCAAAAAAAAATGACACACGGCCAGCTTCATTAAAATTATCATTAACCAGTGTGCTTTTACAACATAAATTTTTTAAAATAGCCGTGGCATTTTAATTCATCCTGCCCTAAACAGCCGCCAGATCATTCTTTTGCCCCTCCACCCTAAAATACGCTTATACTGAAATTCCTATGCGGTCGGAATCCAGAATCCAGAATCCAGAAGCCAGAATGGTTTGGGCATTCCTTATATATTTTTTTATCTGATGGTGCCGCTTGCGGCATGGGCAACTACCCACAAAATAACTGCCCACCCCGCCTTGACTTTCAGCTCCGAAAAGGTTAAAATAACTTTTGCAGATGCATCGGGGCGTAGCTCAGTTTGGCTAGAGCGCTACCTTGGGGTGGTAGAGGCCGCACGTTCAAGTCGTGTCGCTCCGACCAGTGTATAGGCCAAGGACTCCAGAAATGGAGTCCTTGGCCTATACAGGTTTGACGGTAGAATTGACGGTAGCAAGCTAATTTTGCCACCCATACAGCTAAATTAAAATAGAAATATGTTAAAGAAAAAGACGGGGCACAAATTAGATGTACCCCTTTTTTGTATATCTATAGCTCCGGATTGTCTTGATCTGATTGCGTTTCATTTAAAACCTTAGGCAGTTCATCTTTGGAGCGATTTCGTTCTTCTATGTCACATATAGCATAATTTATAGATGGCTTTTATAAAGTGTTATGATCCAGACAACCGTCCCCTGTCACACACCCTGTCATACCCTTAGTTAAACCTTCATATATTTACCATTTTAGACAAAATCCTTTGCCAAATCCTTACAGATGCAGGAAATTTTAATATTATGGGAGAATAATCATCTTAATTAATAAAGGATGTCTATGACACTATGCTGTCAGTACCAAAAAAAAGGAGACTGAGTACCCTATGAAAAACGTCGAGATGCAAGTGGAAGGAAATATCCTTACAATCAAGGTGGATATATCAAAAGAGTTTGGGCCATCCTCATCGGGCAAGACCATCATCATTGCCTCCACAGAAGGCAACGTTGGAGTACCTGGAAATGAAGATGTCAAGATTGGTTTGAACGTTTATAAGAAGAAAAATAAATGAATCGTCTCTTACTCTATGCTTAATCCTATTACGCATGGAAAATCTTTCTTGAGATATATAATATTCTATACGGTAAGTTCTTTAATTCTTGGGTTAGGGTTTATTATGGTAGCATTTATAGCGGATAAAAGGGGTTTGCACGATTTAATTTCAGGTACATGTGTTATCCATGAAAAATAATTTTCTTCACTAAGAACCCTTGATTTTCTTAGGTTTCTCTGAGCATTCGGACAGAAATTCGGACAAGAAAAAACCCGCTCAAAGTACCGTTTCATACGTCTTTCGGGAGAGGAGCTATTTTTATTCGGACAGAAAAATATTGCGGTATTTACTCTATTACATCGGTGACGGCAGGTATGATTATGCGATTAAAAGAGAAATAGCCAGGTTATTAACCTGGCCCCTCAAGTCTTATACTATTAATTCTTATTCCCTGGTGGTAAAGCTCCAGTCTTCCCCGTCGAGCCCCTCGAATTCTTCACCGGATTCTTCCGATTCGAGGTAGCCGTCCTTAATGGTTACTTCATACGTGTCGTTACTGTCAAGCTCTTCTTCCAGGGTTATAACCAGTTCATCACCGTCAATTTCAACCATGTCGATTGCTACTTCTTTGTCATTGTCCTTGTTGTAGACCACTACAGCGTCCACCAGGCTGTGTGCCTCGATGTCGCAGTTAAAAGTAGCCCTGAGTACATTGGTGTCTTCCCTGTCAACGTCTTCTTCACCGTTTTCAGGGTCCAGGTTCTCAATCTTTACTTGCTCCACATCATCTTCATCGCCGGTGGTAAATTCCCACTGGCTGCCGCTTAAGCCCTCAAATACTTCATCCGAATCTTCCGCTTTGATAATATCGTCTTCTATTGTTACCTTGTAAGTCGTGTCCTCTTCCAGTTCTTCAGCAAGTTCAATCTCAAGATACCTGCCGTCAATGGAGACCTGGTCGATATCTACAACTTCCCCGTCTTCGTTCTCAATTTCGATGCCTTCCTTCACGTCATTCAGCGCGTCCACAGCCTCAATTTCCACATTGAATTTAGCCGTAAGCCTATTGATATCAATCTCTACATTGTCGCTGCCATCGGCAGGGTCGAGGCTTGAAATTTCCACTTCTTCATTGCTGTCACTATCATCACTGTCATCGTCATCAATCGGCCCTTCGTCCAGGATTCTATATATGATGGCCGCCAGTTCAGCCCTGGTCACCGGTTTGTTCGGAGCAAATACTTTGCCGGGGTAGCCAACCATGTATTGGTACCTATACATGGAGGATACACAAGACCTTGCATAGGCCGGTATTTCGTTGATGTCATTGAAGAACAGTTTGTCATCATCTTCTTCAAGACCCATGGCCCTTACCGCCCAGACCGCCACTTCATACCGCTTGGCAGGCTGCCAGCCGGCCAGGTCTTCCGACTCGTCTTTTGTAAGAATACCTTCGTCCACTGCGTAGTCCGTCATATCTTCCAAACTGTCGTTCCAGGAAAGGTTTTTGTCAGCCTCGTAGCCGGAGGCCCTGGCGATCATCATCAATGCCTCGTACTTGCTTACCGTGGTATTTGGTCTGAATGTAAAATCCGGATAACCTGAAATCATCCCCCAGGAAGCCATACTGCGGATAGACTTTTCCGCCCAGTGGGAATTGATATCAACTAATTGAACATTAATCTTTACAGTACCCGGCTCCTTAAACTTCCACTTTTTTCCGTGTGCCCCATCCTTCCACGGGGCGGCGCTGGCGGCAGTTGCGACTCCAAAAACGATAAGGGCTGCCAGTACCATTGAAATGATTCCCTTTTTAATCAGAAATTGCACCTCCTGAAGAATTTAATCAACAACTATTAAACCCACAGAACTATTGGCCGATATTTTCCCTAATCTCATCCCCGCCTTTCACGAACACCCTTTTAATATTATTCATACGACGCGCGTCCGCATTTAATGGGGGTCCATTTAACCTTGGACAAGTCGGAAAAGGACTTCGGAGAAACCCTCCGAGGGGGTCTTTCCTTTTCCTCCAAAGGGGTCCCACTCCCACACAATTCGGACAGAAGCAAAAAGAAAATTTTTCGGTATATACCAGGGCACAGGACACCTAAACATATTCAACAATGATACTCAAAATTGAGCAGGAGGGGGCTTGTCGCCCCCTCCTGCTCAATCTCGGGAAGTCTAATACTTTATCCAGTACACCACTATATTGGCCAGTTCGGTGAGGGCCTTCTGCTGCCCCTCACCACTTTTCCACCAGTAATCCGGGCGGAATTTGGGGTCGGAGGCTGACACTGTTATAATCCGCACTCCTGTGCCGTCAAAAACCTTATTGAATATCTGCCTGGCCCGCCTGGTGTGATAATTTGACGTTACCAGAAGAAAGCTGTTTATTCTTTTTTCCATCACTATTTGCTTTACTAAAACAGCGTTTTCATATGTGCTCTCCGATTCTCTCTCCAAAAGCACAGCAGACGGGTCCACCCCCAGATCCCGGGCTTCCATAAGCATCAGGTCTGCCTCAGCCAGCTTTGTTGTAAGCCTGCCCCCGCCCGACATAATAATTTTGTCACCGTAACCCTCTTTGAAAAGCTCAACACTCTTGCCCACCCGGGGGACGGTCTCCCCCCCCAACACCACTATGGCGTCACATTTAGCAGGTTTTTCATCCACCACCAGGAAGCGCCCGTAAGCGGTAAGCCATAGGCCGGACGTCAGCACCAGAACTGCTATTATAACTCCCGCTGCTGCCAGGAATTTTTTTTTCAACAATAATCACCCGGTATAATTATTCTTTTATTGTCTAAACTTTCCCTTTTAATTCGTCACTGTATTTTCCTCCCAATTAATATATTAAGCTGCTTTTGAAAACCGTGTCAGGCGGTATAATTGGTGGAAGGACAGACATAAGTTGCTTTAATGGCAAAAAAAAAGACTCCCTGCCTATTGACCTTTTACCAAAAATAAAATAACTTATAATTAAGTAAAATGAGTGAGCATTCAGTCACTTTTTCCAGCCAGTTAACTATGAAAATAATTAAGGTAAAGGAGGAAACGCAAAAGATGAAGCGCAGCGTACAAAAAGCTGCCGTGCTGGGAGCTGGGGTTATGGGTGCTACAATTGCCGGACACCTGGCAAACGTTGGGATACCCACCTACCTCCTGGACATCGTGCCAGGGACATTGAATCCGGATGAGGAAAAAAAAGGCCTGACCCTGGAATCTCCCCAGGTGCGCAACAGATTCGCCGTTAACGGCATTGCCAATCTGTTGAAGTCAAAACCGGCCGCCCTCTACGTTCCGGAAAATGCCAAACTGCTGACCCCCGGAAACTTCGAGGATAACATGAACTGTCTTTCCGAGTGCGATCTTATTATCGAAGTGGTACTGGAAAGGATGGACATCAAGCAAAGCCTCTTCAAAAAAGTGGAGAAAAACTGGAAGCCGGGGTCTATCGTGGCCTCTAATACCTCCGGGCTCTCAATTAATAAAATGATTGAAGGGCGCTCCAAAGAGTTTAAACAAAATTTTGCAGGTATGCACTTCTTTAATCCCCCCCGGTATATGCGCCTTTTAGAAATCATCCCGGCAAAGGAAACCAGCCAGGAAATAGTAGATTTTATGGTTGACTTCGGCGAAAGAATTTTGGGCAAGGGTGTTGTTGTCTGTAAAGACACCCCCAATTTCGTGGCCAACCGCATAGGTGTATTCGGCATGTGTGCCACCGTCAAGGCCATGTTGGAGTTTGACCTCAATGCAGACGATGTTGACGAGCTCACCGGCCGGGTAATGGGCCACCCCAAAAGCGCTTCCTTCCGGACACTGGATATGGTGGGACTGGACGTAATGCTGCACGTGGCCGAAACCGTCTATGACGCAGCGGAAGATCCCGATGAAAAGGCTATATTTGCTCCGGTAGATTTCCTCCAGAAGATGGTGGACAGCAAATGGCTGGGAGATAAAACCGGACAGGGCTTCTATAAAAGGGTCAAGACAGAAAAGGGCAAGGAAGTACTGGTGCTGGACTACAAAACCATGGAGTACCGCCCCAGGCAAAAGGCCGGCTTCGGATCACTTTCCGACGCCAAGTCCAAGAAAAAGCCTGAAAAGATGCTCAGGACCCTGGTAAACGGCAGGGACAAGGCTGCCCAGTTTGCCTGGAAGATTACCAAGCAGCAGCTTCTCTATGCCGCCAACCTGCTGGGTGTGATCGCTGATGATATACAGTCCATCGACCAGGCCATGAAGTGGGGCTTCAACTGGGACTTCGGCCCCTTCGAAATGTGGGATATTCTGGGAGTTTCCGCCGTTGTGGAGCGCCTTAAGGCTGAGGGGGACAGGGTTCCCAAGGTTGTGGAAAACCTGTTGGCCAGCGGAAAAACCAGCTTCTATGAGAAGAGGGAAGGCACCCGCTACATCTTCGATCAGATCACCAAGGCCGGCGCCCCGGAAAAGTTCAGTGAGAGCGTCATTTTCCTGGCTCCTCTCAAAGAGCAGAACAAGGTTATCGCGAAAAACGACGGCGCCAGCCTTATCGATATAGGCGACGGCGTTGTCTGCCTGGAATTCCACAGCAAGTCCAACTCCATCGGCAGCGACATTGTTAATATGATGAATTATTCCGTAAAAGAGATAGAGAAAAACTACGAGGGCATGGTTGTAGCCAACTACGGCCAGCACTTCTCGGTGGGCGCCAAAACGGCTTAGGAAGGCCTCACGGCTGAGGCCCAGGAGTGGGTTGAGCTGGACTTCATGGTCAGAGAGTTCCAGGACGCCAATATGCGCATGAAGTACTGCAGAAAGCCGGTAGTGGTAGCCCCCCACGGCATGGCCCTGGGCGGAGGCTGCGAAATAGTCCTGCACGGCAACAAGGTTGCCGCCTGCGCAGAGTCCTACATCGGCATGGTGGAAGTCGGCGTGGGCCTGGTGCCCGGCGGCGGCGGGGTCAAGGAACTGGCCTTCAGGGCTGCGGAGCTTAATCCTCCCAAGTCCGCCAGCATAAAAACCGGCGGCACCAACAGCTATCAGCCCATGATCAACAGGGCTTTTGAAAATATAGCCATGGCCAGTGTCTCCACCAGCGGCCCCGAAGCAGTTTCCCTTGGCTTCTTAAGAAAGAATGACACCAAGATAGTAACCAACCGCGACCAGCTCATCGGCGAGGCCAAGAAAATGGTCCTTCAGACCGCACCGGACTTCATGCCTCCGGTTCCCCCCACCATCAAGGCCCTGGGAGCCCCCGGGCAGGCCGCCATAGAGGTGGGTATCGAGACAATGGTCTGGGGCAAATACATCAGCAAGCATGACGCCAAAATAGCCAGGAAGGTTGCCGGCATACTGACCGGCGGCGGGGTAACCCCGGGCACCGACCTGACCGAGCAAAACCTGCTGGATCTGGAGCGTGAGGCCTTCCTAAGCCTTTTAGGCGAACAAAAAACCATCGACCGCATCCGCCATATGCTTACAACCAACAAGCCTCTGAGAAACTAACTGATTGAACTTTACTATAACAGTAAATGATTTTTAAACCACTATTAACTAGGGGGTTTTAAGAAAAATGCAAGAAGCCGTAATAGTCAGTGCGGTGCGTACAGCGGTGGGCAGGGCTCCCCGGGGTAAGCTCAAGAATACCCGGCCGGAGCACATGGCCGCAACCGCATTGAAAGAAGCCCTTGCCCGGGTGCCGGCCCTGGACCCGGCGGAAATAGACGACGTTCTGTTTGGCTGCTCTTTCCCTGAGGCCGAGCAGGGCATGAATGTTGGAAGAATGATCAACCTCCTGGCCGGACTGCCCCAGAGCGTTTCCGGCGCCACCATAAACCGCTTCTGCTCCTCGGGCTTGGAGTCTGTCGCAGTGGGCGCCACCCGTATAATGTCCGGATTTGTGGATGTTTTTGTGGCCGGCGGGGTTGAGAGCATGAGCATAGTGCCCATGGGCGGCAATAAGCTGGCCCCGGACCCGGAGCTGCTCGGAATTTGCCCCGAGGCATACATGAGCATGGGACTTACCGCGGAAAACGTAGCCGACAAATACAGCATATCCCGGGAAGAACAGGATCAATTCTCTGTGGCCAGCCACGAAAAGGCTCTTAAGGCCATTGCAGAGGGTAAGTTCAAGGAAGAAATAGTCCCCCTGACAGTTGTGGAGAAACAGTGGTCGGGCAACAGAATTAAGGAAAAAAGCTTTGTATTTGACACCGACGAGGGCCCCCGGGCCGGTACCACCATGGAGTCACTGGCCAGGCTCCAGCCGGTATTCAGGGCCGGTGGCAGTGTTACCGCGGGGAACTCCTCACAGACCAGTGACGGGGGCGCCTGCGTGGTTATGATGAGCCGCCAGAAAGCCGATTCCCTCGGTCTCAAGCCAATAGCGGTATTCCGCGGCTATGCCGTGAGCGGCTGCCCTCCGGAGCTTATGGGCATCGGGCCCATAGTAGCCATTCCCAAGGCCCTTAAGGTGGCCGGGATCACCCTGGACCAGGTGGATGTATTTGAGCTCAACGAAGCTTTTGCCGCCCAGGCCCTGGCCAGCATCAAGACCCTCGGCATAGATATCAACAAGGTTAATAAAAACGGCGGCGCCGTGGCCCTGGGACACCCCCTGGGCTGCACCGGGTCCAAGCTCACCGCCACCCTGCTGCACGAGATGAAGCGCAGCAGCTCCAAGTACGGCGTGGTCAGCATGTGCATCGGCGGCGGCATGGGAGCTGCCGGCGTATATGAAATGGTTTAAGTAAATTAATATAGCAGGCCGGGCAGTTTGGCCCCGGCCACGGATAATTATCAAACACCACCCAATTATGAAAGGAGTAAATCAAAATGCCACAAAAAGGCGGAATGTTCCTGCTTGAAAGCGTAAATCCCGCGGATGTTTTTACCCCGGAGGATTTTTCAGAGGAGCACAAGATGATAGCCGGCACCTGTGAGGATTTTATCAACAAAGATGTACTTCCCGTTATTGACGACCTTGACCACAAAAAGGAAGGCCTTTTGCGCAGCCTTCTTGAGAAGGCCGGAGAACTGGGCCTTCTTTCCGCCGACATAGAGGAGAAGTACGACGGCGCCGACCTGGGCAAAATCGCCTCCATCATCATTACCGAAAACATGACCGCCGGCGGATCCTTCGCCACCGGGATGCTGGCCCACACCGGAATCGGCTCTCTTCCCTTCGTAATGTTCGGAACTGAAGAGCAAAAGCATAAGTACCTGCCCAAGCTGGCCACCGGTGAAAATATCGCAGCCTACGCCCTCACCGAGCCAGGCGCAGGATCGGATGCGCTGGCGTCCAAAACCAAGGCTGTTCTTTCAGAAGACGGCAAATACTACATCCTCAATGGAGAGAAAATATTCATCACCAACGCCGGCATTGCTGATGTGTTTGTGACCTACGCCAAAATTGACGGTGAAAAATTCACTGCCTTCATAGTGGATAAGGATACCCCCGGCTTCAGCATAGGGGCGGAAGAAAAGAAAATGGGCATCAAGGGCTCTTCCACCTGCAGCCTTATATTTGAAGACGCCAAGATTCCCGTGGAAAACGTGCTGGGCGATATAGGCAAGGGCCACGTAATCGCCTTCAACATCCTGAACATAGGCCGCTTCAAGCTGGGCGCCGGCACCACCGGATCGGCCAAAAAATCCATCCAGGTGGCCGTCAAGTACGCCAACCAGCGGGTGCAGTTCAAAAAGCCCATTTCCAGCTTCGGCATGATCCAGACCAAACTGGCTAAAATGAACGCCTATGCCTATGCCTCCGAGTCAATGCAGTACCGCCTGGCCGGCCTTATTGACGAGGCCCTGCACGGTGTGCCCTCAGGCCCTGAAATGGGAAAGGCCATTGAGGAATACGCCATTGAGTGCTCCATAAGCAAAATAATTGGCTCCGAGTGCCTGGACTATTGTGTGGACGAGTGCGTGCAGATTCACGGCGGCTACGGCTACACCCAGGAGTACCCGGCAGAGCGCTTCTACAGGGACTCCCGCATCAACCGCCTATTTGAGGGCACCAACGAAATAAACCGCCTGATTATCCCGGCCACCCTGATGAAGAAGGCCATGAAGGGTGAACTGCCCTTCCTGCAGGCCGCCATGGGACTTCAGAAGGAAATAATGAACCTGGGCGCCACCCTGCCCGCCGATGATGAAAAGCCTCTCTACACCGAGCGCTGCATGCTTCACCTGGTTAAAAAGCTGATCATTATGGTTGCCGGAAGCGCAGCCCAGAAGTACATGCAAAAGCTGGGTGATGAGCAGGAACTGATTCAAATCATGGCTGACATGGTGATTGAGCTTTACACCATGGAGTCAGCTATTGCCCGCGCCCTGAAGGCCTGGGAAAAAAATCCCGGGGCAGCCCAGCTTAAGATCGACCTTTCCCTGGCTTACATGTACGAAAGGTGGCCTGTTTTTGAAAATCTGGCCAAGGAAGCCCTGTGCTACATGGAGTCCGGCGATATGCTGGCCACCCGGATAGGCATTGCCAAGCGCATGGTCAGGTACATCCCCATAGATTTGGTAAGCCTGCGCAGGAAGATTGCCGCGCAGATAATTGAAAAGGAAGACTACGTCTGCTAGTCATCTAATCAGAATTACCCGGACGCCGACCATTGAACAGGTCTAATGCCCGGGGGGAGGAAGCATGTTATTCTCCAAACCCCGGGCAGGCGTTCAGTTCTTTACCAGTACAATAATAATTGCCTTCCGGGCCGGTAAGGAGGCCGCCTGTGCCAAAAAGAACAGGAGAAAAATACAAGGTAATTATCGAAGCAGCCATACGGGTTATTGCCGATAACGGCTATCACGGTTCCCAGGTCTCTAAAATCGCCGGGGAGGCCGGTGTTGCAGAAGGCACAATTTACCTGTATTTTGAAAACAAAGAAGATATTTTGATATCCATATTTAGAAACAAGCTGGGGGAGTTTATATCTGCGGCCCCCCAAAAGCTGAATAGCAGTGAAAACGCCTTTGAGCAGCTGGCCTACCTTATTTATCTGCACTTTTACAGGCTTCAAAACAATCCCAAGCTGGCCCACGTGCTTCAGATAGAGCTCCGCCAGTCGGACAAATCAATAAGAAAAGGAATAGCTGAAGTAATAAAAGGGTATTACCGGCTGATTGAGAATATTGTCGTGGACGGTATACACAGGGGCTACTTCCTGCCCGGCCTGGACCCTAAAATTACCCGGAAGGTTATTTTTGGAAGCATGGATGAGGTAGCCACCTGCTGGGTACTTTCAACCCGCCAATACAACCTTCTTACCCTTACCGAACAGGTATACAGCGCCCTGGCCCGGTCACTGTCCCGGGATGAAGAATATACCTCCTTTCCGCCAGGATTAAAGCTTGTTCTTCAATAGTCATCCGGCCCCTGCGGCATGCATACATCTTTTGCTTTTTGACAATAATAACCTCCGTCAAGGAGGTGAGATTATGCCGCAAATCAAGTGCACTGTCACCGAGTGCCAATATAATTCCGATATAATGTGTGATGCCCCGATGATTCAGGTAAATCACAACGGGTCCGAAGCTTCAGCCAGTTCCGACGATACAAAATGTGACACCTTCAAGCCTAAAAGATAATTTCTTAAGGGGGCCGGCCCGGGGCCGGTCCCTTATGCTGCCTGCAATATATTTATTGTTACGAAAAGAAAACAGCTTTGATTTGGGATTATTCACAGGGCTAAAAAACGTTGTTTAAGTGATAAATCCTATTCCAAAATGTCGAAAGTCCCATTATCATGTTCAACTGCCTCTAATTCATGCCCGTTAAAGGTTGTTAACTGGATAATATCAGGTATAATATTATGTAAGCGACATATAGACATCTATCCACTTCCCGATGCTCTGGCAGGAATATAAACCTGCAAAAGCAAAAAAGGCCAATTCCGACCCTGGCCTTTTTTGCTTTGAGTATGACCTTGCATTATTTAAGTTTATTGATGCTGCTGATAATGAATACTCAACCTTTACCCGCAAGTTTATCACCCACCTACCTCTTTTTTCCCAGGGATAATTCGGGGTTTCTAAAGTTAATTAAATAATCTATAATTATTATCAGTTCCCTGTGGACAAGCACAGCACAATCCGGCGGGTATCCCAAATGGAAATCCCACCCGGAAAAGAGCAGCAGCAATAGTTAAAGGCTGTGCACTGGAGAGGATGTATTAGATTGGAATACCTTCCCATAATAATGAGTATTTTGATGTTTGATCTCATCTTAGGCGGCGATAATGCTGTGGTCATTGCCCTGGCCAGCCGCAACCTGCCCCCGGGCCAGCAGAAAAAGGCAATTCTCCTGAGTACTGCCGGCGCTATAGTATTAAGGGTTCTTCTGACCATTGTCATAGTATTTCTTTTGAAAATACCTTTTTTAAAGGCCCTTGGAGGCTTATTCCTTGTTTATATAGCTGTAAAGCTTTTAAAGGAAGACAACTGCCGGAATGAGTGCCGTAGCGCCGGCAGCCTGGTGGAAGCGGTAAAAGTTATTATATTTGCCGATCTCATTATGAGCCTGGACAATATACTGGCCATAGCCGCAGTGAGCCGCGGGCACTGGGGACTCATAATAATAGGCCTGACCATAAGCATACCGATAATAGTATCCTGCAGCCAGGTAATTCTCTATCTTATGAAAAGATTCCCGGCCATAATTTACGCCGGTGCCGGAATACTGGCCTGGACCGCAGGAAAAATGATCCTTGAAGACTATAAGGTAAGCGCTTTTTTACAGCTTAACCTGAATGACCTGCTGGGCACAGTCAGTATTGTTCTGCCCCTGATAATCACTGCGGCGGTAATAGGCTACGGCCTGTCGGTCAATTTGAAGAACCAGAGGGTGAAAAACATTGAGCATGGAGCCTCCTGAATAAAAGATAAGACCTGTTTTACCGGGCCGCTAAAAAGCTGTTGATGATACATCAACAGCTTTTTCTATACAGGTTGCTCAGCTGATAATATCTATCCGGGTAACCCGGTCATCCCCGTCCAGGGTAAGCTCCACCTCCATTCCCTCTTCTATATAGTAAATGTTTTTATTAATTACACCCTGTTTTATCACTGCATTATCGTTAATATAGTAGGTGTTTTCCGAGCCCCCGTCCTTGTCCACGGTGATCTTTCTAGTACCGGATGTCTTTATATACGTAACTTCGCCCTTTACCAGATCAGATGAACCTGAACCTGAATTTGAATTCCTTATGTAAATATCGGTGACTTTATCTTTATTGTTCAAGGTAAGCTCTACATACATCCCTTCATCCACATATGATAAACTCTTATAGCTGCTCCCTTTCCTTACGTCCACGTCACTGTCCAGATCGTAGGATACCTTCGACCCATTGTCTTTTTCTATAGTTATTCTTTTAGTGCCGGAAGTTTTGATGTAGGTGACCTCACCCCGCACATCCCATGATGTTAACGAATCCTCTATTTCAATCCTGGTCACCCTGTCGTTGCTGTCCAGGGTAAGCACCACATACATTCCCTCATCAATGTAGGACAGAATCCTGGATACACCGTCCTCCCTGATGATTACGTCATCGTCAATATAATAAGTCTCTCTGTCCCCGTCATCATCTTCTATGGTTATCTTCTCGGTGCCGGAGGTTTTTACCTCCCCTTCCACCTCCGAAGAATATGCCGAGTCCTCTATTTCAATCCTGGTCACCATGTCACTGCTGTCCAGGGTCAGATCCACATACATCCCTTTTTTAACGTAGGAAAGGCTTCTGGCGGCGCCGTCTTCCTTCACTGTTACATCCTCGTCAATGTAATAGGTATTATCATCTCCGTCATCATCTTCTATGGTTATTTTTTCAGTACCCGAAGTACGGATATAGGTTACCTCTCCCTCCGTATCCCCTGATGAATATGACGAGCCGGTTATAACAATCCGGGAAACCTTATTATCGCTATTCAGGACAAGCCTTACTGACATCCCCTCATCAACATAGGAAAGACTCCTGTTATAACCGTCCTCCCGCACAGCCGCATCATCATCCAGGCTGTAGGTAACCTCCCGGCCGTTGTCTTTTTTTATGGTAATCTTTTCAGTGCCCGAGGTCCGTATATAGGTTACCTCTCCATCGAGGCCCCGGGACTCACCGCTTATTCTTATTTCAGCAACCTTATTACCGTCATCCAGTGACAGCTCCACATACATTCCGGTTTCTATATCCTCCAGGTCCACCCGGTCGCCGTCACTGTCCCGGAAATCACAGCCGCCGGCAATATCCGGGGATAACAACTTATCGTCATCATCTTCAATCCAGATGAACTGAGAGGTGATTTTCTCCACAAAACCAAAGAGCTTTCGGGTTCCATAAAGCTCCCGGACTGCCTTTACCTGCGATCCCTCCTCGATCAGCTCAACATACGATCCCTGCTTTATGCTGCCGTAGGTTCCCAGCATCCCGCCTTTAAAAAAGGACGGACCGGAGGCCGATATTTCCCTGACGGTACTGTCGATTAGACGTACTGTAAAATAATCTATGTACTTGTTTACCACATAGCCTGTTTTACCCTGGGGAACATAAGTAGAATCCGGGCTCCCGGTCAGGTCTATATTTGTAATACTGTCCCCGCTAACGGTGATGGATGTCCTCATTCCCGCCTTTACCGAAGAAAGGAATGAAGCTTTTCCCGCCTCGGTCACTTTCATCGATGGGGATATGTACTTTAAACTGTTCGTTCCGTTATCCTGCGTAAACACAAGATAGGATACTGTTATTGAAGATATAGTGCCGCTGAAAGTTCCGCTCCCGACGTTTTGGTTTCCCGGGGCGGGATTATCCCCGGTTGCGGCAATAAAAAGACACTTACCGGAAGAATCAAGGGATATTTTTACATTTTCCCCCACCTTAAAAAGATCAAGGCTTGCTTTTTTACCGTTCCTGAAAAGGGCGCTCTGACCGGATAAACTGTACGTGTCTGTTTTGCCGGAAGTCTGTACCGATACCTTCTTTTGCGCCGCATCCACCTGGGACAGCTTACCGGTAATATATCGGCCGGCAGCCGGGCTGATTTTTCCGCTGTCCAGCAGCCTGGCCAGTATAGAGGCCATTTCGGCCCTGGTCAGCGACCCGGAGGGCATGAAGGTATTGTCGGGATACCCGTTCATAATACCTGCCTTAACGACGCCGGACAGCATATCCCTGTTTTCCGGGGACATCCCTCCTATATCGGTAAAGCTCAGGCTGTATCCCTTCCCATCCAGTTTAAGGGCCCTGGCTATCCAGACAGCCACCTCATACCGGGGCACAGGGCTGTTAAACTTCATTTGCGGGATGTTATCCTTACCGATTAATTGTTTATTGGCGGCCAATACAATATGGCCTTTGAAAATATCCTGCAAGTCCGGGGGGAATTTTACACCGGCAGTGGAGGTATTCCCGGCCTCTTTTCCCCACCCCAGAGCCCGGTTAATGGAAACCAGCGCCTCAGCCCTGCTTAGCTCCCGTTCAGGACCGAAGATGTTGCCCGGATAACCCGTCATAAAATCATTAACCCTGCACTGAACAATGGATTCCTGTGCCCAGTGGCTGCCCACGTCCGTAAAATCAAATGTCAAATCAGCAGCCCGGGCCGGCCCCGGGGGCAGGATTAAAAATATTGCCATCAGTAATAGCATCAGATACCTGGATTTCAAATCAGACCCTCCAAACGGGTTTCTTTAAACTAATCTTTAATATAGGACCACGGCTGACGGCTTTTTTTTCAGTTATTTTATTATACTACATTTTTCCGGTGGACCCCTGCAAATTTAGTGATTTTTGGAATAAACCCGGCCACAGTAATTGGTTGACTTAAGTCAGACCCATACGAATACATTGTCATTTTGCTTTTTCAACGCAATGTTGAGGGCGTCGGCAGGATTGTTCCTGACAATGACCTTGGGGTTGAGATCTTCCGGAATTTCCGGCAGCACACCCCGGATATCTATACCGGTGACCACATTCCTGCAGCCATCCATTATGTTTCTTATCCAAAGGGTTGAAACCCTGAGTTCCACCGGGTCATTCCCGGGCGCCACCACCAGCAAAACAGTGCGGCCCTGAAGGACCGCTTTCCGGGCCATGGCCATGTCACCGGCAAAATCCACCACAGTATAGGTGGATGTCTTCCTGACATTGTGCAGCACGGCCATTAACTCCTCATCGCCTCCGGGCCGCAGGTCCTTAACCGGATCAACGGCAAATATTTTTATATTCCCCCTGGTTATGGGACAACTGGAGCCGGGCACCCTCCAGTCAGACATAATCAGTTCATCCTCCGGCACATCCAGCCAAAGGGCCCCGGTGCTGCTTCCGCTGGCGCCTATGTAGGCCACCTCGCCACCGTTTACCTCCCCGAACATTTTAACCGCCTGGGCGGCCAATCTGCCGGCAAGATTGGGCCTCCATGGAGTGACTACAGCCAGAATACCTCCGGGAACAATTGAGGTGGGAGACATCTGGGACAGGCTTGCACTGAGCCCCCCGGCATTTTCTAAGGCTATGCCTTTCGACCTGTTGATTCCGGTCAGTGTCTTTTTAGGGGAGGATTTGGTCTTGGCCTTTTCAGAAACCGTTCCCGCCGATTTGATGATTGCCCTTCCTATACTGCCCGCGCTCTGAAAAAGTGAATTGATTGTTTTTCCGGCTTCTCCGTTGAGCAGGCTGTCCGGGGAACCCTCCTCCCTTTCCTTTCTCCCGGCCGGACCATTTATCTTCCTTATCAGTCCGGTTAGGCTGTAAACAAGCTCGTCACCGTATATCTGCCCGCCCCTTTCGCAGGTTATTATATTCTGCACCCCGGCGTCCCTGGCCTGGTCAAACAAATCTTTCCCCTCATCATCCAGCTCTCCAATTATAAATAGGACGGCCGGAACATGTTGGGCCGCCGAAACTGCAAGGCTGCCGGCGTCAGGTATCCCCCCCATGGAATTCTGCCGCATTAATACAAGAATATCCGGAGAAAGTCCGCTTATTTTTTCCCTCAATGCCTGGGAATCGGCCGGAGAAACCGTAATGCTGGCCTGTTCAAGGAAAAAGACCTTAATCCATTCTTCTATCCTGGCATTGCCTATACCCAGAAGAACCAGCGGCTTTTCCGGTGCCCCGCCCCCCTCGCGGCCGGCTGAATTATTCTTCTTGCCTCCCGGTTTTTCATTTATAATCATAATAAAAGCAGACCCCTCTTTCCGATAATTTTACCATTATTACCATATTATGATATAATTAGCATTAAAAACATTTTATATTCCAATCATCAGCCAGTCAACAAATTTGTATCAGTCTTTACCTCCACAGAAGCAAAAAACCCGGCTGCCGCCGGGTTTTTTATCTTATAAATCCAATTCGAGCCCGCCATAGGCCACCGTACACCTCCTATCCAGGCTTCTTTCCATTATCTGATGAAGCAGCCTCTCCTGTATAAGGTCAAGCTCATCACCGGTTCTGTCAGGGTCGTGGTGAAAAAGGACCTTTTCAGGACCTTTTTCAATAAAATATTTCATTTGAAGGCTACCACTTTATTTTGTTAAGGCGCGCCAGAAGGCCTATATGTTCCTTTTCCTGGTCGATAAGCTTTTGGACGATAGCACGTCCGGGTTCGTCAACCACTTTCATAAACTCCTGAAAAATCAATATCGAATCCTTTTCAAAGCGAAGGGCCACGGCCAAAGCCTCTCTGGCCACCACCACGCCCCTGACAAGTTCCTCAACATTTTTGATATTGAACACATGATTATCAATTATAGCCTTTAAGTAGTCCCTGTACTCTCCCGGATAACTCTCCTCCGGGGCAAAACTGCCCTCCAGATGATCTTTAAGGGCCTGAAAATCCCTTATATGTTTGTCCTCCTCGTTTCCAAGAGCCTTAAAAAGAGCGCTTACTTCAGGAACCTCCACCTTATGGGCGGCCGCTTCGTAAAAAGATTTTCCGGCCTTCTCAATCTCGGTGGCCAGATCGATTATCTCACCCCCGGTAAAATCTAAAATGCTCCAGGACATATTTGTTCCCCCTTATATTTAATTTTTAACTGGTATGTTATAATTTTAGCTATTACAAATTACATAAAGCTTAACAGGTTATTAATATTTTCTTACAATTAAGGCCATTTAAAACAGCAGCCGGGATAAAATATCCCGGCTCCATTTTTAGGCCATTTGTAAATCCATTTTAACCAAGGCTTATTATAACACCACAGAAAGGGCAGTATCTGGGTTCCTCACCCTTTTCCACCCAGAATACCATCCCGCAGTCTCTTATCGGGCAGGCTATTTTCTCAAGGCCCTGATCCATTGCAGTCACCTCTTTTTCTTTATTTTGAGATTATTATTTGTTTTCTATAAGCTGCCCCTTTTTCCTCTATAAAGAATTTAATTAACTGTCATATGAAAATAAGTTATAATTGAACTATTAGGCCCAAATTGTAAAAATATGCTGAGGACCAGCGCAACAATTCTAAATAGGAGAAGCAAATGGATTCCATCAGTTTGGACGAAATAAAAAAGGATGCCACCATGGGATTAAGGTCTAAAGGCTCCGCTATCTTTTATTCCTGCATCGTGCTGTCAGTCTCGGGAGATAAGATAATACTAAGCATTCCCACCTTCCGCGACCCTGCCGTGGAGACCAAGCGCAAGGTTGAGCTAAAAATACTTAACGACAGCGGAGATTTCGGGCCCACCCTGTATATCGGCACTGTAAATGAATTATTTGCTAATTCTGTGGAAGTGCGGGTTACATCCAAGCAAAAATATGAAGAAAGAAGAAGAAGCATCCGTGTGCCCTGCGAGCTGCGGGTAAGGTACATGGACCCCAAAAACGCAGACGAAACATGGTATACCACCTACTCCATAAATATGAGCCCGGGGGGCATGAAGATGTTCTCCTCCAGGTTTCACAAAGAAGGGGACTCCCTCATATTCCAGTTTTACGTACCTGAAGGCTATTCAGCCAGGAACCTTCTGGTAAGGGGAACAGTGTTAAGAATAAAGAAGGTGACCGGTATAAATTACATCCACCAGATAAGCCCGAAAGGGCAGAGCTACCGCAAATACATTATCAATGTAAGCTTCGAGGGCCTTTCAGCGGCGGATTACTTCGGAATGACCAGGTATATATACACCAACACCCGGTGCTGATACGCAGTGCCGTGTTATTATACTGTATACACTGCGATGACCAATTGTATTATTTCTTCTAAAATAGTATATTTATATTATAGGTGACGGCAATGAGGCCGTATCGGGAAGATACGGCCTCATTTTATTTATTATAAGGATGTGGTTAGTATGTTCATGGACAGCGACTTTGATCAAATCAAAATACTCCTGCAGAGGGCCTGCGACCAGTGTCTGCTTACCAGAAAGCACTGTGACAACTGCAATGTTGACCGCCTGCATGGAATAATCGAGGATATCGAGAAGGGCGGTCAAATGCCAAGCTATCTTGTCCCCACAGATGAACTGGCTGTGTTAACTGACCCAGTGTCCCCACAGCATATCACAGTGTCAGAAAAGTGGAGAAGTATAATAAACAAAAATGTGGACTTACATGCAAAACATGCTTGAGAAGACTATAAAAGAGATGAATTCAATATTCGGAGATGACGTTAAAAGGATTAATCACGCCATGGAGGTGCTGAAACATTCCTCAGCCATATACAATGGTGAATCCCCGGAAGACGGGACAAGGATAATTGTTGAGCTGGCCGCCGTCCTCCACGATATTGGAATAAAGCAGGCCGAGTCCAGGTATAATTCCACCGCCCCGGTTTACCAGCACAGGGAAGGCCCCCCCCTGGCGAAAAAGGTGCTGGAAGAAGCAGGAGTGGATGAAAAAACCGCCTCCAGGGTTCTTTACATTATAGGCAACCACCACTACCGGTCAAAAATAGATGGGCCGGACTTCCAAATACTTTGGGAAGCCGATTTGATAACAAACCTTCCCGAATTTCCAGTGTTCTCAGGAAATTATGCCAAATTCGAGAAAATGGTCAATTTTAATTTTAAAACCCGGACAGGCAGAGAAATAGCACTAAGCCTGAGGAAACGCCAATAGTAAAACCCGGCCCAAGCCGGGTTTATTTTTTACTCAATAAAGTTTTTCAGCCTCTCTTTCTGGGCTGCTATCTGCATCATCTGTTCCTTCGTATTTTTGGGGGGAATGTGGATGGTTTTTCTGCGTATAAACCCTATGGATTCCTTTTTACACCCGGCCAGGCAGACACCACAGCCAATGCAAAGGTCTTCCTTCACAAAGGCCCGCCTGCTTTTCTTATCCCCGGGAACAGTCTCAATAATTTCAATAGCCCCGATATGACACCTTTGGGCGCATATGCCGCAGCCTGCACATTTTTCATGATCCGCCAGGGGGATGAAATTGCCGGGGTGCACTGACATTATCCCGGACTCGTTAATGGATCTGAGCACTCCACAGCAGCACCCGCAGCAGTGGCAGATAAAGGCCGGGTTATTCCGGACGTTGTCGCCTATGTGGACCAGACCAAGGCTTTCTGTCTTCTCCAGTACCCTGAGCAGTTCATCTACTGCGGCCGGGCGGGCAAAGCCCCTCCTGATAAGAAATTCGGAAGCCTTTCCCAGGCTGGTGCAGACATCCTCCACGGGATTGTCACAGGCTTTTCCCATATGTCTGGCCTGGTGGCGGCAGTAGCACATGGAAAGGGAGCCCCCACCGGAGTCCCTGATCATTTGCGATGCCCTTTCATAGGTTAATACCTCAGACTGAACCTCCGGGGGAATGTGATCTTCATAGGGAAGTACATTAAACATTTTTGTTTCGGCCCCGAAGAATTCTTCCGCCACTCCCTTTTCATGGTGATAATCATTGAACAGCCTGGCCAGGTCAGCCATGGGCAGGCGGTCGGTAACCCTCATGAAGGTATACTCAAACCAGCCCACCACCAGGGGCGATAGGTGGTAGAGTGTCTCTCCCTTTCTCGGGAAGTCGGCCACCAGGCCCTTTTGGGCCATTTTTTCCAGGTGAACCTTAAGCTCTTCAATGCTAAATCCTGTTTTTTCTGAAATTTTACCGATGGTGGCCGGGCGCATGGGAAATTTGCTGCCGATGGCGGCCTCCGGCTCCCCGTACAAAATGTAAAGTATCTTCATAAGAGTTTCGTTTACAACCGCCCCCACAGGGTTTTTCCCCAGTCTCTCGGCCAGCGCCCTGTATACCTCATCCTTGGCCATGGTCAGATGACCCATAACTGATTACCTTCTTTCTATGTACACTGTTATATATAATTATAAGAGTATAGCGGCGGTTGACAAGATATTTTACAACAGTTTTTTAAAAAAATTTACACCCCCTGAAGCTGCCTTCCTTTTCTGCAGAAAAGCCCACACACCCGATATATTTCGTTATAACCGGCCAATAAACAGGCGGTAGAAAAAAGACAGCCATGCCGGCTGTCTTTTTTCTACCTGAAATTACTCTTTATATGGCAGAATCGCCTGTTTCCCCCGTTCTTATTCTGACGGCATTGTCTACGGTGCTGACAAATATCTTGCCGTCCCCTATCTGGCCGGTCATGGCCGATTTTCTAATCAGGCCTATCACATCTTCCATCAGGCTGTCCTTTACAACAACCTCAATTTTAACCTTGGGAAGAAGGTTTATAGTAAGCTCGGTGCCCCTGTATACCTCCCTGCGGCCCTTTTGGAGCCCGCATCCCATCACCTGCATAACCGTCATACCATGCACCCCGCACTGATTCAGGGCTTCTTTTACTTCTTCCAGCTTTCCGGGCCGGAGAATGCATTCAATTTTTTTCATATTCACCAATCCCTTCTATTTCAAGCTAATACCCGGTTTCATAACTGAACTGGCCGGAACAGCTGCGGGTGAATAATCACCTCTTAAAAGCGAGCCGCTCATTATATCCGGATAGGCGTCCTCCCCGTGCAGGGAAAGGTCCAGGCCCAGATCCTCCTCCTCGGGGGTGGCCCTTAGGGCGGTAACCACTCCCACCAGCTTTAGTATGACAAAGGTGGCTATTCCCGCAAAGGCAACGGTGGCCAGCACTCCTATGGCCTGGGTGCCCAACTGGGCGGCGTTGCCGTACAGGAGCCCGTCGGCCCCGGCCCCGTTAACCGTTTTGGTGGCGAATATACCGGTGGCCAGGGCGCCCCACATGCCGCCTATTCCGTGTACGCCAAAGGCGTCCAGAGAATCGTCGTAGCCAAGCTTTCTCTTCACTACGCTCACCGCCAGGTAGCAGATTGCACCGGCCACCAGGCCTATGGCGAGGGAGGACATGGGTGTTACAAAGCCTGCCGCCGGGGTTATGGCCACCAGGCCGGCTACTGCTCCGCTGGCGGCGCCTAGCACGGTGGGCCTGCCGTGATGCACCCACTCGGCGAATACCCAGGACAGTGCCGCCATGGCCGCCGAGGTGTTGGTCACTACGAAGGCGCTGGCCGCCAGCCCGTTGGCCGCCAGGGCGCTGCCGGCGTTAAACCCGAACCAGCCGAACCACAAAAGGGCGGCCCCCAGTACTGTGAAGGGGAGTTGGTGCGGTATCATGGCTTCGGTGCCGTACCCTTTGCGTCTGCCCAGCACTAGGGCGGCCACGAGGCCGGATACTCCGGAGCTTATGTGCACTACGGTGCCCCCGGCAAAGTCCAGGGCGCCCATGTTTCTTAGCCAGCCATCCACTCCCCAGACCCAGTGGGCCAGGGGGTCGTATACAAAGGTGGACCACAGCAGTATGAATCCCAAAAAGGCCGGAAAGCGCATCCTCTCTGCTATTGACCCTGTTATCAGGGCTGCCGTTATGATGGCGAACATCAGCTGGAAGGCCATGAATAGCAGGTGCGGTATGGTGGCCGAGTAGTCGGCGTTGGCCTCCTGGCCCACTCCGTTTAGCCCCAGCCAGCTAAACGCGCCCACCAGGTGACTCTGGTCCGGGCCGAAGGCCAGTGAGTAGCCGAACAGCACCCACTGCACTGAGATTAGGCATATTACTATGAAGCTCTGCATTATGGTGCTTAGTACATTCTTCTTCCTTACCATCCCCCCGTAAAACAGGGCCAGGCCCGGTGTCATCAGCATTACCAGCGCGGTGGATATCAGTATGAAGGTGGTGTCCCCGCTGTCTATTCCCCCGCCGTCACTGGCCCAGGCCAGGCCGGGTATGCTGACAAACATCATTAAAAACAATAGTTTCAGTTTTAATGCAAAACGCGACATATAAATTCCCCCTTGGCATTAGTGTAGTTTTTTATTTTCCACCACATCCCTCAAAAACCGGCGCCTGGTTCAAAAGAAATGCAGCAGCTTACAAATGACCCTATAAAAAGGAAGAGGCGCTATTAGAACATTAATAGCACCCTCGCCAGACAATACATCATCGTATTATACATTTTCCTATTTAAACACATTATCTGAGAATACCAGTATATAAAATTCAAATGAATAGAAAAGCCCGGCACCGTACTAACGTATGATGCCGGGCTTCAATGCCCTTATAACTCAACAATGAGTATTATTTATTTCTAATAACAGTAATATAATATATTTTCTTTAATAGATCAAGTACTTTTTTATAGTTTTGCCAATTAAACTTATTTTTACTGACAACCCTCTATCCCGGTGATTTTTTAAGTGGATCATCACCGGACTTTATTTTTTCAAGGGCCCTCTCTATCCATTCCAGGTTTGCCCTGAGCAGTTGAACTCCCAGGTCCAGGGTAAGCTCCCAGTACAGCCTGTCCTCTGGACCGCCGGCCTTTTTGGAAAAGTCCTCGATTACCCGGTAAAGGGACTGGAAATGATTCAGCCTGGACTCTGTTTCTTTCCTGTACTTGGTCATCTGAAAAAGTATTTCATCCCGGCCAATTCTGCCGCCGAAGTACAGCCGGAGGAGAAACTCGTCATTATAGCTCATGACCAGCTTTTGCGGAAAGGATACCAGCCAGGACTGCAGGTTTTCCTCACCCCGGGAAGTTATCTGGTAGACTTTTCTGTCCGGCCTTCCCTCCCGCTGCTGGACTTCCGACGCCACCAGCCCATTTTCCTCCATTCTGGACAGCTCACGGTAAATCTGACTGAGGTGGGCGTGCCAGAAGTGGCTTATGGAATTGTCAAAAACCTCCTTGAGGCTGTACCCTGTCATCGGGCGGTAGCTTAAAAGCCCCAGAATTGCATACGATAATGACATACCATCACCAACACTTTTTACGCTTATTCTGAAATTCTATGCGGTCGGAATCCAGAATTCTTAAAGTCAGGAGCCAGAATGGTGTAGGTAGTCCCTATAAGTAAATAAGACCGATTAGCTGGCTTATAAGTCTCAGTGTCCTCTGTGGCTTAATAAGGACCAGAATTTACATCCTCCTTGGTGGCCGTTTAAGGCGGCCCAAACCATTCTGAATTCTGAATTCTGGATTCTGTATTCCGACCATTAAGAATGTCAGAATAAGCTTTTTTTATATTTTTGCAGCCAGATCAAACCCCTCACGGATGGCCTCGGTAATCTTTCTGGGACTTGAGGCATCGCCGATGATATGGATTTGAGAAACTTTACCCTGCAGGTCACCGGCCAGCCCGTTCACAGGCCTGGCACCCACGGCCAGCACCACACTGTCGGCGTGGATAAGGGTTTGCTGCCCTTCCCTGCCGATTAAAACTCCCTGGTCATTGACTTCCTTCACCCCGGCCTGGTCTATAATGTTAATCCCCAGCCTTTTTATATTCTTCATAACCACCCACCTGGTGCTTATGCCTATGTCCCTGCCTATACCCTTCAGCAGTTCCACCACGGTGACATTTTTTGTACCGCGGTTGAGAAGGCCTACCAGAGTTTCATAGGACTCGGCCTCGTTCTCCATAAGGAATTTAAGATTTTCCGCACTTAAGGTGCCTATTTCAGCAATGGCTATAGCTGTTTCGCAGCCCACTGCGCCGCCCCCCACCACCACCACGTCCTTACCCAGGACAGCGGTGCCGTCCAGCACCTCAAGGGCAGAAAACACCTTTTCAGGGGCCCTGACCGGAAAGGGTGCCCCGGCCGGAGCAGATCCGGTGGCCACCACCACCACATCGGCACCCTGCCTGACAACACTCCCGGCAGTGGCCTCCCTGTTAAGCTCCACCTTGACACCTTTTTCGGCCAGCTCATGTTCATAATAATAAACAAGGCTCATAAACTCCTGTTTTCCGGGAGGCGCCGCCGCGTAGTGAATCTGGCCGCCCAGGCGCCCGCTTTTCTCCCAAAGGGTCACATCATGCCCCCTGGAGGCCGCCGTAAGAGCCGCCTCCATTCCGGCCGGCCCCCCGCCTATGACCAGCACTTTCCTGGCAGCGGCCGCCGGCTCCACAGTTATTTCGTACTCCCTGCCGGCCAGCGGGTTAACCGCGCAGTGAACATCCCGGGCGGAAAAAACCATGTCCATGCAGCCCTGGTTGCACGCCAGGCATTTTCTAATGGACTTGAATTTCCCGCTTTCAGCCTTGTTAACAAACTCGGGGTCGGCAATCATCGGGCGGCCAATGTTAACCATGTCGGCCTGGCCGCTCATCAGTATTCTTTCCGCCACCTCGGGGTCATTTATCCTGTTGCTGGCTATCACCGGAACGCTGACAGCTGCCTTGACTCCCCTGGCCAGGTAGGCAAATCCCCCCCGGGGAAGGTCACCGGTAATTTGGGGAACCCTGGTCTCGTGCCAGCCCCCGGTTACGTTAAAACAGTCTGCCCCCGCCTTTTCCAGCCCGGCGGCAAACAGGGCGGCCTCTTTGTTGGTATTGCTGCCGGGCATAAAGTCATTGCCCGACAGCCTTACCAGCACTGTAAAATCACTGCCTGTTTTTTCCCTGACCTTTTTGACGACCTCGATCCCAAAGCGGCACCTGTTCTCCCATGACCCCCCGTACCCGTCAGTCCTGTGGTTGGTTATGGGAGAGAGAAACTGGCAGATGAGATAGCCTGCGCTGGCTATAATTTCTACAGCGTCAAACCCGGCCTTTTTGGCCCTCAGGGCTGCGTCACCAAAACTCTCAATCACCATTTTAATATCTTCAGGGGTCATTTCCCTGGGCATTTCCCTGGTAAACTCTGAGGCTATGGGAGAGGGCGCTATGGACTGCTGCCCGGTTAAGAAGGAATGCGTGTACCTCCCGGCCTGGTACAGCTGGGCGGCAATTTTGGCCCCGGCGCCCTTAACGGCGCCGGTAAGCTTTTTCAGCCCTTCTATGTACTTATCGTCATGCAGGCCAATCATCTTAGGCCCGATGCCGATCATATCGATAGTGCAGCCCCCGACTATAATCAGCCCGGCGCCGCCCCTGGCCCTTGTCTCGTAATACTTGACCAGCCTGTCGTTGACAAAGCCGTCCGGGGTGAAATTGTGGTGTATGGCCGGCATTGAAATACGATTTTTCAAATCCATGTTGCCGATTCTAATAGGTTCAAAGAGTAGTTTCAAAATATTACCTCCTTGTGGTCACGCTGCTGGTTTGTACATCGTTATATATAATGTTATACATATTAAATAATCAGTCAATACAGTTTTCCAAAAAATAATATAAAAACCGCCCTATTAGGTTCTAGAGAGAAAGGCGTCTGATAAACCCTTGAATTTCTTAGGTTCTCAGACGCCTCTTTGTTTCAAAATGCAGTTTTTCAACAGCCCCTATTGGACGGCCGCCTTGCCGGTGGCGCAATATGTCTCCTCTGTGGGAAAATTACCGGAGCCGTAATTTATTGTCCCCGCGAGCCGAATATAATACTACCTCCGGGAAACAGCTCGCCCCACTCCCCCTGATAGAATACTACTGTTGAGAAAAAGTGAACGGCACACAGCGCGCAGAAGGTAAACGCCGCCAGAAACAGCAGGTCCCTGTACTCGTTTACCAGGTTGCAAATCGAATCGTACTTCAGCCCAACACCCCTCACGGGCAACCCCCCTGTATCATTTACCATATATTACCACAATATGGCGGCCGGGGGGCTTTTTTTATTTCACTTTTTACCGGCACCAGGCATCAAAAATCTATATCCCGCGGCAAATTAAGACAGGCGGGATGTTATTCGGCAACATCCTCCTGCTTCCTTTTAAGCCTGTCTATCAGGTAGCCGTATTTATCTCCGTAACCTTCCAGAAAGCCTCCCTGGTCATTCAGGGGATAGTTTTTGATTATAAAAAAGCTTACCAGGTTGATTACCGCACAAACCGGGAAAATAAGATAAATGCCCAAGGGGCTGCCGGAGCTGTACCCATAGTGCGCAAACAGGGCGGCAGTAATGGGTATATTGGCCGAGTCAATAATGCGGAAGATCAGGCCGTGTGTTCCGATAAAAAGCGCTTCCTTCTTCTCACCGGACAGCTGGCAGTCAAGGAGAATGACATCCGCCAGCATGGGATTTTTTACAGTATTGGTGAACATAAAGACAAAGGCATAAACGAAGGAAAACGCCAGTATTGCCGGATACACCGCCCGCTCCGGAAGAAAAGCCAGAAAAGCCATAATGAAAAAAAGAAGGGACCCCGCCAGAACGCTCCAGGCAAAGACATCTTTTTTACAGTACCTTTTGGCGAAAATGTTGGCCGCCGGAATACCCACAACCATCCCGGACAGGAAGAAAAGGCCCAGCACGGCAGAATCACCGGGATGCTTGCCGGCAACTTCGGTAAGCAGGTAAGGGGCAGCGGCGGTAAGTGTCACGAAGGAAAGCATCTGTATGCTGTTGGCCAGCGCGAACACCAGAAATACCCTGTTTAAAAAGATACCGTACATACCTTTGAAAAAGCCCGTTCTTTTTCCGTTCAACTCTATTTTATCACGTATAATGACATCTCTTTTTTCGTTAATGGAAACCACCGGCCCCATGGCCAGGATAAACACCGTCAGCCCGAAAATAAGGGTGGTGTCCGCAAAACCCAGTTTTTCAAAGGCCAGCCCCTGGGTAAGATTAAAAAGCCCCACTATAACTCCCATAAAAAGTGCGATGCTGGTTATCTTTACCCTTTCATTGCTGTCTGCAGTAATTTCCGGCCCCAGGGCAAGCACCGGCTGGTACATGAAAAGGCTGGATATAGTTAACATAATAAAGAAAAAGGAAAAATAAAGGACATTAAGCTTGTCCACTCCGGTAACAATGGGGGGTCTTGAGATGAGAATCAGGGAAAAAGCTGTCAGGACGGCTCCCCCGAATATAAAGGGAATCCTCCGGCCCCACGGAGTGCGGGTGTTGTCACTTATATAGCCCACCACGGGATTTAAAGCTGCCTCAAGAATTCTGGCCAAGGTAGTTACGGTTGAAAAGGTGGCCAGTGTAACCAACTGCACCCCCCTGCCTTCGGGCGGGCAATAGCCATACATCACCCAGGCGGTCAGGGCAAATACCACCATGTACGATTCCCCGCCCATGCTGTACAGGATTATCTGCCAGTTCTTCAGATTGCCTCTCAAGTGCTCCTTCTCTTCCCTTACAACAATTTTGTTTTTAATAAGACATTTTACCAAGTAATTCTAACATGAAATAATATTTTTCGTCCATCGGGCCGGGCTTTAAAGAGTACATTAGTTTCCCGAAAAATAAGGCCGGCCCCGGGAAACATCGGGGCTGGCCGTTAAAATGCAACACAGGGGGAAATTCTATTTAAGAATACCGGCGGCTATAACCATCCGCTGGACCTCACTGGTCCCCTCGTATATTTCGGTAATTTTGGCGTCCCGCATCATGCGCTCCACCGGGTACTCCCTGGTATACCCGTAGCCTCCGAATATCTGAACGGCCCTGGTGGTCACCGCCATGGCGGTTTCCGAGGCAAAAAGCTTGGCCATGGCCGCCTCCTTGCTATAGGGCTCCTTGCTGTCCTTAAGGTAAGCCGCGCGGTAGACCAGCAGGCGGGCAGCATCAATCTGCGTGGCTATATCGGCAAGCATCCACTGCAGTCCCTGGTTGGCTGAAATAGGCCTGCCGAACTGCTCGCGTATTTTACTGTAGGAAAGCGCTGCCTCGTATGCCCCCTGGGCTATGCCGAGGGCCTGGGCGGCTATGCCTATGCGACCTCCGTCGAGAGTGGCCATTATAATTTTAAAGCCCATACCCTCTTCCCCCAGAAGGTTGGCCCTGGGGATCCTGCAGTTCTCGAACACCAGCTCGTATGTGGCCGAGGCCCTGATGCCCATTTTATGCTCCTTTTTGCCGAAGGAAAAGCCCGGGGTTCCCTTTTCCACTATAAAGGCAGAGATGCCTTTGTGCTTTTTGGCCTTGTCGGTGGCCGCTATAATAACGTATATGTCACCTACATACCCGTTGGTGATGAATATTTTGCTTCCGTTTAAAACATATTCCTCTCCCTCCAGCACGGCGGTGGTTTTTGTGGACCCGGCGTCGGACCCGGCGGAGGGCTCGGTAAGCCCCATGGCGCCTATGCTCTGGCCGTTTGCCAGGGGAATAAGAAACTTTTTCATTTGGTCTTCGGTGCCGAAGGCATAGATGGGCCAGGCGCACAGCGATGTATGGGCGGAAACAAGCACACCGCTGGACGCGCACACCCGGCTAAGCTCCTCCACGGCTATGGCGTAGCTGACATTGTCCATCCCGGACCCCTCGTACTCCTCGGGATAAGGTATGCCGGCAAGGCCCATCCCGGCCATTTTTGTCCACAGGGAATAATCGTATTCTTCTTTTTCGTCCATTTCGGCGGCCTTTGGCGCTATTTCGGTCTCGGCAAAGTCCCGCACAGTCTTACGCAGTAATTCCTGCTCCTCACTCAGTCTGAATATCACTTGTACTCCTCCAATCAATTTGTATTGTTTTTACAGCAGCCCCATTTTGCGCGCAGCCTCCCGCAATTCGGGCCGGAAGTCCGGGTGCGCCACCGCTATTATCTCCTGCGCCCTTTCCCTGGACGTTTTGCCGCGAAGCTTGGCCACGCCGTATTCGGTTACTATGTGGTCCACATCATTTCTGGAACAGCTGACCAGCGAGCCCTGCTTCAGCATGGGCACAATTTTAGACAGGGTCCCCTTTCTGGCGGTAGACTTAAGCGCAATAAAACCCTTACCGCCGGGAGAGCGGAGACATCCCCCGGCAAAGTCCGACTGCCCACCGGTGGCGCTGTACTGGACCGGCCCGATGCTCTCCGAGGCGCACTGTCCAAAAAGGTCTACCTCAAGGGAGGCATTGATGGAAACCATTTTGCTGTTCTGGCCTATTACGTAAGGGTCATTCACATAAGAGACCGGATACATCTCCACCATGGGGTTTTCGTTTAAAAAATCATAAAGCCTTCTGGTCCCGACCGCAAAGCTGCCAATAAGCTTGCCGGGATAAAGCGATTTTTCACGACCGTTAATAACCCCGGCCTCCACCAGGTCAACCATTCCGTCGGTGATCATTTCGGTGTGCACACCCAGGTCATGTTTATTTGCAAGTGCCCGGGCCACAGCGTTGGGCATTCCTCCAATGCCCAGCTGGATGGTGGATCCATCCTCGATAAGCCCTGCTATATAGGCGCCTATTATTTCATCCTCTCCTGTCACCGGCGGTAAGGACAGCTCTGGAATAGGAGAGCTGTTCTCCACTATATAATCCACCTCGGATATATGTATGAGGCTGTGGCCCCTGGTCCGCGGCATATTTGGATTTACTTCAACAATGACAATCCTTGCCCGGCCGGCGGCGGTGGTGGTATAGTCCACAGAAAGTCCGAAGCTGAAATAACCCCGGTCATCCATGGGCGACACGGTTCCCATAAAAACATCCACATGTACATAATCGCTGATCAGCTTCGGTATATCATGAAAATGGGCCGGCATAAAGTCGGACCAGCCCTCATTTACCCCCTGCCGGCTAGCCCCGCTGGTAAACCATGAAACATGACGAAAGCTCCCGGACAGCGACTGGTCCATATAGGCGGACTTCCTTAAGGGGAGCATCTGGTGAACCCTTACATCCTTCAAGTCTCCGGCGCGCTCCCCCATGGCGGCCACCAGCGCCTCCGGCTCCCCGCACCCCAGAGGTAAAATAACATTATTGCCCGACTTTATAAGCTTAACTGCCCCGTATGCCTCTACAAGCTTTTGCCTGTACATTTCTCTTATTCTTCTGCGGTCCACGGGGTATACGGTCAACCTGCCCCCTCTGGGGTTTAAGGTCGTTACCCGGGATAAATCTACAGACATATCCAATGCTTCCCCTTTCTCAGTCAATTTTGAATAATTGGCTTTATAACAAACGCAAAAGCCATACCAGAGGAAATAAAAGCAGTTCAGGCCTTAAACTCCTGAACTGCTGTAAACCAGGTATACGCAAAAAGACCGCACTTTGAAGACAGCCTTGTTTTAACGATCTATGGAATCTGTCAACATTGTTTACACAGTAAACCGGGTCGACAATTTATTGCACTACTTGATGTTATACCTTTTCATTTTTTTATAAAGCCCCGCCCGGGAAATGCCAAGGCTTTCCGCCGTCTGAAGTTTGTTTCCGCCACACCTTTCCAGCGCTTCCAGTATGGCCTCCTTTTCAATCTCTTCAATCAGCCTGGGCAACCCCCCCAGCTGTACTTTCCCGTGCTTTTTGGCATTCTGCAAATAAAGGGGAAGGTGTTCCTTTTTAATTATTTTCCCCTCCAACAGGTTAAAGGCCCTCTCCACCACATTTTCCAATTCCCGTATATTGCCGGGCCAGCGGTGACTTAAAAGAAGCTGTCTTGACTCTTCATCAACCCCGTCAACACTAATCCCGAACTGCCGGCTGAATTTTTCAATAAAATGTTTGATCAGTAAATCCAGGTCCCCGTCTCTTTCCCTGAGGGGCGGTATGATCAGAGTAACCACATTTACACGATAGTATAAATCCTCGCGGAATTCACCCCGGTCAATCATTTCCTCAAGGTTCCTGTTAGTGGCCGCGATAACTCGCACATCCACGTGATGGGGGCGGCTATCGCCCAGGCGCTCAATTTCCTTCTCCTGAAGGACCCGGAGCACCTTGGCCTGCATATTGAGAGACATGTCGCCTATTTCATCCAGGAATATTACCCCTTTGTGGGCCAGCTCAAATTTACCAACCTGTCCGCCCTTTTTGGCCCCGGTAAAGGCCCCTTCCTTATAGCCGAATAATTCCGATTCCAGCAGGGTTTCAGGTACTGCCGCACAGTTGACCCTGATAAAGGGGCCTTCGCTCCGCCTGCTTTCAATATACATGGCCTGGGCAAACAGCTCTTTTCCCGTTCCGCTTTCTCCCCTGATCAGCACAGTGGACTGGGTGTGTGCAACCCTCCGGGCAATTTTCTTAAGGGCGGCAAAGTCCTTATTGTCCCCTATTATCTGGTCAAAGGTATACCTGGCGCGCTTTACGCGCACCAGCTCATCCCTGTAAAAATCAAGCTGGCTGCGCAGATTTTTTATTTTTTCATTAAGCCTGTACAGGTCCGATATATTTTTAAAAGCCACTGTGCCCAGCGCCCCGACTATTTGGCCGTTTTTCTTTATGGGTACGCGGTTGGCAATAATCTCGTGGCCATTTAGGCTGGTTACATAGCCGTACTCGGACTCGCCGGTTTCCATAGCCCGGGGGAAAATATAATTCCCGTATACCTGCTTTACGTGCTTGCCTACAATTTCATCAACCTTCTTATTGAAAAAGCCGGCAAAGGACTCATTAGCCATAGTTATGACATAATCCCTGTCCACGGCAACAATCCCGTCACTGGAAAGCTCAAGGATGGAGGTCAGGGTGTCTTTGAGCTCTTTAATCTTTTCATTTTTGGTAGTCAGCTCATCAATTATTTTCTGTATCCCGGTTACATCCTGAAAGACCGCCACCGCTCCCACAACCTTCCCGTCCACAATCACAGGAGTGCGGTTGGTCAAATAGGTGCCGTCATTGAGAACAAGCCGGCGTCCTATCTGCGCCCTGCCGTCCTTAACCACCTCCATCAATCCGGTGGTGGGGAAAAATAACTTTACATCACGGCCCACTATTTTATCGGCCGGAAGCCCCAGGAATTTTTCAACCTGCTGGTTGCAGTAGTTGATTTTCCCATCTATATCAACAGAAATTAATGCATTACTTAGCGAATCCATAATTCTCTCAATATTAATGCCCGCCACGATATACTGCCCCCCATGCCTGTTATGATTAAACATTCTGCTGAATCTTCTATCTTCGCCGGGGCATTGTGGAAAACCTTTTACAAGGCATAGGCTTATCTTAGCAGTCAATCCCCCTCTACTCCCCGTATATGCTAAATACCAAACTGTGCAGTCACTAGCACCGAAGACGCCAGGGAAGGCATCCGGGCCTTTATGGAAAAGAGGGAGCCCAGGTGGACGGGGAAATAATTTTTTTCTTAAAACTGTGAGTATCTCCTGAGACCTGGGTTGTCCCGGGCCTTTTTTGTGGTAAAATTAGTTTATATGCCCACACTTAATATTAATTGTCGTTTTTTGGGAAAGGAGGCTGATTTCGGCCCTGTGGGCTGGAATCAATCAAGTTGTTGCAGAATACAACCATACCTCAAAGCAGATTTAAACCAAAGACAAGATTTCTTCTCATCACAGCACTTCTGCTGCTGTCGGCGGGTGCGGCCCTGTGGGCAGTGATACAGTCCACCGGGGGTGGTTACGGCGGCTGGATTACCGGCCTTGTTCCGGAAGAGCAGGGAAGCTCCCTGGTGGCTTATGATCCTATTGATAACCGGTCAAAACTGATCCTGGCGCTTCCCGAAGTGGCCCCGGACAACTACGGGGCTGTAAGCCCGGACGGAAAGTACGCCGCCTACACCCAGTGGAACGGAACCGGCACCGTCCGCTACCTGGTGGTGCAAAAACTTACCGGCTTTAAAAAAAGCAGAGAATATTTCAAAGATGTATCCGGCATGCAGGAAGTGACCTGCCTTTCGTGGTTACCGGACAGCAGCCGCCTCCTCTTCGTCAGGAAGGACGTGACCGAGACCTTTCCCTACCAGGAAATCTGTATTTTTGACGTGCTGACGGGAAAAATCACTACAGTTGACAGCGGGGGGCTGTGGGACGGCCGTTCCATTAAGGAGGTCAACGGCAGGGAGGAATGGGTCGGCTACATGCCCCAGGAACAGTTGGACCAGCTGGTCTCAAAATACGGCGGCCAAAAAATAGCCATTGAGCAAATAAACCGCAAGCTTTGGGTGGAGTTCTCGGCGCCGTCTATTTCACCGGACGGGGAAAAGGTGGTGTACAGCGCCACCCTGGCCCGCAGCTCCGCAGATGAAGGCGGCAGCCTGAGATGCGCTTCTGGGATATGGGTTGCCGGGGAGAAAGGGGCGCCCCCGCACCGGATTTATGCCAACCCTGACCAGTCATATGCAGTAAACAGTGTGATCTGGACATCATACGGGAAAGCCCTGGCCTTTATACAGTTGGGGGGACCTGACAAAGGGGAGGGGAAAATAGACTATCTTGATCTTTCTACCAACAATATCAAAACCATTGTCCACACAACCCAAAAACACCAAACCAACCTGCAGCTTTTGGCCATGCCGGGCAATGAAATATCATTTTTATCCGCTCCTCTTGACACCCGGGCCAAAGACGGCCAAAGGTACGTGATAAATCCAGAAACGGGAGAAATAAGGCCCCAGCAAATAAAAATCAGCCCCAAGGGAAATCAGCTTTTAAATTTTTCAAGCCTGTACCAAGAATCGCCCTAGCGGGCGATTAGCTATCAGCTGTCAGCACTCAGCAGTCAGACAGCATGGCTGATAACTGACGGCTGATGGCTGACAGCTATTCATACTATTCACCGGCAGTATTAATTAATGCGTATCTGCCCCTTAAGCCTGTATTTCAACACATTATCCATCAGCACGGCGCTTTCGGCCCTGGTGGCCCTGTCCCTGGCCCTGAAGCTGTTCTCATTGTCACCTTTCATCAGCCCCGTGGCATAAACGGCCGATACCGGCCCCACCGCCCATTTGTCTATACTGCCGCCATCCCTGAACACACTGTCCAGCCTGACGTTTTTGGCCGGCTCCAGGGAAAGGGCACTGCAGACCATGGCGGCCATCTCGGCTCTGGTCACCTGCCTGGCAGGGAGGAAAGTGCGGTCCTCGTAGCCTGAGATGACACCTTTGTTATAGGCGGCCATTACAAATCCTCCGGCCCAGCCGGGTATTGCCGCTTCGTCCCGGAACCCGGCCCGGCCCTCTTCCGGCCCCCAGCCGAAAACCCTGCACAGCATCACCGAAAATTCAGCCCTGGTGACCTGCCTGGAGGGGTCAAAAATATTTCCGGGGTACCCGCTGATTATTCCCTCACCGGCCAGGCCCGACACTATCTCCTCGGCCCAGTGCCCTTCCATGTCTACGAAGCTCACCGGTGGGTTCTGGTCCCTAACCAGTGCCAGGGTGCCAAGGTCCCGGACAGCGCAGCTTATTCTGCCTTCCTCCTGGTAAATACTGGAGGGAATTTCCACCCACATATCCCCGGTCAGCTGTATTACCGCCATTCTCCCGGCTTCTCCCGGCTGATACTTCCATTCAACCGAGGCTGGTTCAGCAAGGACTGTGGTATCCCCGGCCGCCCGCACATTTACCGCCGATACCATTTTATACCTTTCCGGAACAGGGACCGGCATCTCCCCGTTTAAGTCCGCAGTAAGGCTCACCGGCCCGCTGAAAGCGCCTCCGGGTATGCTTATGACACAGCTCCCCAGTTTTAACTGCCCCGGCTGCCCCGGAGTGAAGCTGATGGCCGCCTGGTCGTCACCCTTTATGTTGACCGGAACTGTCACCGATATCCCATCAAAGACTATTTTCAGCTCGCCCGCCGAGGCATTGTCCGAGGCCCTGAATACCCCGCCCTGATATGTTCCCAGCTTATTATCAACAGCTACCGAGTAGTGCCTGTCGGAAAGATTGTAAACGGTATCGTCATTTCCCACCGCCTTGACGGAGAGGGCAGCTGTTTTCCCCGGCTGCAGCACTATTGAAGAGGGGTCAACCACCACGCGCTTAAAGTCCCCCGGTCCCAGAACCTTGACCGGCATGGTTACTGTCCGGCCGCCGTAGCTGGCTGAAATGGTGGTAAGTCCTCCTTTATCGGACTTGAATGTGCTGTTGGTAAAGAAACCGGGGCCGGAGTCCACCGACCACTTTATCTTGCCCTGCTCGACAGCCGCCGGATTAAAGTGCGAGTCATATCCTTTGAGGGTGTATCCGGCATCATCACCCGGAAGAATCCTATCAGGACCTTTTATTAACAGCCCGGCCAGGCTGCCCTGGGGTGCGCTGCTAAAAAAGCCAAGGACTGTGGGCACCAGCCTCTGGGCGCTATTCTGCGGCCTGTTTACCAGCACCGGGCTCTCTTCTCCGAGGGGCCTGGCCGCCAGTGTTGTAGACCCTCCCCCATCGAGATTGAGGGCCTTTTCAACCCTCAGCCCCACCATATACTCAGCCAGCTCATTAAGGGTCAGTCCCCGGCTGGCGCTGCTCTTTTCAGCCACCACCACCAGCAGTGTCTTCCCATCAGTGGTGTATCCCACGGCAGTCCTTGCCACCGGGCCGTTTATGGACCCGGGAAAACTGCTTTTGGCCTTCCCGCCCTCAACCAAGAGCGACCAACCCCCGGTGCCGGCCCACAGGTCATTCCCATTTGGATTTACTGAAAAATCAACGGATATCCTGTCTCCCACCTTGATGTTCTGATTGATGAAATCCGCAGCCAGCCCTCTTCCGGCCAGTACCAGGCCGCCGTCGGTTATTTTACTGCCCGCCTGGCTTACCAGCACATCGGTAACAATACCGCCGCTGACAAACACCTCCACCACACTGTCAGCCTCACCAACCTTTCCCCTGCTGGTTTCTCCCCACTGCCGGTCATACATCAAAAGAGCGTTTTCATGAGAGGTCACCGGGGCGCTGTCATCCCCCCCCACGTAATAGGAGGGCTTGTTTATTCCCGCCAGGGAATAGCTCTTCCCGTTGGCTGCGGTAACCTTCCCGGTAAAGCTGAAAAGGTCTATAAGAGGTTTCCCGTCCCGGGTAATCCCCCACCCATACATATCGCTCCGCAGAGGCGGGCTGGACACCAGACGCCCATCGCGAAAGGTCATCCCGATGGGCCTTCCGCTTTCACCCATCTGGAAAAAATCAGCGTTGACCGCGGCCACAGCACCGGATTTTACCGCCATTTCGGCAACTTTGCCATTCTTTGCAAAGGAGCCGTCCGACCCCACAATGGTGTTTATTTTCAGGTAAGGGCTGGTAATATTGGCCCTTAATATGTACACCAGTGTTTTTCCCCCGCCCACACTCAGAACATGCTTCTCTAAAACAAGTCCCTCCGCCACCGGCCTGCTCTCCAAAACACTTTCGGCCTGTATGGAGGCTGGGGCCGGCACAGGAAAGGTATGGATAAAAACTAACGTCAGGATCAGAAAACCAAGAAATCTTGCTGTCTTTGTTAATGCTGTCATTTTATCCTCCGCCTGTCAAAAAATAAAAAAAACACCGTAACATTACTGTAACGCTGCTTTTTTACTTCGACATTTTTTCCTGCAGTCCCTTTGTTTTCTATATAAAATTACTCCAGAGAATTTATGGAAATTCCCCTTGTATGCATTGTATGCGCCCATTCGCTTTGGTTGCCGTGCTTGAAGAGCCCCACAATAGTAACCGGGAACCAGGTCAGCCCGTATATGGGATAGGTTATGTAATATAAGTAAGCCGACCGGGGAGCCTTTTCCAGTATCAGTCCCAGCATTGGATAGCTGTATCCCAATATACCGAAAGCCACCCAGAACCAGCCCGGCATATGGCTGGAAATTGCCGCCACGTAAATGGGCTCTGTAAAGAAAGCAGCCACACCGGCAAGAATCATGTTAATAAACATGGCCATAATCACAAAGGGCTGGAAGAGGTAAATTGCCCCATCAATGCAGTACCACTTTTTCTCCCTAATGCCTTTTTTAAGGAGCGGCACCATGTACCTGAGAGCCACATCCCAGTGTCCCTGCAGCCAGCGGGTGCGCTGCCTCCAGGTCTGGGAAAAATGCACCGGCTTTTCATCATAAACCCTGCAGTCGTGGGACCAGCCTGTTTTTATATCATTGAGAAGGAGCTTCATGGTAAATTCCAGATCCTCAGTGAGGCAGGTGGCCCCCCACCCGTACTGTTTAAGCAGCTCATAGTCCAGGCACAGCCCGGTGCCGCCCAGGGCATTGGAAAGACCAAGATTAAAGCGGGCCAGCTGCCACATGCGGTTCATTGACCAGTAAGCGGTGGCGTAACAGGCGGTAACCCAGGAATCTCTGGGGTTTTTTGTATCCAGATAGCCCTGTATGGAACGGTAGCCCTGCTTCAGCTTGGAGTTCATCTCCAAAAGGAAGTTGGATGAAATAACATTATCGGCGTCAAACACACAAACGGCGTCATAGTGCTGCCGGTCTTCCATTTTAAATAATTCGTTAAACATCCATTCCAGGGCGAACCCTTTGCCCCTTTGCTTGGAGAAGCGCTCAAAGACAATGACGCCCTCGGCCCGGGCGGTATCCGCTGTTTTGTCGGTACAGTTGTCAGCAATTACGTAAATGTCAAAAAGATCCGTGGGGTAATTAAGTTTTTTCAGGCTTTCTATATGATACCTTATAACCGCCTCTTCATTGTGTGCCGCGGTTATAAGGGCAAAACGCTTTTCCGGTGTATAATCCTTATCCTCATCATGTTTCTTCCAGCCGAAAATTGATACAAAATAATAGTACATCAATACCAGCAGGATTACCGCTTCGGAAATGGAGACGATCGCCGTAAGCGTGTAGAACAACCAACCGTCCAAAGCATAACCCCTTTCTCTTCAAGTTTATTTAAAATAGTTTGTCCTCTTTTTAGAAGCTTATTCCATTAGGACTGATAACATTCCTTCGGCAATAGCCTTCTAGCCCGGACTTTCGTCAGATTTCCAGTACTTGCTTCCCCCTGATTATACAAATTATATATTATCACTTACTTCCCTATCAGTCCAGAACTTTTTTGTCCATTTTTTGTTATATATCTAATGCCGGATTTCCCATTCTACGCCGTTTTTTATCAGGGCTAACACATCATTTTTCTTAAAGGAGTTGTCTGTTTTTTGGGAAAATACGCAGGTCTGCCTACATGTATTTAGTGAGTTAATTTCTCTGAAAATTCGCTATATTGTATTATTTGAAGGCTGAAGAGCTTTTGTCGATAATATTTAAAGATAACATGGAAATCCTTCGATAATTTAACTTTTATTATTACCTTCCAGATTTTATGTACATTATACATACCTCTTAGAGACCGGGGCAAAATGCTGCCCCAGGAAAAGTCTTGTGATTTATAACACATTATGGTATTATTATAAAAACATCTATATGCATCGAACATATACTGTTTCAGGGAGGGATATTTATGTTTTTTCCCGTGTCCGGAGTTGAAATCAACCCTTTAATCCCGCCTCTGGTAGCCTTTTTAATATCATCCCTGACAGCACCGGCCGGAGTATCCGGGGCCTTCCTGCTATTACCCTTTCAGATGAGCGTTCTCAATTACACCAGTCCCTCGGTCAGCCCCACCAACATGATATACAACATAGTGGCCATCCCGGGGGGCCTGTACAGGTACATAAAGGAAGGCCGTATGGCCTGGCCCCTTACCTGGGTCATTGTGGCGGGAACACTGCCCGGGGTGTTCTTCGGATCCTGGGCCAGGATAAAATATCTCCCCGACCCCGGGGCCTTTAAGCTCTTTGTGGGACTGGTGCTGCTTTACCTGGGACTTAAGCTGGCCATAGAGCTAACCGGCGGGTCAAAGAAAAAGAAGTCCCGGAACAAGGCCCTTGAACAGAAATTCAACGAAAGGATAACGCAGCAAAAGGGAGAAACAAACAAAAGGCTGGCCGCCGGCCTGCCGGCTGAGGCGGTAGTTAAAACAAGAAGCTTCTCCCTAAAGAAAATAGAGTACGAATTCTGGGGGGACACCTATTCTTTCGGAACCCTGACCATATTCTTCCTGGCTCTGGTGGTGGGACTCATCGGGGGGATATACGGCATCGGGGGAGGGGCAATAATTGCTCCCTTCTGTGTTTCCATACTGAACCTGCCGGTATATACCGTGGCCGGGGCCGCCCTGGCCGGCACCTTTATCACATCCATAGCCGGAGTGTTTTTTTACACCCTTCTGGAGTTCACCGCTGTGGGAGCGTCGGCCCATATAGCCCCGGACTGGGCGCTGGGGGCTCTTTTCGGCCTGGGAGGGCTGCTGGGAACATACTGCGGGGCCTATGTCCAGAAATTTTTGAGAGAAGGCTTTGTCAAGGGAATAATGGCCTTCCTGGTGCTTTTCCTGGCACTTAAGTATATAATACAGTTCTTTATATAAATTATTCTACCAAAACGAGGTGATCCGATGCCGGAAAAGAGTAAGGCGGCGGACCCCCTGTCCATACCGATGGAAAAACTGACCCAACCGGCCATACTGCTGCTGCTGCACCGAAATGAGGCTCACGGCTACGATCTGATCCAGAAATTAAGCCAGGCCCGGTTTATTGACTCTGATCCCGACACGGCCACGGTTTACCGGGCCCTGCGGCGCATGGAGCAGGACGGGCTGGTGGTTTCCAGCTGGAAGCACGGTGAGTTCGGCCCTGCCAGGAGGCAGTACCGTCTGACCCCGGAGGGCTTAAAACTGCTGGAGGAGTGGATCGGCAGGCTGGAGGAGCGCAAGAAACAGATAGATTCTTTTATCGGTTACTACAGGGATACGCAGGGTGATTAACCCCCGGGAGGTCTTTATGAAAAAAGAACAAACTCTTAAAATACTCCATGCCGGGGCATTGAGGAAGCCCATGAAGGAGTGTGTCCGGCTGTTCATGAGGCAGCACCCGCAGGTGAGGGTAACTCTTGATTACGCCGGGTCAAGAACCTGCGCCCGGGCTCTTCTGGAGGGGTGCGACACGGATGTAATCGCCCTGGCGGACCCCCACGTTTTTGAGGACCTGCTGGTCCCCCGGCATGTGGATGTGTTCTTTGTTTTTGCCACTGACAGGATGGTGCTGGCCTACGACGACCTGGCCAAATACAGCAGCCTGATTACTGCGAACAATTGGATGGACACCCTGGCCAGAGAAGATGTATCCTTTGCCAGATCGGATGAAAATCTGGACCCCTGTGGATACAGGGCACTAATGGTATGGCAGCTGGCCGAAGACTTCTACAATATGCCCGGACTTTACCAAAAACTAAGCAGTAAGTGCGGGACTGACCGGATCTATCCAAAGTCCATCGACCTTACCGCAGCCCTACTGGAAGGCAGGGTTGATTACGCTTTCTCCTATTCGTCGGTGGCTAAGCAGTTCGGTTTCCGGCACGTGGAGTTTCCCAACCGGATAAACCTCTCCAACCCCGCCCAGGCCGGGCATTATTCCCGGGCTGCGGTAGCCCTGGAGGGAATGGTAAAGGATTCCAGGGTAAAGGGGGCGCCCATCGAATTCGCCGTGGCAGTGCCCAGGAACAGCAGCAGCAAGGAATTGGCAGGGCTGTTTATAAAAATACTGACCAGCAGTGAGGGAGAAGAAATACTGGAAGGCTGCGGACTGATTCCCTGCTAAAAAAACGCCCTGATGGGCGTTGCCGTCTTGGCAGACGGCGGAATCCAGAATGGTGCGAAGGCATTCCTTTGCTGCATAACCATTTGGGGTGCATGCATTTTTTTAACGGGCGGGCTGGCCGGGCGCCCGGAGTTCATTTTAATGAACTCCAGCAGCCAGCCCCCCAAAATAAAACCCTTTTCAGACGCAGCAGCGGTTCCTGATGGTCACTAATACCCCGCCGCCCGCCCGGCTTATCTCACCCGCCAGGGAGCCGCCTTTTATCTCGGCCTCCAGCCAGGGCGGCGCATGGCTGCACAGTATTTCCAGGGAGTAGAACCCCCCTTGGCGAATAAATGGAAGCAGCGCCTGCTTTGATGTTATGCCGGTATTCTCTTCCTGTATTTTTTTAATGGAAACCCTAAAGCAGCCCCCGGATACTTCCTCCGGAACCGGAATGCTTATTTTTTCCCGGCTGTCCCGGTGAAGCTGTTCCTCTTCCTCTTTTTCCAGTATGACGTCAAGAAAGTCCCCGGGCCTGCCCTGGTATTCCCATATGCTCAAGTCTGATTTTTCCAGTTCAAAATACGGCACCCCGGTCACGTTAAGCCCTACAAAGACACCACACCCGGACAAAAATGCGGCTACCTCCCTCATCCTTTCCCTGGTTTCCCGCATGCCCAGGCCCCGGTCCAGCATAAAGTCCTTTTCCCTCACCGGGCTCCAGCTGCCATTATTCCTGCGGTAAACAGTAACTTTTCCCTTTTCATAGAGAGAGGCGGTCCGGCCGTTCTCTCCCACATGGACCGCTATTTCCGCACGCATGACCAACCACCCCTTCCGGGCTATTATATTTCCAGACGCTTTACCGGACTGCCCCCCTCAATGTGAACATCCATTATCTCCACGGCATCCTCCGGCGATACCCCACCGTACCAGACATTATCAGGGTAGACTACCACTATGGGGCCTTTTTCACACAGGGCCAGGCAGCCGGTGTTGGAGACCATCACCTGGCCGCCCAGCCCCCTTTCCTCTATTTCCTCCATGAAGCTGTTGACTATTTCCACCGATTCCCTGGACTGGCAGAAGCCTTTCTGCTGGCCGTTGACCCGGGAACTGGTGCACACAAAAATGTGGTATTTGGGTTTAAACACTGCTTTCCGCCCCCCTTCTATTTATCAGACGGCCCTGGCCCTGCGGCACGCAGCTCCTTTTCCGGGCGGCCCCCCGTCCTCATGAGCGGTTCTGAATTCCGCCGACCTGTCATTATCCAGCAAGCCTATGGCGTCGGCCCTGCACTGGCGGCAGTGGTACATCTGCCTCAGGTCAGTGCCGCAGGCCGCCCTCATCTGGTTAAGCTCCTTCACGCCGGTCCCCGGGTAATTCTCGAAGACACTGCCCCGGGCCGGTATGAGAGGCATTATATTGCTTATAAATACATTCATATCCTTTAATCTTTTAACAATATCTGGAATGTGAAAATCATTTACCCCTTTGATCATCACTATGTTTACCTTTACCAGCACTCCCCGGCGAGCCAGGTAATTAATGCCCTCCAGCTGGCTGGCAATGAGTATGGCGGCCCCGGCCAGCCCCTCGTACCTCTGGCCCCGGTAGTCCACATACCTGTATATCCCCTGTCCGATGGCCGGGTCCAGGCAGTTTACGGTAACGGTCACATGGCTGACCCCCAGTTCAACCAGTTCCCCGGCATAATCGGGCAGCAGCAGGCCGTTGGTGGACAGGCAGAAAACAACCTCCGGGTCGCGGCCTCTGATCAGCTCAAGGGTCTTGCGGGTTTTACCCCAGTTGGCCAGTGCGTCCCCCGGCCCGGCTATACCCACCACACTAAGGTTCTCCACCTTTTTACTGACCATAATATACTTTTGCAGGGCCTGGGCGGGAGTGAGTATTTCGCTGGTCACGCCGGGCCTGCTTTCATTCACGCAGTCATATTTCCGGCTGCAGTAATTGCAGCTTATATTGCAGCGGGGAGCCACCGGAAGGTGCATGCGGGCATACCTCTTATGAGCCTCAAAAGAGAAGCAGGGATGTCTTCCGGTTTTGTCCTCCAGTTCCCGGGGATTTATAGCCCCACCGTTATCCTGGCTTGATTTACACAGGCATTTCATACTCTTCACCTTGACTTTCCTAACGCACAGTATCCTTTTCATCGCCCCGGTAGAATTTCCGGTACATGGACGACCGGTAATTCCTGTACTTGTTCTCCAGCAGGGTATTGGTAACCCGGTCCAGAAACATGGTGGTGCCGGAGTAGCCCACCGACAAAAGTCTCTGCCCCCCCACCCGGTCATGGATGGGAAAGCCGGCTCTCACCAGGGGAATCCCCTCCCTTTCGGTTAGATACCTGCCATCGGAGTGTCCAATGGCTATGTTGGCCTTCAGCCTCACCGACTGTTCCCGTATAGTGAAAAAGTCCGCCTCAGTCAGAAAAAGGCATTTGACATGGTGTTCCGCCAGCCGGGGCCGCAGCAGCAGAGACATTTTTTCTGTTTTGCTCCCGGTGGCCAGCACCACCGGGAAAATACCATTTTCAATGCAGGTCGCCGCTATGGCGCTGACCAGCTCCGGCTCGCCGAATATAACGCTTCTGCCCCGGAAGTTATACTTGTGCGAGTCAATCATGCAGTCCAAAAGCCTGCCCCTCTCCCGGGCCAGCTCATCCGGCACCGGGTGGCCAGTTATCCGGCTCAAAAGGCTCACAAACAAGTCGGTGCTCTCAATGCCCATGGGCACCGGAATATTGTAGAGCGGCACCCCGAACTCCTTTTCCAGGTACCTGCCCGGGGAGACGCTTTCATCCACCGTCGTGCCCATCTGTATGGTGGCCCGGGAACCGCCCATGGCGGTAATATCTGAAAGTTTTGTGCCCCCGTCGGGTAGCTTTTTGTACGGCCTTTCGAAGGGCCGGTCCAGGGTGTCCGAAAAATCGGGCAGGAGTATATACTCTGCCTCCATCAAATCCAGTATTCTTTTTATTTCCCTTATGTCAGCGGGGCTTAAGTTGGGGATAATGACATTTAACCTGGAATGCTCCGGGACCCTGCCGGCCAGCCCGGCTATTTTTTTCAGCGCCAGCCAGTACCCCTCAAAATGAGTCCCCCCGTATCCGGGAGTGGGAACGGCAATTATGGGGCACTCCCGGCCAAGCCCTCTTTCCAGGCGGTATTCCGCCGCTATCCGGTCTATGTCCTCGCCGATGGTCTCGGCCAGGCAGGTGGTGAGAACCCCGATAACCCGGGGCCGGTATGCCTTTATCAAATTGTCCAGGCCCTGCTTGAGATTCTCTTCCCCTCCATATATGGTCCCCTTTTCGTTGAGAGAGGACGAGGCCACATCAATGGGCTCATTGAAGTGCTCGGCTATGTGCCTGCGCATGTATGTGCTGCAGCCCTGGGATCCGTGTATGATCACCATGGACTGCCCGATCCCCTTGAAGGGGAGAATTCCCCCCATGGGCATGCACATGCTGCAGGGGTTTTCATTGTAATTCCGGCAGTGGGCTGTTTTGTCGCTCACAGTATCCCCCCTCCAACATATTTCCAGACCGGTGAGCAGAGGGTGGAATACACCTCACCGGCGAAATTAACCGCCCCCACGAAGCCGCTCAATGGATGCTTGCGGTCGTGATTATGGTCAATAAAGGCCACCCCCAGCTTATAGGCCAAAGGTCTTTCCTTCACCCCTCCCACCAGGAGGTGGGCGCCTTTTTCCAGCATAAACTTTTCCAGCTCCGAGGGGTTGGCGTCATCCAGCACCACCGTCCCCTCGTCAACCAGCTCGCTGATGGTCTCATATTCTTCTTTCCTTCCGGTCTGAGTGCCGATCATCACCACATCTATGCCTATTTCCCTGAACTGCTTGATCAGCGATATGGCCTTGAAGCCCCCGCCCACATAGACAGCGGCCTTTTTGCCCTGCAGCCTTTCCCGGTACCACTCCAGTCTTTTTCCGGCCCCGGCCGACTCCCTTTCTATGAGCTCTTCGGCCCTGGCCGCAACGCCTCCGTCCCCGAACCAGGAGGCTATTTTTCGCAAGGACTGGGCGGTATCCTCCAGTCCCAGGAAAGACACATTCAGGAAGGGAATACCGTAAAGCTCCTCCATTTTATTGGCCAGGTAGATCATGGATCCGGCGCACTGCACTATATTAAGGGAGGCCCCGGCGGCCCCTTTCAGTGTTTCATACCGGGAGTCCCCGGTAAAGGAAACATTCATGTCCACTCCCATTTGCCTGAGGTAGTCTTTTATAATCCAGACCTCTCCGGCCAGGTTGAAGTCCCCCAGGTAGTTAATGCTCCTTGACCCGGGCAGCCCCTTCCCCTTTGGCGGCCTGATGATGCGCAGCAGGGCGTCACAGGCGGCCCGGTAGCCGGCCGACTTGTTTCCTATAAAGCCGCTGGACTGGACCGGTATCACCTCAATGCCGTGCCTTCTGGAGGCGGCCCGGCAGACAGCCTCCAGATCGTCTCCGATGACACCCACTATGCAGGTGGAGTAGACCAGCACCAGCCCCGGATGGTATTTCCCCACCAGCTCGTCGATGGCCCGGGCCAGCTTTTTCTCTCCGCCGAAGATTATGTCCTCTTCCTTTAAGTCTGTGGAAAAGCTGAACCTGTATAATTCCGGCCCGCTGCTGAGGCTTCCCCGTATATCCCAGGTATAACTGGCGCAACCGATGGGCCCGTGGACCAGGTGAACGGCGTCGGTGATGGGGTTCAACACAACCCTGGCCCCGCAGTACACGCAGGCCCTCTGGCTGACACAGCCCGCCAGGCTGTCGGCGTCGCATTTAAGCTGCTGCTTGTGCTTTCCCTTGGTCAGTATAAAATCTTTCCGCTCCTCAAACACAGTGTCGGGTGTTTTCTCCGGTTGCACGCCTCATCCCAGCCTTTCTTTACCTGCTACATAACCAGCTCGAAATCTTCCTCTGCAGCGTCCCGGTCGGCCCTGTCCAGCAGCGCCCCGCTGATCATATCCACCAGGCGCATGGCCCCCCTGTACCCCACAATGGGGAAATAGGAGTGGCAGCTCCTGTCCAGCACCGGGAATCCCACGCGCACAAAGGGTATGTCCTCGGCCCTGGCAATATATTTACCGTAGGTATTGCCTATCAACAGGTCAACAGGCTCATTTTTTATCCACTGGTGCAGCTGGAAAAGATCTCCTCCGGCCTTTACCCTGGCCTTTACCCCGGCAGCGTCCAGCATTTCCCTTGCTTCTTTTTCAAAATCACCCACTGTGGCGCCTATGGCCCCCCCCCGGTGTGCCGGTCAGCACGTGTACCGGCTTCATGCCCAGGCCCAGTT
>JAMCVT010000171.1 GCA_023475565.1 Actinomycetota bacterium
ACGCTGCCGTCAGCTTTAAGCAGCAGCTCGGCCGAGCGCAGCTTTCCGTTGTAATTGAACCCCATGGCGTGACCGTGGGCCCCGGTATCGTGAATAACCATTATATCCCCTATTTCCACCATGGGCAGCTTGCGGTTTATGGCGAACTTGTCATTGTTCTCACACAGCGACCCGGTGACATCGTAAATATACCCCAGGGGCCAGTCCTCCTTGCCCATCACGGTGATATGGTGGTAGGCCCCGTATACTCCGGGGCGCATGAGGTTGGCCATGCAGGCATCCAGTCCCACGTAATTCTTGTAGATTTCTTTCTTATGAATAACGGAGGCCACCAGGTACCCGTATGGCCCGGAAATTATCCGCCCGCTTTCCATGGCTATCTTCAGGGGGTGCAGGCCGTTGGCCACTATTTTCCTTTCGTAGGCCTTCTTTATTCCCCTGCTGAGAAAGTTGAGGTCCACCGGCTCCTCCTCGGGCCTGTAGGGTATGCCGATACCGCCTCCGAAGTTGACGAATTCCACCTTTATATCTAGGGTCCTGTAAATCTCAATACACAGCTCAAAAATCATATTGGCGGTTTCAATAAAATAGTTGGGGTCCAGCTCGTTGGATATCACCATGGTGTGCAGGCCGAAGCGCTTCACTCCCTTGGCCTGGACAATTCTGTAGGCATCCAGCAGCTGTTTCCTGGTAAGCCCGTACTTGGACTCCTCGGGCTTGCCTATGATGGCATTGCCCCCCTCCCGCAGGGGCCCGGGGTTATAGCGGAAAGAAAGCAGCTCGGGGATGCCGGCGTGCTTTTCCAGAAATTCTATGTGGGTGATATCGTCAAGATTTATTATGGCCCCCAGCTCCCTGGCCTTGGCAAATTCCTCCGCCGGGGTGTCATTGGATGAGAATATTATTTCCTCACCGGCTACGCCGGCTTTTTCAGCCAGCAGCAATTCAGGCAGGGAGCTGCAGTCGGCGCCGAACCCCTCTTCTTTGAGCAATCTCAATATATACGGATTGGGTGTGGCCTTAACCGCAAAGAATTCCTTGAACTCCGGAGCCCATGAAAAGGCCTCCACCAGCCTGCGGGCATTGTCCCGTATGGCCGCCTCGTCGTATATGTGAAAGGGCGTGGGATATTTTTTGATTATCTCAACAAGCTGTTCTTTGTTGAAGGGTAAATACTTATCCGCCATGGCACAACCTCCCTGTAAAATATTCCCTTAATACATTAAAAAAGCGGCCGTGAGCAGAATCTCGCAAACCGCTGAAAGAATACCAAAATATTCTCGCAAAGCTTCCGATAGCGCTCCATCCGAAACGTGGATGACAGTCCTGTATTTATTAAATACAAGCCCAGCAAAGATTCCCGGTCCGAAATCCCTGCTTCGGCGGCAATCCCTTTCCGCGCCCCTCATCGCCCGCCAGGCTCAGGACGTGTACTGATAATATGCCGCACCTCTATCTATTTGGATATTCTATTGTATATGGTATTCAATATATAATAAACCGGCTGACGGTGTCAACCGATTTTTGCCGCAGCCGCCGCCTTTCCACTTGTTTCAGCCCTTGTCTGCCGGGGTATTCCAGATTAAGGCAGGCTTTACCGCCTGCTCATGATGTGGTAAACTATTTTCCGGCACGTCCGCTGAATAAGGGGGGATTGCTTTTGCGCAGGGAACATCTCACGGCATTCCAGGAGTGGTTTAAGCAGTACGTAGAGGTTTGTCACTGTGAAAACCCACAGTTTCACAGCTGGATTAGATTAAAGGACAGCCATACCCGGAGGGTCTTTGAAAAAATAACCCGCATAGGCAGGTCGCTGGGACTGGGTGAAGAGGATCTTCTCACTGCCGGGGCCATCGGACTTTTTCACGATGTGGGCCGCTTCAGGCAGATAAAAATGTACGGTACCTTTAACGATGGAAAGTCGGAAAACCACGCCACTCTGGGTACAAGGGTGCTAAAGGAATCGGGAGTGCTGGCGGATCTGCCGGAAGAAGAGGGCACTGTCATTTTAAAAGCCATTGACCTGCACAATCTCCGGGACCTTCCCGAAGGTCTTCCGGACCGCCTGCTTTTATTTGCCCGCCTCATCAGGGACGCCGACAAACTTGATATTCTGGAGGTTTTTTCCCGCTACTATACCAGTAAGGATGATGAATTCGCCACCGCCCTGGACTCCTACCTGCCGGACACCCCGGGATATTCCCGGGCTCTGGTGGAAGATCTTCTTATAAAAAAACGGTGCAGCTACAGCGACATAAAAAACCGCAATGACAGAAAGCTCTTGAACCTGTCATGGGTCTACGATATAAATTTTCCCTACACCCTCTCTGAAATTGTAGAAAATGGGTTTTTAGACATTATGATCGGGTCACTGCCCCAAAGCAGCGATATACAGGCAATTCACCGCCATATAGAGGCCTACGTCGCCCAACGCCTTGGCAGAGCTGTCAGGCCATAATGTCCTCTCTGTGGTTGAAAATTTTCGTTCGCCTTGGTGGCCGCTTATGGCGGCCCGGGAGTTTTAAAGTTATATTTCTACCGCGGGCGGGTTAATCCTTTGGGGCATAAATTAAGAGAGAAGGCTTACGCCTTCTCTCAAAAGCAACCATCCTTACTGGTATAGTAGCGGGAAA
>JAMCVT010000039.1 GCA_023475565.1 Actinomycetota bacterium
CTGATTGTTGTTTTCTGAAGGAGGAGAAATTAATGTCCCACTGGACATCTGTTCAAACAAACATAAAGGATATCACAGCCCTTGAGGAGGCAGCCCGGTCATTGGGCTGCGGGATTGCCCACAACGCCGAGGCTAGGGGCTACTACCAGAACCTGCCGGCGCTGATGGTGATCATACCGCCGGAGTCGCCGTATGACATTGCGGCGAACAAGGGGGAAGACAGAAACATCAGCCTCACCACCGACTGGTATATGGGTTGTGTGGAAAAGGTGGTGGGCCCTGAATTCGGCCTCCTAAAGCAGAGATACGCGGTTGTCATGGCCAGGCGCCAGGCATATGCCCTCAAGGCCGCCTTCACCGAGGAGACCCTGGAGGATGGCTCCATAAGGCTGCGGATAAAGGGGGCGGCGTAACCGTGGGCAAGGAGATACTGATTACGGTAAAACCTGACGGGACGGTCCGGATCGAGGCCGCCGGTTTTGCGGGCAGGGAATGCCTCGGGGCGACCAAGGCCTTCGAGGAATCCCTTGGCGCTGTCACCGGGAGGAAATACAAGCCGGTCATCGTACAGGAGGCCGGCGCCGGCGAGGTGGGCAGCGGTGGAACTGTTGAAAAAAATCGCTGCTAACCGGGAGATCGATATTGTCATCCGCCCCGACGGCACCGTGGAGTCCCACTGGTGGACGCCGGAACTGGCAGTGATGCTCTGCCTGCTGTGCGGGAAGCAGGGTGCGCCCCAGTGCGCATACTGCCTCAACGCCAACAGGTGGTGCGGGTAGCAAATAAAATACCTTGGAGGGTTTGCAATGTACTGGATCGAGGAAATTCACAGGAAGTGGAGCGCATCAATTGCCCATGTCTTCCTGCTGCACTTTAATGTATGGGACACCGTTGACGGCAATGCATCGGTGATTGAATACCTGATGCAGTCACCGCTGGTGTCGGAAAGAGAAATACTCATCTGCTACAACCGGTCCGCCGGCATATGGTTCCCGATTCCCTCGCACAAAAAAGTGCTCTTGGAGGACCTGGGGCTGGCGGCTTCAGACTCTGCGGGGATTGAAGAAATCATCCCCAGAGACCCGGTGGCCGCCCTGATGTTGGTGGAAGACGCTCTGCGCCTTTCGGTGCCGGACTGTAACGGCGGGCTCAGGGCAAAGGCGGCGGTGATCATAGACTATGCGGAAACACTGGTGCCTGCGGCCGAGTTGGCCCAGATGTCCCCGGGAGACAGAACTGTGCTGACTACCCTTTTGCGGTGGGCCAGGGACAGGCAGATAGCCGATTTGGGTTCCCCGGTGTTCCTGGTGGCGGAAAACCTCTCCGATGTCAACCGGGCGCTGCGCTCAGCCAGCAGCCGGGTTGAGGCGGTCCAGGTGCCGCTGCCGGACCTTGAGGATCGCCAGAGATATATCCGGGCCCTTGCGGAGAAGTACGCCATAGACGGCAGGCCGAACATGAGGGACATCACTGTTCAGCAAATGGCCAGGCTGACCGCCGGTCTTAAGAAGCTGCACGTAGAGGACATCTTTTTGCGGTCGGGCGCTGACGTGGCGGTGACACCGGATCTGGTCAAGGAGCGCAAGAGGGACATTATTTCAGCGGAGTACGGAGATGTACTGCAGATAATCGACCCCGAGCTGGATTTTGGCAGCATCGGGGGAATGGAGAACGTGAAGGAATTTTTCCGTAAAAATGTGATCCGGCCCTTGCGGGAGGGTAACTCCAGGCGCTGTCCGACGGGAGTGCTCATGCCCGGCCCGGCCGGCACCGGCAAGACCATACTGGCCGAGGCCGTGGCCAGGGAAAGCGGAGTGAACTGCTGTTCACTGAACCTGGCCAAGATCATGAACCGTTGGGTCGGGTCCTCGGAGGCCAACCTGGAGAAAGCCCTGCAGTGCATAGAGGCGCTGGCCCCCACTATAACAATAATTGACGAGCTGGACCAATCGGGTTTGTCCCGCAACAGCTCGGGGGATTCCGGCGTTTCCAGCAGGCTCTTCAAGAGGCTGCTGGAATTCATGGCGGACGACAGGCACCGAGGCAAGGTGGTATTCCTGGGAATGACCAACCGGCCCGACCTGATCGACGCGGCGCTGAAAAGACCCGGCAGGATGGACAGAAAAGTCCCTGTCCTGCCTCCCGATGAGGGGGAAAGGGCGGACATTTTCCGGGTGGTATTCACCAAATACGCTATCAGCCACGCACTTTCCGGCGAGGAACTGGAGGCTGCCGCTGCCGCCACCGACGGGTATACCGGGGCTGAAATAAGGGCGCTGGTGCTGAAGGCCGCCGATGTCGCTGAGGATGCAGGTTCCGATACGGTAAAGCCGGAACACCTGCAGTATGCCTTGGAAGTTTTCCGTCCCACCACCGGGGATATTGACCTGATGACCTAGCTGGCATTAAAGGAATGCGACGATATCGACCTGCTGCCAATGGCTTACCGCCAGAAACTGATGGAAAAGCGCGGACGGAAACTGCAGTTGGCTGCCGGCGGATCCAACGAGGGCAGGAAAAGAAGAAATTAAATCTATTCGGGACGGGAGGCAAAAAATTCTCCCGGCCCCATGGAGGTGCTAAGAATGGAAATAAAGGAAACATTGAGGAATTTGCTTGATAACATAACCCGGGAGGAAAAAGAAAGGAATATCATGGAGCAAAAAAACGAGGTGGCGGCCAGGCTGGGCTGTGATCCGGAGGACATCCGTGTCCGGCTGGATGCCACCGCCACCAGCCTGGCCAGAAAGGGAGTGCTGGTGGAACTGAAGATTGCCCGGGAGAGGTTCGAGCTGCGGCTTGACGCCGAGGACCTGGGCATTAAGGCCAGTGAGGCCGGCTACCGGGAATTCCTGGACGAATATGTCAGGCTGGGGCGGCGCAGGCTGATTCCGGTCAGATACCTAAGAAGCCTTGATGCCGTCGAGACCAATGCCAGGAGACTGCTGCGGGAGTCCAGCTTCCAAACAGTATGGGGCCGCTTCGTACCTTACCAGGTATACAACGAGTTGAGCCGCAGACTTGCGGAAATGAGCGGCGAGTACCACAGGCTTAACGACAAGATCCTGGAAAACTACGACAGCATCCGGCTTTTTACTGAAACGAAGTACCGCGATGCTGCCCGGGAGGTATACCGCACCCTCCAGAAAGACGCCGGCGCCAATGTGCCGGAAGATTTTGTGGACAATTTTGTCTTCAGGGTCATGTCCAAATTCCCGGGCAGGACGGAGATCGATGAGTCATGCAGGTTCCAAATCGACCTCAGCTTTGTGCCGGTTACCTCCACCATGGCCGAGATGGAGGCCCGCATGGCCAACAATGTTATGGCCAGTCACACCTATCACCGCCAGGTGCAGGGCTTTATCTCGGACCTGGCTGCCCAGCTGCGCTCCATGATTTACGAGTCTGTTTCGGCAGCCAGGGATAATGTAGAAAAGCACGGGCACTTGCCCGGGCCCAGCGTAATGTCCCTGCGCCAGCTGGTTCAGAAGGTGCAGTCCCTCAATTTCATGGAGGACCGCGAGGTCATCAGGCAGCTGGGGGAACTCTCGGAAATACTGGATAGGGAATCCGAGGACCGCGACGCAGAAGAGATCATGGGAGTGCTGAAAAAGATCGCTGAGGCCAACAGGCAGGTTCTCCTGTCACTGGGCCAACGGCCCAGGACCGGACGCGGCGGGGTCAGCGTGGAGGTTGAACGGCAGCCGGCAGTGGACGGGCGGAAACGCCGGGGTATGGCAGCCGGGAATGAACATATCGAACACGAGGACGTGACCGCCGCCGGTCGCCGCCGGCGCGGCGGGGTGATGTCGGAGAAGATGGCCGGATAGGATTTTAAACGAATAATAAACATCTGAGGGATCTCACCGGCCCAAACCATTTTCAACCGAAAGGGGGAAATGGGGCGGGCCGGTGGGCCCGCCCCCATATAATGGCAACATTAACGGAAGTTCCCTGGAAGAGTAATTCCCCGGTTAAATGCTCTATTCTGCTTGCCATTCTGAATATCTTCGAGTCCGGCAACGGCCGTGAAATGACCGGAGACGTTGAAGCAATGCACGCCCTGGGTGTCAGAGACGTCGAATCTCTTGAGTCTTACCTTGAGGCAAAGTTTCATTTCGAACACTTTGATGAGGACTCTCTAAAGAATCTGTTCGACTCTCTGCTGGTCCTCTTTCCCAACGATGATTTGCTGCCTGCGCCTGTGGACGCGGAGATTGACTACGACAACGAAAACACAATGTCAGTAGGGTTAAGTATTTACGCGGATGTTTTTGACTACCGGCAGGCCGACTTGACCTTCAGGAAGTACCTTGTAAAACTTCCGGAGACTAAAACAGTGGGCCAGGTCGTGAACGTATTGCAAAGTGTATCGGATGAGGCATTCAAAATCTCGGAACATCTGACCGACGGGAGTGAGTTCAAAATATCCCTGTGTCAGAAAGTTAAATAGAACGTTGGCGGTTGACATTTAACCAGGCGGCCCGGCCCGCACCTAAATCTGAAAGGAGGGAATAGGGGCGGCGCCGGCTGCTGCCCCCCATTGATGCCGAAGAAAACAAAAAGGGAAATGATCGCCTGCATTACCGGGCACGAGACATACTGGCTCATGAACAGCTGGAACGGTTTGACCGGTTACAGCCGGTGCATAAAGGTGCACAGGCTGCCCCTGACAAATGAGGAAATGGACAGGGCCTTCGAAAGCATAGGTGACGAAAACCTCTGTGAAGACCTGTGGGAAGGCCTGAGACTGCTAATCGAGGATTTTAAAAACGAGACAGGGATAAGTGTCTATACAAACGGTCGAAGCGGAGGTTACATCGTCATGGAAAGCCGCTTGAACAGCCGCATACGGGACGGCTTTCCAGTGAGGAGTGAGGAGGAACTCAGGGAAATATCCTATGAAGAGGTTAAAGAGATTTTCCTTACCCTCAAACGATTTGACCAGCTCTTCGACGACATGGTCCGTGTCCTGAAAACTACTGCAGCTTGGAAGTAACGGAGGAGAGTTATGCGGTGGTCAAAAAGCGCAAGGTGTTTAAAGAAAAAGGTTGCCCGGAAGGAGGTGAACCCGCTAATCCGTCCTCATGTGCGATGGTTCTAGCGGGGTCTGAATGACTGTAAAAGGTAATAGTAAAAGAACATGCGGAATGGGGCGGGAAATCTTCCTGGCACAGCTGGGATTGATGAAAGAATGTGGTAAGATAGTGGAATTTCTTGATGAAAGCGGGGCTCAAAAACTACAGCCGGCCATACAGTCATATGCCGTTTCGGAAGAACTGGCTGAGGCTTTTTACGCCTACCACATGGAATTTCTCTCGCAGCCCGGTGGCTGCACCAACATAAACGGCCCGTTTTTCAACGATGAAGATGTTAAGTCAGGCGTCTGGTCGAAATTCTACCATTTTTATAAGCCAATTGTAAATCTGGTTGAGGCAAAATATCCCAATCTATGGTTTTCTGTAAGCATCGCCCCATCTTATGATGACACCACCGGTACAGTCGTTTTTGTTGAGAACAAATGCGGATATGACGCAATACCAGTACCGATCGTATGCCTAAACGAGTCCTGGAAAGCCTGGCATATACCGTTTGATGAACCGGAAAACCATGAAGCTGTATACGCCGAACTCGAAGAAATACATAACAGGATGGACGATCGTGTGCGCAGGGCAATTTCCAGACCTTACATAATCGTTCAATTTAAAGGGGGCGTACTTGCCGACACCTGGATATGCCACGATGAAAAAGAGGCTGTCGCACTGGCCGGAAAGATTGCCGGGGAACGCTGCCGCGATGGCTGTGAAACGTGATTGAGTTACCAGCCAGTCCTGACAATATCCATGGTCACAGTGCCAGTGTCTGGTCATTGGGTGGCGGCAAAGGGAATATAACCATAAATCAAGATTAGGAAAGTGGTGGTTTAAAAAATGAAGAAAGGTTATAATAACCTTGAGGTGGTATATATGGCTGTAGCCCGTGATCAAATAAAGGCCCTTGTTGACCGGCTGACTGATGAACAGGTTCAGGCCCTGTGGGTTATTCTCAGTTCTATGGCATGGCCGGAAGGGGAGATATCTCCGGAAGAAGCCAGGGAAATTAACCAGGCCAGGGCTGAAATAGAAGCCGGAAAGGGCGTCAAAGCCGGGGATGTCTGGCGTGAACTGAGAATTTGAGATAATTTTTTCGGGAAAAGCCACAAAAAGCCTCAAGGAATTGGACAGGCTTACCCAGGCAAGGATGAAAGAAGCTATTAGTAGATTAGTCAATTATCCACCACAAGGTGATGTAGCTAAACTAAAAGGGCGGCCAGGGCGAACTCAGACTCAGGGTAGGTGATTGGCGAATTACTTTCGAATACCGCTTTAAAGAGAAACAAGTCTCTATATGGACAATAAAGCATAGGCGTGAAGCTTACCGTTAATTGGAATAAAAAGCGCCCCTGATATCTACCCATAGAGGGTTAGAAAGAAGGGGCTTATTTTTTTTAAAGGGGGAACAGTTGCCGATTTCCAGTCTGCTTTTACTAGTTTGGACACGTTCGCGATAGCGAGGACGGTAAATGTTAGGGGGTAAGAATTAATAACATACCCAAGGTGCACAAGAATAACCAGTTTGGAATTGTCCAGCTTGACGCGGAGCGCTATGAGTCAACGAGAGATCCGGTATTGCATCAGCTTGGACGGGAAGGGTATAATGGATCCAACGATATGACACAAAAACAAAAAATTTGAGCATAAAGGAATAATTGAGAGATGAAAACGTTGGAATATGCAAATAGAACATATGTTCCCCATGGGGGGGGGGGGGGGGGGTATTATATGTAATTGCTTCCAATATTTGGTAATAATTCATTTCCCCTTATCATCTACATTACCTAATCATAATTTTCCATTAAAAGAACAACAAAGGGCTGAACTTTTCACTGGCTGGTAAATATTGTAATTACCGGTGGTATTGGTTCGGCCCTTTTACTTTTAAGTATTGAAATTACATTGTGCTAAGGGCAAACCATCCGAAAGGTTGGGACGCAAAGCCATGGGTCTGTAGCCCTTGAGGGTATGACTGCCAGGTTGCCGCAATAAGGGTTTCACTATTTGTTTAAATAGTACTCTATATTACGGCAGCTGATCGGTTGCCGTTTTTGCTTATAAGCAAATCTAACCGCTATTACTCGGGCAATGGGGGTCGATATTAAAATGAAGGGGAAAAAAGTTAAAAGTGAAGGGATATCTGTGGATCTAACGGGCATAAGCGACTTGTTAGGGTTGATGAAAGAGTCCTGGTCCGGGCTATACCTCCACAGTGCTAATGTTGCCAATCTGACCTTGAGAATATGCACTTTTCTTCGTCTTAACCAAGTGGAGCAGAAAAACGTAATAGCTGGAGCTTTCTTCCACGATGTAGGAAAGATGTTTGTTAGACGTGAAATTGTCGAAAAACCGGGAATGCTCACAGATGAAGAATGGGCTGAATTAAAAGAACACCCGCGGAGAGGTGCATCCATAGTAGCGGAAAGGGGAGAAGACAATTCTCTGGTGGAAATGATCCGTTATCACCATGAGAGATGGGATGGGAAGGGATACGAGGGACTGAAGGGACAACAGATACCATTGTATGCCCGAGTTATTGCTTTGGCCGATGCCCTGGATGCTATGACTTCCCGAAGGCCTTATCGCCAGCCTTTTGTAATGTATGAAGCACTGGAAGAACTGTACCGGTGTGCCGGTTTCCAGTTCGACCCGGAGCTGGTGTCGGCTTTGACGGAAGAGCCCTTCTGGCAAATTACTACATACCGCGATCCGGGCAGGCTTGAAGAACAAATAAATGAAGAAAAAAAGTGGCTTGCTCAATTGGTGGATTCATATACTTTGTCTCACCCAGTGGTATATGCCCAGAGCCAATGGCTGGATCGCCTACTAGTCATATTTTGTAAATTTAAAGGATATGCAGCCGGGAGGGGCTGACAGGTGGAAGGACGGTGAGAAAATGCGGCGGTGCTACGAATGTGCGCAAAAAGAACCAGCCAGTCCTTGTGTAGAGTGCAAGGACTTTATTCAGCAGGGCCCACTTCGCCGGGTGCCTTCACCCCCTACCAGAATATTACTGGAAGATGAGCAGGGCAAAAAGTATCCGGCAGACATTTTAGCGTTAAATACCACTGAATTTGGGCTGGAAACGGAAGCTCCCGTTCCGGGCCGGTACGTAATCAGACTGCAGGAAAATCTATGGATCGAGGTTGCCGGCGTACCACTCAAGGGGAAAAATAACGTTCACGTGTTTGACATCCTCTCTGTACACCGGAAGCAGGGGACTGCCAGACGGCTTAACAACGAGGTGTACCAATTGCTGGCTGGAAGCACTGGCCAACTGGTTGCAGAGATTTCCCAGCACTTACCGGAGCACCTTCAGGATTTGGTCAGGGAGAAACTATTGGCTGAATTGGAGAAATCCGAACTAATTAGCGCTATCCGGGTGGGGAAGGTGCTGAAATATGAAGGTGGGCGCTTCCGCTGCCTTTCAGGCCAGGCCGACATGGATCTGCCTATGGAAGAAGCGGAGAAGTTGATGCGTCAGGCTACCCGTCATGCTGAACACCGGCGCGAGGTAATCATTAGCGCTGACGGCCAAAAGGTATTCGACTTTCACGGGGTGCCGTTCGACCACAGGAGCGGTGGACTGTTAGCCTTCGATATCACAGAGGTGATTGAAAAGGAAAAAAAGATTCATCGTCAGGAGATGGAGGCTTACCGTGAGGCCATGTCGGCGGTAACGGGAGGCCGGCTGCACCTGGTGAACAGTGAAGAGACGGAAAAATTGCTGTCAGAAGGAGTGGAAATGGCAAAAGGTGAGGCCATGCAAGCCCATGACATCCCAAAAGCCCGCCAGGTACTGCGGGAATCTCTGCCTAGTATATTTAGCCACAGGCAACACGCTATAGCCTTGTGCTTGTCAGAAGCACAGGCCAACGTTCTCAAACATGCAGGGGGCGGTTGCTGGCAGGCCAGACAGGCTGGGAACCTTGTTAGAATTATCGTGCAGGATCGGGGTTCGGGAATCAAAACCAGTGAATTGGCCAGGGCTACACTGATGCAGCATTATTCTACCAAGAATTCCATGGGATGTGGATTTACCTTGATGCTCTACTATGCGGACTCTCTTTACCTTAATACAGGGCCGTCAGGCACCACCCTGGTCCTTGATTTTGGCAATGTGCGCACAGATAGGTTGGATTTGGAAAAATAACTGAGAGAAGGTGAGGTTATTGCTGAAAATAGAGGTAGATGTTGACCCCGGGGTACGCCGGGTAGTGCTCAACGGCGAATTAGACATGGAAACAATAGCACTTTTGCAAGAGGTTGTTGGTAAGGAGGGTGAACATACTCTGGAACTTGACCTTTCTGGGGTCTCTTTCGTTGATTCAACCGGTCTTAAAGGTTTGCTGGACATCAACAACAACTGGCAGCAAAAAGGTGGCCAGTTGTTAATATTACACCCGCAGCCTGATGTGGCGGAAGTGATGCAGCTGGTAGGGCTGGACAAGCTCCTGACACAAAACGGCGCCCTGACTGGAAAAAAGAGGTAGCAATGGAGGGGAAAAGTGATTGAAGGAAATGAGAAAATCCTAAGGGATTATGGGTTGGAAGGTAGTGGCTGTAGCCGGCCGGCCGGACAGGAAGGTGGAGATTTTTTTGAATTTATCTCCTGTAACGAAAGCAGCGTGTTTATCGTAATCGGGGATGTAATGGGTAAAGGATTCCAGGCAGCACGGCAGATGGAAACAATCCGTCATTCGCTCCGGGAGTGTATTAGGATTGACTCCCATCCCCTGGAGATAGTGCGCCGGTTAAATAAGCTGGGAGGATATGAATTGCGAAAATGCGGCTCTTTTGCCACCCTATGTTTATTGTGTTATGACGGAAAAAACGGCCGCCTTACTTGCGTTAATGCAGGGCACCACCTGCCCCTTCTGCTGTCTAATGGTGAGGTGAGGGAAGTACAGTGCCGTGGAGTCGCTATAGGCTTTTGGGAAGATTATCTTGGGTCAGGTGCAGAGGAAGTTTTTCTTGCCGCCGGAGATGCGGTAGTGCTGTACACCGATGGACTGGTGGAAGCCTGTAGCCCTGGTGAACAGAGGTACGGACAAGAACGATTGAAGAAAGCAGTACGTTTGCAGAATGGCGTTAATGCTAAGTGTATGAAAGATAAGATTCTGGCTGATTTGGATACATTTACTCGCGGTATTTGTCAAAAGGATGACGTGACCCTGGTTGTTATGAAGGTAACGGGAAAGGCGGGTGGCACGGGTGGAGATTAGGGTCCGGCAGCAGAAGGGAATAGCAACCCTGGAGGTGGAGGGTGAACTGGACTTTAGCAACGTGGAACGATTGCAACGGGAAATTCAGCGCCACTCGGAGGAAGTGGTGGTGGTAGATCTACAGGGACTTAAATTTACAGACTCCTCCGGGGTGGGTATGCTTCTGAGCCAGGTCAGGCTCTTTTATAGGCAAGGCCGCACCCTGAAATTTGTTCGCATACCCAGTCTCATTCAAGAAGACTTGGAAGTGCTTGGTTTTTTCCGGGTGCTTGAAGTTCTGGAGACAAAACCCAACGCTCAGTAGGAGGTGATGTACTGATGAAAAAGGAAATTACCCAGGACTTCCTGTCTGCGATCGCCAGTAAACCGGATAAAGCTTATCCGTACGGAGAAACGGATAGTCCCTATGCTTTTATAAAAAATGGGCGCCTAGTTGTCCGGCACCCACCGGAAGGACCCTACCCGATAGTAATTCCTTGCCCGGGGGTAAGACTGACTGTGAACGGCCAGGAGCGTACTCAACCCACACCCGTATCCGTGCAAGATACAGTACTGCTGGAGGCGGTGGCTGAACGAAGGGAAGGGGAATGGTCTTTAACCGTTTCTTCTGATGGTTTACAGGCAATATTGCGGATTAGCCCTACGGTGATAATTCACCGGGAGGTGGCGGAGCTCCTGGCTGCCAGAAAACTACAACTGGCGGTAGTGGAGCGGGAAGAGTGTCTTTCACCCCTTACATTGAACGAATTATTGCAGGAGTTGCCCCGACTGGGTATTAACTATGGCGTAGACTGGGAAGCATGCTCTCGCGGCGCCGCATCCTGTGCTGAAGAGGAGGTGGTTATCGCCCGGGGAACCCCTGCGGAACCAGGAAAAGACGGCCTGGTGGAATTGCTTTTTCCTTCCGGTTCCAAGCTGCCCGTACTGGCTGAGGAAGAGGAAACGGTGGATTTCCGGGAAAGGTATGTTTTTTCTTCGGTAATGGAGGGGGAAATCTTAGCTGTAAAGCGCTTGCCGGAGATGGGCCGGCCTGGTGTCAGCGTCAAGGGAGACGTAATTGTACCGCCGGCGCCCTCGGATTTTGCCCTTTCTGCTGGTGCAGGAGCGGTGCTTTCCAGGGATGGTGAACAGGCGGTAGCGGCCCGGGCTGGACGTCCTGTAGCCTATCGCAGCCGTTGCTTGGTGAGGGTAAGTGTTTTGCCTGAACTGGTGCATACGGGTGATGTTGATCTTGCTTCCGGAAATATTACCTTTAAAGGTGATGTGGTAATTACCGGTAATGTGGAAGAAGGAATGGCGGTAGAAGCGGACGGAAATGTTAGAGTGGGTGGGCTGGTCTCCGGGGCGAGAGTTCAAACAGCGGGATCCGTCCTAATTAGGGGAAATATCCTGGCATCAGCAGTAGCCGCAGGAGGAAATCTTGCCTTTATGCAAGAAATTCTTCCACAGGTTCGCGCTTTAGCAATTGGTTTGCGAGAGATGATCATGGCTATTTATCAGCTATCTGGTCACCCGGCGTTCAAGCAAGGCGATCTTAAAGACGGTATCGGTCCTTTGTTAAGATTGCTGTTGGAGGGGAAGTTTCGGCATCTTCCTTCTGCTGCAGAAGCCTTCAAAGAGCAAGTTGAAACTCTTCCACCAGGATTAGCCGGTGAAGGCCTGAACGAGTTTATTAAGGAAGTCGAACGGGCAGTACACTTCCCTTTGGGGGTACGTGACCTCCAGGAGGTGGAAAAACTGGCCCAACGAGCTTTGGAATGGGAACAAGCCTTTGCGTTTCCTCCCTCTGCGGAAAGTGACGTGGTAGCTGCAAACATCCTCAATTCCACCGTTATAGCAAGCGGCAATGTCAGGGTGTTGGGTGGAGGTTGTTATAATTCGCGAATTCAGGCTGGGAAAAAGGTGATTGTATCCGGCGTATTTCGTGGGGGTGAGATTCAGGCCGGGGAAGAGGTGCATGTGGGGGAACTGGGATCCAGAGGCGGGTCCGCCACCAGGGTGATGGCCGGCCCTAGAGCTATTGTTACTTTAAAATATGCCTTTGAGAACTCTTTGGTATTGGTGGGTGGTCGGGTTTATCGTTTTGACAGGAAGGAAAAAGATGTCCGCTTGTGGCTGAATAAGGAAGGGAATCTCCAGTCCAGAGCAACTCCAGCTTAAGAAAAATTGATTTGTGCGTTTTTTAAGGTAGCTATGGCCAAGGATGTGACAATTTCAAAACTCAGCACCCTTGAAACACAAGGGATACGCGGCGGCTTAAAAGAAGGTTTGCCCACCCATACATCTGGTAACTGCCCATGAAAAGGCTGGTAAAATCAGCGATACCGGCGCTGATTTTTGACACCGTACCGCTTCCACCGGGGAGGTAGAAATATTTCTTTAAAATATACCTTGCGGGTGAAATACTGACATCGGCCCGATACCTGTAGCTGCAGGGTGGCTCCGGCCAACTGTTCAGACGTTGGAATTGCTCCGGCGCTAATAAAGGAGTCCTGTGATTTTAACTGAAATTGTTGGGCAAAAAACCTCTTTATTAACTGATGGATGCCGAGTACGATGCCAGCTACATATGCAGGCAGGCACTTGAACAGAAAGGCCAGGCAATTATCAAACTGAATCACCGGGGACATGAGAACAAGTCAACCGATTCAAAAACGACAAAAACAATACTTCAAAACATGGGGGATTTCTGTTCTTCTTTTGAAACATCCGTAGGTCTTTTAGGGGAAATTCTGGTTTACAAGTACCTTAGGAAAAATAACCTGTTATGTGCTCCAGACTGCTGGAAATCACCCAACAGCAGGTATTACTTCACTGGAAAAAGGGATGAAGATTTGGACGATACCTTAGTCTATGACTTTGAAATGAGGATAAAGATGAACAGTTCCCGGCTATGTTAAGGGCTAGACACCATTAGGGGGAACCAAGTCAGTCCACCCCCTTATCCCCGGGAGAACCCCTACAGACGATCGGGTTGCCCTCCAGCATTGCTCTATCCTTCCGGAGGGTAAGAGCCAGATTTATCTTACTAATTAGAAATTGATTAATTACCAGGGCTTACATATATTCTATCAAAGCAAGAAACGGATTTTAGTAGAGGTGATACAAAATGCAAGCCCAATCGATGAGTCCTAGTCAAATAAGAAGCGCCGGCTTGGCGGCCCTGATAAAATCCCTTGGTCCCACAGGAATGTCTAGGAGAGCGTTGAAAAAGAGCTGTTTTTTTTGCCGTTTGCAAGCTGCCTTTTTGAAAAACAATAGTAATGGGCATATGTTAGCCAAAATGGCTATATGTGGCAACTATATGAGCTAATTAATTGT
>JAMCVT010000146.1 GCA_023475565.1 Actinomycetota bacterium
AAATATACCTTTTCATGGGAGGGATAACCTGTGCCGACGGCAGCTTCCGAAATGGCATTTTGGCTGGGAATTATGCGGGACCACGCGATGTTTATACGGGAAAACCTTGGCCCCAATGAAAGGCAGTGGGTAGAGAGCGCTGAAAAGCTGCGCTATGTTTTTAAAGATTTGCTTGCCAGGGTGCAAACTGTTACAAGGGAGGAAGCTGTATGCGCCGCTGAAAACCTGATAGCCCTCAAGAGCCAGCTGCTTATGCTGCTCTTAAAGTGCGGCGTTGTTATTCATCTGCAGCCCTCGGACCTCAACCATATGATTAATGAGGCCCAGGAGTTTCTCCGTGTACTGGGGCGCCTTCCCGCCCCCCCGGCAGATCCCCCCGCCAGTCTTCTCCACCTTAACAGGCTGTGGCTTTCAGATGCGGCTGGTCACTCGGCAATGCTTTACAGGGTACTGGACCCGCATGAATACCGGCTTTTAATGGAGCTGCAGCAATATGAAAATGCCTTCAACTGCCTTTTTATCGAGTCTTACGGCAAAACGGAAATGTACGGGGCTGTCAGGGATGATTTCCCCAGTTTATACGGAATGGTAAACGATGCCCGGGGTGTTGTGCAAACGCATATTGACCTGTTAAAAAGCCTGGAGAATCAAATAGGAAGCTGTACTGTACAGAATAATGGCACTCCTCTTTTACCCAACCACATGATACGGGAGGAGACTTACTTTTTAAACAGGGTGGCCCAGGTTTTAGGACGGGGTTGAAATAAAAAAGGGGAAAAGTAGTCAGTCAATATTAAAGATGAATAAAGATTAAAATAATGCCGGGGGGCTTCATTTAATGCAGGGATATCAGGTTGCGCCGGAAAACAAGGGGCATTAAGCTTACTGCCCCGGAACGGCAGTATCATTCCGGAGCCTTTGGGGGCCCCGCTCTATTATGCGGGGGCTGGCGCTGTAATAGCTGGTTCCCTTTTTCTTCGAGGTAACCATGCCGTCCGGTGTTTCAACGGTTACCCAGGACTTTACCGCGCAGCCGTCCTGGCCGGGGGCAATCACCTTTTCCTCTCCGGGCTGAAGTGAGGAATTATGCTCGTAAAGCGTCCAGTAAGGGGTAGTTTCTATTAATTTATGGTGCCACCTCACCACAGGTGGTTTTTTTGTGCCGTAAAGGGCCATGTAAAGAGTGTCCCCGGACTTCTGGGACCAGATTAATACGGGGCCCCCGGAATTATTTATAAAACGGAAATCCCTTGCCCCGTAATACACCGTGGCATCCTGTCCCGGAGGGACATAGGGCACGGTCATGGAGTGGGCGCTGCGCATAATAATCTTCAAATCGCTGAAAGTTACCACGTTGTACAGCAGGGTGGCTATTTTGCAGACCCCGCCCCCCACTGTGGTGACCAGCCTGTTACCGGCGTATGTGGGGCCGGCCCGGTAGCCCCTGCTTTCCGTATAGGGGCCGATGGCATCGTTCTGGGAAAAAATTTCATCGGGCTGCACCACTGTACCGGCCAGCTGATCCGCTGCCAGGCCGATGTTATAACCTTCGGCCATAATGGGGTCGTGCAGGGTGGCCCTGTATGCGGCCATCAGAAGCGGCGTGCCGCTCTTTGCCCGGGCCTGCTGAAACTTTTTGTCACCTTCCCAGGGCAGTGGGCCGTTATAGGGCTTATCCATATCTTTAAATTTTTCCAGGGCCTGGGTGCCGCCTTCTGCAGGCGCCGGAGGCGGGTCCGGGCTGGCAACGCCCTTCTGTGAACAGGCGTTTATAAAGCAGAATATAATACAGACCGCTGTAAGGACAATTACTGCCTTCCTTTTCATCAACACTCTCCCGGAGATTTTTTGCAAGTCCACTATTATTATGCGCAAAAAATAATTCTTTAGAAACAATAGGGACTTACTCAAATTAAGGGATGGCTGTATTTTTTACCGTATCAACGTATCACCCTTACAGTCTGCAGCCGGGGATCATGGCACCCCTGGAAATGGGCGCCCGTGTTTTTCATAAGCAGCAGGTATTCCACAATATCACCGGTTATTATCTCACCGGGACAAATTACCGGAATGCCCGGAGGATAGCAGGCTATTGTTTCGGTGCATATACGGCCCTGCGCTTCGGCCAGTGGAATGGCGGACCACTGGGCCCAGAATGCTTCTCGCGGGGTAACCGCCTGCCCGGGTATTTCCGGTATAAAATATTTTTCCGCCCATATTTCTGATGCGCTATAACCTCTGTGGGCCCAGTGTTTCTTCATGTCTTCCAGACTTTCCAGGAAGCGGACCGCGTGTATTTTAAAATTGCCGTGGGTGACAATAAGCAGCAGGTTGAACAAATCTGACATTTCTACCTGGATGCTGTGATTTTCCCTCAGCCACTGCTCGGACCAGAACCCTGAAATATTAAGATTTCTTAACGAAATGGTTATTTTTGTGGGGTCCAGCCTGAAAATCCCTTTCTTCCCCGCTTCAAGAAGGGAAACCCCCCCCCCAGGGCCCGTATTCCC
>JAMCVT010000159.1 GCA_023475565.1 Actinomycetota bacterium
AAATTCAAACTGTTAAAATGTGGATACAGGGTTACCTTTTAACTACCCACTATTTTCAACAAAACCAGGGAAAACCACATGGTTGTATACACCATTAATTACTTATATTTACACATAAAACCTTGCTATATTTCTTCTTGCAAATGAAGTCTAAATTTTATGCAACACTACTGATTATAACTATAAAAAGGCTGAATGACGCAACCAGTCTCGCCTTAACCGTTATTTTCATTATAATTCCTCCCATACAGCTACCTCCATATAAAAATTATTTAGCTGGCAATATTTTTAAGGCATGTGGATATTTTAACCATAACTTTTTAGCAAATCTTTAAGAAATTCTTAAATATTGTTTAACTTTTTTCCGGCCGGGACACCTCAAAAGAGATATTAAAACAGGGGGCTCAGCCCCAACGCCGAACCCCACTGTTTTTTTATTGAAATGCATGTTTACTAAAAGGCTGCGGCTTCTATTGGTAGGTACCGCTGATCCACCTGTAAATGTCATCATATACTGCCCGGGTCGCCGGGACATTGCTGCGGGCGGACTTCACCAGCGTTTTTTTCACCACTCCCGCATAATAGGCATTGGTCAGCGGGCCGTCAAAGCCAAGCTGGTGCCCCTTCTTCAGCTGGTTATAAAACAAATTGTAATATGTCTGGTTATACAGCACATTTTCCTCAAGCTCTATTTCAATGCCCAGGCTATACCGCCTGGCCAGTTCCGCCGCCCTGTCCATGCGGTCCTCCGGCGGACTGTCCTGGGCAAAATAGTTGGGCTGCAGAAACACATGGCTGAACCCATACGATCTCCAGTTCTCGTACCCCTTGGTGCCATAATAGGGAATCCAGAAAAATTTCTGGCTGCTGTTCCTTACCAGCCTGGCCGTATTTTGCACCAGTTCCTTCTCCCCGGCATGGGTATTTTCTATTGCTTCCCCGCACCAGTATATGCCGGCCAGGTCAAGGTTCTTAAACCCGGCGCTGTTCCACCTGCCCATAAGCTCATTGTAATACCACTGCACGGCTGCAAATCTTTCTCCGGCGGCATTTTCCCCGTCGGCAGCATTACCAAAGCCCTCCGGTTTAACACCGGGGTAGGGAATGGACAGTATCACCTTTTCCCTCACCTGGAGCCCGGAAAGCTCATTCATCCTGGCCACGGCCTCTTCCAGAGCCATAAGCTGCTGACCCGGGGCCAATAAATCTTCTATGTAGGCGGCCCAGCTGTCCTTGGTGGCTGGTATCCCATAGTAGGGAAGGAAGAGCATGGTATCGAACATTCTTCCGGAAATTTTACCTGTTTTGTCCTGGTAGCCCACCAGAGGCATAAAGTCAGCCGGGGCCAACTTCTGGTAGTCACTTTTGTCTCCTGTGTACACCAGCAAAATGTCATTTATGTTGGGCACCTGCATGTAGTTTCCCGCCAGGCCGCTGTCCCCCCCGGCGCAGGCAAGGACTGCCGGATTGGTGACGACCGGTCCCCCCTTTACCGATAGATGCCGGGCGAAAACCCATATGTCCACAGGAAAGCTTATTTTAACATAGCGGGCTGTCACCGGGGCAAAGGAAAGTGTAAGGTTAACCTTACTCTCACCGGGCTCCGCAGGGCTCACCCCGTGGTAAGCATAGCCCAGGTGGCACCAGGAAACGCCGTCAGAAGACACCTCACCCTTTATATGGCCGGGCAGAAAAACCCCCCACTCAGGGTTCTGCATGAATTCCACTGATATTTCAGACACCGGCCGGGCAGTTTTTAAATCCACTGTAATGTCCCTTCCCTGCTGGCGTAAAAAACCCGTCCAGGTATCGCTTTGAGAGGTCAGACCTTCCGGCGGGCCGGGGTTGTTTTTACGCTCAGTCTGCTGAAAGGCGGTGTCCGGGGAGTGCTGTTTTACTGCATAGCCAATATCAAATTCTGTTTCGGGAGGGACCGGGTAAACCTCACCGGTTACGCCGGCGGAAGCACTTTTCCCTGTTTTGGGAGAAGACACTTCTGTTTTAACAATATAGGAGTTATACCCCGCATTTACTGTAACTGTCCCTCTCCCTTTCAGTTTTCCCGATATCGTGCCCTCCGGAGAAACAGGGCATACCTCCGGGCTGTCGGTCCCGTATACCGGTGTGAAGATTGGGAAATTCCCGGCGGTCCGGGGCTCCAGCGCCAGGGTTTCACCTTCTTTTACCTGGGCCTGCCGGGCTGAAACCACCGGCAAAGCCGTAAGGGCCTGCCCCTTTCTCACTTCAAGCAGCTTGGCCGCCAGTACGGCAGCCTCGGCCCGGGTCATCTCCCGCCGGGGATAAAAATAACCTTCGCTTCCCCCCATCAAGCCCCTTCCGGTCATGAAGGCAACGCCGGCCTCTGCATAGGGGGAGACCATATCTTTATCAATATATCTTTCGTTAAGGGAAAGCCTTTCATAGCCGCCCCCCAGGGCATGGTGCCAAAGCACCGCCGCATCCTGCCGCAGGATCGGGCTTTCAGCCTCAAAGAATCCCCCCGTGCCCTTAATTATGCCCATCCCGGCCAGGGCTTCCAGGTAGCCGGCCTCCGGTGTTCCCGGGGAAACATCCGCGAAAGACGTCTTCGCCGGATAAACCGGCTGTATCCCCAGCGTCCTGGCCGCCAGCACAGCAAACTGCAGGCGGGTGATGCTGTCTCCGGGCCTGAACTCTCCCCCCGCCCCGCTGATAATCCCCTGCCCGGCCAGCCGGCTGATGGACTCTTCGGAGTAAGACCCTTTGATATCGTTAAAAACCGGAGCTGCGGATGATCCATAAGCCATGGGCAAGTTTAGAAGGAATAATGCTGTTATGTAAAGAGCTATCACTTTAATTCTCATGTTTTTCCCCTTAAAAAATATTATCCCGAAGGGCGGCCGTGGACTTCAGAAAAAAATAAAATCTCCCCCGGTCTGTGCCAGCACTGGTATTTATTTTGTTTTTAGACACAGACTGCCAATATCCCTCTTATAGCAACATTCTTTTCCGTTGTAATTTTTCCCATAGAAAAAGCTGCTGACTTTAAAGCCAACAGCCGGGATGCTTTTTCAGGCTTATTAACGGGACTTTTTGTTCAGATACGAATACAAAACCAGGCAAATAAGCGCTATGGGCAAAACCCAGTAGCCATGTACGTATTCGGCCCCGGTCATGTTCTCCGGGTGGGTGGAAACCTTGATAAGAAGAAAAATGTCATAAACAAAGGCCGCTACTGCTATAAAAAGTAAAACACCTCTGAGCAGCGGAGTGTTCCGCATTAAATCAACCCTTTCATCCAAAACGGGGGATTCTCACCTCAAATGTGAAAATCCCCCGTTCCTATCTTGCCTTCTCCAGTGCCCTCACCAGTATCTGGTCAACTTCGTCCGCCAGGCCCTCGGGCATCCCGCCCCCGATCATACCCATCATCTGAGAAGGTCTTACTGTTCCCATTCTGGTCTGGCCGTCCTCCACATATACCACTACCTTGCAGGGCAGGAAATAGCCCACTTTAATATTGGACTCCAGGGCCATTTTGGCCTTATGGGGATTGCAGACCTCCATTATCTTAAACTGCCTGTCCAGGTTCACACCCTTTTCAGCCAGCTTTTCCTTCATGTCCAGCTTCCACAGCACCCCGAATTTTTCTTCGGCCAGGGCTTTTTCCAGGTCGGCCGCCGCCGTTTCAAAATCCTTTGGGGTAGTAACGGTATAATCAAGATTAAGCATAATCACACCTCCGCTATTTATGGATTATTCTTCCCAGGATGAAGGATTGTAGTCTGGGGTTTGAGTTATTGTGAACCAGTTGCATAAAATGGAGACGGCACTGTGGGATACGCTCTAAAAACATGATAATAAACCGCATCCGTTTTTTCTTTTACATCATCTTCACTACCTGCGGTGCACCTTGCGGGTGAAAAAAACCATGGAATAGCTCTTGCCAGACCCCTGGGTGTGCCAGAATACCCCCAACTTGCCCTGCCGCTCCTCCCTTTTTTTCACCGCCTCCACCGCCCGGTTCACACCAAGAAACTGGTGATTCCGAGCCAATATTTTGACCGGAGCGCCAGACGACTCGTCAAATACGATAAAGTTCTCAAACAGGTCCATGAAGTTGCGCTTGTCACAGACTCCTTTGAGCAATGTTTCCATTTCTACCGAACCGGCTGCTTCCTCCGCCAGGCGTTTCCATTCGTGGAAGTACTCAAAGCGGCTGAAAATCAATCCTATTTTAGCGTCCACCCCGTTGGCCAGCACCACGAAGGCATTATGGTGGAAAAGGTGCGGCACCGTGTCCTTATAGTCCGCCAAATTTTGCTCGTAGGCCGCGCGGATGTCCCTGCTTACATTTTTCAGCTCCATAAACAAAAGCGGAATGCCATTGACGAAGCCGACAATGTCGGCCCGGCGCCGGTAGAGGTCACCCCGCACCCACAGTTCCCGCACGCAGAGGAAATGGTTCTTTTCCGGCTCCCCAAAGTTAAAGACCCGCAGCCTCTCCTTTTTAAGCTCACCTTTTTCATTGCGGTAAGAGACCTGCACTCCGTCCTTGAGAAGGGCGTATTTCTCGCGGTTGGTCGCCAGCGTCGTCAGGATGGCGCTGTACTCCATCACCTGCCGCACCGCCTCGCGGTAGGCCTCCCCCGGCAGGCCGGGGTTCAGCTCCTCCAGTTTTTCCCGCAGATAGCGGGTCAGCACCACCTCACGGTCCGAGCCCGGCCCAGAGTGCCGTCAGGGCCGAAGGTTTCGGTGTTGTAGGCATAGACCGATAGCCAGCCCAGCGCATCGCGCAGGTAATCGGCGGTGGTCCGCTGGACCAGGGTGTCTTCGTTAAAGTTACCACTCATGAAATTCTACCCCATCAGTTATATATTGACGTCCACCAGCACAGTAATGCCCAACTTGTTGGCCACCGGGGTATAGATATCTACATCTTCCGCAGTCGTAGTAATCGAAACTATCAGACTGTAGCGGCTCCGGCTGTTCCAACGTCCCAGGTGGTATCTTTCACGCCACCATCCAATGACCGGGTAGACCGCTATGACATCCGAAGCGGCAAGCTCCGCAGCCGTTCCCCGCCATATATCGGAATGAATTGATCCTTTATTCCGCCCATAGGCGCCAATTACCCAGTGATCCGCCGTGCTTTGCGTGCCGGGATGCTCTTCCTCCTCTGTACGTTCCGCCGCATTTATCCTCCGTACAAAATCCTCTTTCCCTTCGCCGGGAGATTTCACATCGAAGCGTAGCGCATGGGAGGCGTAGCGATAGCGATCCTTCCAGCCTATTTCCCCCGGCCCGGGCTCCGGGAAATAGGAAAGCGTAATCCGCATTTGCACCTGCACATTATCAGGCAGCGCCATTAGAACCTCGCTGGGCCATGGTAAGTCATACAGATGCATATCCCTGGTTTTGTAACCGCTGCCGTTTTCCTTTTTGCCAAAAGGTTGGATTTCCTCCTGCGCAATAAGTGTCAGCGAATTAGAGGCACTGTAAATGGCCCGGTCAAGGTCCGGCACACCATACCCGCAGATACGAAGCAGCCTTGCGTAGGAAGTCTTCGATGAATCAGGCAAAAACTGCGCTTTGAGCACCTCCGTCCATTCCGCCGAATGCACAATAAGGGCGCGCACTGTCTCCGGCCAGATGTCCGGGTAAGCGCTTTGTATCCTGGCCGCAAACCAGGCCGCCTGCGCCGTGGCAGCGCTGGTCATATTGAAACCGCAGAAATGCCGCGTTGCCGGATCACGGAAGGTGGAAATAAGTGACAGATCATCACATTCGGTGCAAAAACCATGTCCGTCATGGGCCAAGTTACCCCCTTCCATAACGACCTCCGGCTTGATCGGCCATTTATTATTATCCCACGTAAGCGATGTCGTGGTGAACGGGGAAAGCTCCCCCGATCGCGCAAGGGGATCAAAGCCGTCCAGTGTACGGTCCCGTATTTCATCCAGTTCCGTGTAGGCTCCCACAGTCAATGCGTTCCATGACTGTCCGGGATCATGGATGGAGTCGGTCAACTGGGCTTCCGGATAGTTTAATGCAGTCTTCAGGTCGGTCACATTCCCTGCACAAGCGATGAAAAGGCGCCGCACATCGTCATCCGCCCCCGACGAAAGCTGATCAATACGGCCGGACCAGGAACTGGGACGGCCTCTGTCCCTTGTATCTGTCGAAGATACCGCCAGACACAGCACGCGTTTTCTCCCTGGAGCCTGTATTTCGGCTCTGCTTATTCCCTGGGCGGTAATATGGCCCCACAATTCCTGCCGGTTTTCCACCGGCGGGCGGGGAAGTATTTTAACCGATTCGAGACAATGTCTTACTAAAACAGCTTCACTGCCGGCAAGGCACTCTCCCAAATCTCCGTAGGCTGCCACTCCGGCCATGAGGGTGCCATGTCCGGCATGATCTTCCACACCCCAGGACGGATTGGCTGACGTACAGTCTTCATCCTTCAAAATCGGCGCAATAAGAGGATGCCCGTTATTAACCCCGGTATCAAGAATACATACCGCAACCTTCGGGTCGGATTCGACCCGGACGCGCTCAAGTAAATCTCGCCCCCACTCCGCCTGTTCCCGATTCTCCATCTGCGACCAGAAAGCGGCCGTGTCCTTAGCCCGGCGATACTCCGCTATATCATCCGAAAGACTTGTCAGCCGCTCCAGACCACGCCTGTTGGCCAAAATGACTTTAACCGTCCGCTCAGGGAATCTGATAAAGCCGCTAACAGCTTCCATTCCCTCACTCTCCAGCAAAACATCAAAACGCTGGCGGACTTCATCACTGTCGCTGCTCAGCCACACCTCGCACCACCCTTTATTTCCGGAGGGAATCAAGTCCCGTTCATCCTGCCAGAAGGAATCAACAAGAAGCGCCTTGCGCAGGTCGGCAATGCTGTTTACAAGATCGGCGTTTTTGGGGTTCCCTTTGGGAGTGTCCTCTGATGCGTAGGCTTCAATCTTCTCCAGGAAATGACCTTTTTTCTCATGTGCCACGTAGACGGTGGCGTAGGTAACAGTCCGACCTCCCGCCTCTTCGGTGCGCACATTGAGTAAGCGCACCTTTTTCGATCGCAGGTCTTCAAGGCTTTTGGTAACCAGATCGGCGCCCGGGTCACTTTTGAATTCAATGTAGACGCCACTCCGCCCGGCATGACAGACCGTCTGTTCATTTTCGGCCTCCCGCCAGGCATCGTTGAATTTTCTCGTTAAATAGTTGCTGTGAATCTGCCGGTCCCTGTCTGGTATTCGCTTTTCCGACCCGAACGAGGGAGGACTGGTATATGCTGTAACAGCTGGAGGTTCACTAAGAAAAATATGTCGAAACCGTTCCTGCACCATGTCCGTTTTATCCCTCCCTCCCCCGGTATGCCGAGTGCCTTTCTTTCAGCAACTCCGTGAGACTGTCCAGGGTGACCCGGCTTTTATTGCTCAGGATGGCTAACTTCATGGCATCCCTGCAGGCCCGGTCGATTTCAGCGTGACTGAGGCCGGCGGCGGCTGCTGCTGCCTTTTCGATCGGGAATCTTTTATCATAGAAGGTTCCCAGCAGGTTTGCAATCAGACGTACGCATTCCTCTTTTCCGGGTAATTCGTAATGGATTACATCATCAAACCGCCGGAACAGTGCCCGGTCAAGCAGGCGTGGATTATTGGTGGCCGCTACGATCAGATTATCGGAGGTATCGTTTTCGATGAACTGTAAAAATGCGGTCAACACCCGGCGTATCTCGCCCACGTCGTTATCCAGGCTTCGCTCTCCACCGATGGCGTCAAATTCATCAAAGAGGTACACCCCCGGCACTTCCCGCATGCGGTCGAAAATCTGGCGCAGTTTGGCGCCGGTTTCTCCCATGAATTTTGTCACCAGCCGGTCCATCTGGACTGTGTGGAGCGGTTGCTTCAGTTCGGAGGCAAGCACCCTGGCCGTCATCGTCTTACCAGTGCCGGGCGCCCCGGAGAGCAAGATCTTGCGCCGGTGGCCGAGCCCGTGTTTTTTCAGTTTGTTTTGCTGGCGGTATTCCAGTATGATTCGCTCAATCCTGGCCTTCATGTCCCCACTCAAAACCAGAGCCTCCAGAGGAACTTCCGGGTTCTCCGAAAAGACCAGCCCGCTCAGATCGTTGGTAAATTTCACAATGACCGCAGGTTTTGATTTTGCCCTGTCCACCAGCTGGCGTATCTCATGCGCCAGCTCGGAGTGTCCCTGGCGCGCCTCGTGCGCCGCCACCTGAAGCGCGGTAGTAATAAACTGATCCGGGTTTTCGTTTAAGTGCGAGCGAATCAACGCCTTGACCTGTTCTGCTGTGGCCATCCAACACCCGCCCCCTTCGCTTTTATTATATCCCAGTTTTCTACCAGCGTTTCAATTTTTTAATCCTTACCTCATACGGCAATTTATCCGTTCATCAGGCGAGGGAGCAGGAGATCGCGGGCTTTAATAAGTATACTGTTTTGCCGTTTCAGTTTCTCCACCTGCTCTAATAGTGGCACAACGTAGTCTGAAAAACCATCAATCAACCTCTCAGCAGGGCATAGTATCTCTATCCTATGCACATCATTACGGTTTAAAGTTGGAACAGCGGCACCACCGTTAAATTGTTCAAGCTTCATCCCCGATAACAAGAAATAAGCGAATACTGGAGTACCTCGTTTGAATTCTTTAACCCAGAGAGTTGTATTAAGCGGCCAGAAATCATCCTGAACCAACATCACGGTGCCTAGCGAGCCGCTTCGCCCAGTCACTACTCCCGGCCCGTTAACTTTGGCTTCACTATGAAAGCCATTTAGTCCGGTTGAGGCAATAACCGGCACTTCGCCATTTTTTCGCTTACTATTCGGCAAATCAAAACCACGCTGCAGGGTCATTAATTCTCCAAGCAACAATCGTTCCCACCCCTCGGGCACGCCATCAGTGATTTTGACATGCTCATGGCCGGGGAAGCGGAGGTGAACAAACCACTCCGTATAAAGCAACTGCGCCGCATTTTCCAGCAACGCGATCCTCCGACGGTTGTTCTCAATCAGGTCGTCGTAAGCAGAGAGGATGTCCGCAATACATTTTTGCTGAGTTATATCCGGAACAGGAAATTTAAGTGAAAGTAGTTTAGATTGGCTTAAGTTGTCCTGAGCCGCGCCTTGGGTGAAGGTTTTGTATCGTCGTTGAAGCAAAGCATCAAAAAGATACTTAATAAACCTGGCATCCGCTTTTTCTTCGTCTGGAACGAATCCAATCACGCTATCCGGAAAGCATGCATCGATGGCAAGAATGGCTGTATCAGCAATATTAGCTGCGATTGTTATACAAAGGGTTCCCACTTGCCACATCCTGCTTTGCGCAAGGCCCTCTTCGCTATAGGTCTGCGTGTAATCTGTGATATAAAGGTTTGCATGCTTTACATCACCAGTTTGTATAAACGGATAAGGACCACCATATAGGTGCGCAGCATCCCTGGGCCGATGACGTGATCTGCCCCGGCTGACGCAACCAAGCTGATCGAGAGATTTCTCATCCCATTTCATATCCAAAACCCCTTATAATTCCTGACTATTTGCGCCGCCCCGGAGTTGTGGCTTTCTTATCAATATAGATATCATTCTCACACACGTCTATCAGGCGGATGGCATGCTTGTAGAGCAGGTCCGCCTGTTTTACAAGGTCTCGGCTCTGTTCTGCCAGGGAGGCAAGACAGGCTGTGGCTTCATTTAATGCAGCGTTGGTGAGCCCCTGCTTTTCCCACTTTGCCGTTTCCATTTCCACCTTTTGGCGGAAGTTATCCATCTCCCGGGAAAAGGTTTGACATACAGCATCCAACTCTCGCAACGCTTCCCCATGCCCTGCATCCTCAGAAAGGGTATCGATAAAGGGCTGCATAGCCTTTCTCAGTAACTCAAGGGCGATGACACAGTCTGCCAAAAGGTTTTCCTCCTGGCCGTCCTCATCCTTTTTCTTAAAACAGGCCCCTGCTTCCACCAGGGTTTTCTCCAGGTAAAGTGCCACCAGTTCGAGGAAGCGATTCCCCTGGCCGCGATAAAGCCAGACAATGGCCAGAAGGTTCTGGAGTTGTTCAGGGCTGAAGTCATATATTTTCCGCGTAACTTTACGGTAGATGTTGCGTGCATCCAGCATAAGCACCTTGTCACGGCGGTCCTCCGGCTTATCACGGCTTAAAAACCACAGCTCACAGGGGACGGTGCGGGTGTAGAAAAAGTTTTGACGGATAGCGATCATTATATCCACCGCCCCGGTCTCTATAAGTTTACGGCGCACCTTGGCTTCGTCCCTGCCGGCACTGGAGGCCTGGGAGGACATAACGAATCCGGCGCGGCCGGTCTCGTTCAGGTAGCTATAGAAATAGCTGATCCAGAGATAATTACCGTTGGAAACCTTATCACTCTTGTTTACACCAGGCAGTCCAAAGAGCAGTCGCGGATCGCGCTTTACTTTGTCGGCATCCACCTCGTCCACATTGAAGGGCGGATTAGCCAAGACAAAGTCGGCCTTGCCTAGCAGTTCGTGCGGATCTTCGTAGTAGCTGATGGCTTTTTGTATGTTACCCTCCAGTCCGTGGACGGCCAGATTCATCGCCCAGACGGTCTTCCTTAATAATCCCGTCTATGCCTTCATCCCCGCTCTGTCCTATAGCTTCCCCGGCATCTTTTCTTGAACCCCCGTAACCCATGTTTACAAGCAGCTCAACAACCAGCCTTTCAAAAAATTCCGGCGAACACTTCTTAATAGCTTCCAATAGTTCTACAGCTAAATCCTGCCTTATTTTCTGGTAGCTCATCTCAAGAGCCTCTTCAGGGCTTGTCTCATCCAGAATATCCAAGTCCACATTTTCCGCACCCTTTTTATGCGTATGGAAATCAATAAATTCAGGATATTTTTTTAAAAATTTGACATTTATTACAGGGGGGTTTTCCCTTAAACATTCCATCCCGCGGGTGGTTATTTGAAAATGCGCTTTCTTGGTTGGTTTTATAAGTCCGGCTTTTTTTAAATAAGTTCTCGTCCAGCCAACCCTGTTATTGAACATGGATTGCTTGCCGCTGGGTAATAACTGCTTGCGCTCAGCCTCGTTCAACCCAAAATGGCTGGCCAGAAAATCAATTATTTCCCTTAGAGAATGTTCTTTACCGTCAGCAACGTATTCCATGAAAGGCAGCATCAGGCTTTGAAAATCGGGAATGCTCAATTCAATTACCCTCCCATGCCACTCTGACTAAATAACTAAATCTGAAATAGTTTAAAAGACTTATTCCAGGAGAAAGTTCTACAAAATAACATTTACTTCCTGCATCCTCCTCTATTTTAGCCTTCAGAAACCAGCCCAGCCCATGGTGCACCACCCGCTTATCATCCAGCAGCGAACCACAACACAAATTAGGCCAAAAAGTAAGGGCTTCTCACATGTAACGATGAGAACCCCTTGCTTTTAAAAATATGCCTTATGGCAGAAAAGTTGTCAGACTTAGAAGGCCCGGCTGCTAAACCTGCCTTTCCCCTTGAAACCGCCGCTCCGCTCGGGCACTTTAGTGCCACTTCCGCTTCTACGGTATCCTCTGTGTCCTGGGCCTGCATTTTTATCCTTTTTTATCCTGAGCGGCCTCTCCTCGGTCAGTGTGACAGGGGTCCGGTCGGCTTCCCTGGTGAGTATCTTTAAGGCCGCTGAAAGGAGGGTAACCGAGTCGGTTTCATCCAGCAGGCCCTCGGCCAGGCCCCTGTAATTATCTATACCCCCTTTTTCCACGGCCGTCAGGAGTCTGTCCACCGCCTGGCGCTGCTGCCCCTCAAAGGCCTCTTTAATAGTCGGAACGGGCTTGCGCTCTATGTTACCCCTGGTCATTCTTTCAATGTTTTTTAAGTGGCCAATCTCCCTGGGCGTGACCAGGGTAACGGCCACCCCTGTTTTACCGGCCCGGCCGGTGCGGCCTACCCGATGGACATAGCCCTCCGGGTCCTGGGGAATGTCAAAGTTGTATATGTGGGTGACATCGCTGATGTCCAGGCCCCTGGCGGCAACATCGGTGGCTATGAGCATTTCCACAGTGCCTTCCTTAAACCTTCGCATCACGCGGTCCCGCTGGGACTGGGCCATATCGCCGTGAATCCCTGCGGCTGAATAGCCGCGCCTGCTCAGGCCCTCAAAAAGCTCGTCCACCCGGCGCCTGGTCCGGCCGAAGATAATGGTGCGCTCCGGTGACTGGGCATCCAGCAGGCTGCAGAGGGCATCAAATTTTTGTCTCTCCCCCACCTCAATGTAGCTCTGCTTAAGGCTCGGGACGGTAACCTGCCTGGACTCAACACTGATCACCTCGGGGTTCCTCATGAACCGCTGGGCCAGTGTCCGTATGGGGCCGGGCATGGTGGCCGAAAAAAGTAAAGTCTGCCGCTCTTCTGGAATGTCCTTGAGAATAGTCTCTATATCCTCTATAAAGCCCATATTGAGCATCTCGTCAGCCTCGTCCAAAACCACCAGGCTAACCTGGCCCAGCCGGATAGTCTTGCGCCTCATGTGATCCATGAAGCGGCCGGGTGTCCCCACTATAATATGCGGCCTGTTCTTCAGCGCCCTGATCTGGCGGCTTATTTCCTGTCCCCCGTATATGGGCAGTGTGCGGATGCCCTTAAAGTGTCCAATCCTGTTTAATTCCTCGGCCACCTGGACGGCCAGCTCCCGGGTGGGTGTCAGTACAACCCCCTGCACCTGCTCCCGGTCAGCCTTCAAAAGCTCCACCAGGGGGATGCCGAAGGCTGCCGTTTTACCGGTCCCGGTGTGTGCCTGCCCGATCAGGTCCCTCCCCTCCAAGCCTGCCGGAACAGCCTTCTCCTGTATTAGTGTCGGCTCTTCAAAGCCCATATTGTTGAGCGCCCTGACAACAGGATCGGTCAGGCCAAACTCATTAAATGCTGTCATAGCTTTTTCCCCCCGTAATATTCGTATGGTCCTTATTGCCGCAGCACACCCTCACTTATAGCATGCCCGGAGGTTTAAAAAAAAGTTCTCCTGGCGGCGAAATAGTAAAGATTACGGCACCAAGGAGGATAAAAAATATTTTGCCGTCCAGGCATGGGGGCAAGTGGAAACACTTTAATATGTCATATAATCTCCTAACAGAAAAAACCGGCCAATCTGCCGGTTATGTCTGGTAGCGGCGCAGGGACTTGAACCCCGGACACCACGGGTATGAACCGTGTGCTCTGACCAACTGAGCTACGCCGCCATGTTCGGTTGTCGGTCGTCAGACTTCAGCCGTCAGAATAAACCCGCTTCTACGGTTTTCTTTCTATTCCGATGACTGACGTCCGACATCCTATTTTTAGAATTTGGAGCCACTGACCGGGATTGAACCGGTGACCTCATCCTTACCAAGGATGCGCTCTACCTACTGAGCTACAGCGGCATGGTTGCGGGGGTAGGATTTGAACCTACGACCTTCGGGTTATGAGCCCGA
>JAMCVT010000091.1 GCA_023475565.1 Actinomycetota bacterium
TACCTTTTAACTACCCACTATTTTCAACAAAACCAGGGAAAACCACATGGTTGTATACACCATTAATTACTTATATTTACACATAAAACCTTGCTGTATTTCTTCTTGCAAATGAAGTCTAAATTTTATGCAACACTACTGTGTTTGAAATAAAATAACTCAACTTTCCAGACCGAAAGTTGAGTTATTTAGTTATTGAAAAAAGAGCAAGGAACGTAATTTTTTAAACACACTTAGACATGTCTATTTTACGCGATTTTAAGAAAAATCCTATTCCTTATAAAAAAAGCAAGCAGTGACTCTATTAAATATCTGTGACATAATTTATCTTCTCTCCTACCTCTTGTCTGACGGATTCCGGTATCAGATCGCCGACCCGGCCGGTGGCAAGGCATATATGGGTATCTGCAGCGCCATAATAAACCAGTATTTCGTCATCGGCGTCCAGCACTTCCTTCTCATTAGCCGGCACCGCGCCGCAGGTGAAAACAACATTTGGCACCCAGCTCTCCCCTTCTTTTCCGATTTCATACCCGGTTTCGGGAGAGAGAACCGGATTTGGAGAACGGTAGATCAGGTGCTCTGGATTGTCGAGGTCGATCAGGACAACGCCCAGACGATACACCCTGTTGCGGTCGACACCGTGGTAGATAAGCAGCCAACCGTATTTGGTCTTGATGGGCTGGGAGCCCGCTCCTATTTTTAAGGAGTCCCACATCCATCCCGAACGCGGCCCCAGGATGATGGAGTGCTTTTTTTTGGGTGCCGGAAACTCGAGCTTATCCAGGTGCACCATCCATATGCTGGGCTCTATCCGGTGGTAAATAATATATTTCCCATTAATTTTTTCTGGAAACAGTATGGCGTCCTTGTCCCAGATGTCCTGGAAAGCAAGGCCCTTTCTTTCCCATTTGTCAAATCTTTTGTTTAACAGGTCATCCAGCCCTATGGCAGCGGCCGAAACCTGTGCAATGACACCGTCGTAGGCAGTGTAAAGCATATATATCTTGTTGTCGAATATGGCTACCCTCGGGTCTTCGACACCTTTTATTTCGGTCCTGTCCTGTGGCACAAACACAGGCTCCGGCAGTCTCTCCAGCACGTTGTAGCCGTCCGTCACGGCCAGCCCGATCCGCGACACATCATCATCTCCGTGTGCCCTGTAGAGCAGGTAGACCCTGTCTTTTGCCCGGAAGGCCGCCGTGTTTAAGACGTACTTGCTTTCCCACGGGTGCTCTTTAATTGGACTCAGCATAGGATTGCCCGCATACCTGACGAGGGGCTTTGCCGGCGGGTAATCCTGGGACTCCTGCACCACTACGGTCACATCTTTGGGCCTTATTCCCAAAAGGACATCAATAAGGTTTTCGCTGGCCCTGCCCTCACCTATGAGCTGGATCACCATTTTCATGATTTCTCCGGGGTCGTAGCCAAGCTCTTCATATATTTCCTCAAGGAAGTCCTGGTTGAACCACTTCTCCTCGACATGGCTGGAAAGCGAGGTAGGGATACCCTTTCCGCCCTTGTAGCTGTAGCTGGCCCAACTCCAGGCCGAGCACGGCAGGAATGTGCCGTCGGCAAGAACCTGGCTCAGGCCGTAGCCATTGCACATAATTTTTATCAGCCGGGCCTTTTCGTTTTGGCCGACATCCGCCAGCCTCTGTGACAGCGCCCGAAACTGACTGATTAGCGCACGGTGGTGGAGGTTTTCAAATAAATTGTGTGCGGAGAAGGCAATGGTTTCGTAACGCCCAACCAGGGAGTTGCGAATCTTGCCGCCCAGGTTTTTCCTCTCTTTGGCGTAAGTTCTCCAGAGAATGTCGTAATTTTCGGCCATCATAATGTGCCTGGCTACAAAGAGGCAGAAGCGCAGCTTCGGGTAGTCCCCTCCCATACCTTTATTCAGAGGCCCAACCACAATTCTGGAGGCAATCTTGTTGAAGTCGGAGATATTCCCCAGCTTCACCGTGCCGTTAAGTACCTTCTCACCCAGTACGATAGGCTTGATCTCCACCTCATCCATTCCATCCGGCCTCAAATTGTCTAGCATCCACAAAAGTGACCTGTCCCCGTACTTCCGGGTCTCAACCAGGTTAGCCAGGCTGGCGGCATCCCTGACGTCCATTTTTTTAATGAGCTCCCTGGGATTCTTGCATCCCGCAGGGATCATCACATTGAGCGGCGGAAACCGGAGCAGCATCTCCCGGAGAACCTCGTCTTTTATGGAAAAAATCATGGGAGAGTGGAACAGCCGGAAAATGCCGTCTATTACCTGCCCGATTCCCTCCTCGGTGTACAGGTCCCCTGGCAGCAGCCATTCCATAGTTTTTTCCAGTTCGCTCATGAACTCTTTCATACACCCGATTATCGTTTTGGAATCTGCGTTTTCCGACGTCCCCAGCCCGTCGCGGAGAAAGTTGCTAAAAGCTTCCTGATAGCGGGACTGGAGGCGGTGGAACATTTCTTCCGACGAAACAACCTTGCCTTTCCGCCCCTCTATTTTTTTGGGCAGTACGGTGGGTATGCCTGGTATAAATTCCAGGTAGTGGGCCGGGATGAGGGGCGGCTTCGTTTCCAGGTCCTTTTGCTCCCACAACAGCATAAAGTGATCCCTCAACCTTAGAAAATCTTTTCCTTGTTCTTCTTTAGCCGACGACACCTCACTGGAGACAATAAAACCGGTATCAACGTTTTTAATGCTTTCCAATTGTTTCTCCACAGACTGAATGTTCCCAATGAAGCTGGACACCCTCCCGTTGAAGGCAAAAGTGAGTTCGTCCAGGAGATCGTCGCTGCACACACCGGTGACAAACCAGTACTTAAACAGTATGCGGTATACGATATCGGCCCATATTTTTCCTTCTATTCTGAGCTCTTTGTCCGGTGCCTGCTGGGTGTCTTTGCTGCCTTCGTAAAGGTGGTCGTAGTAGGAGGTGTCACAAAGTATTTTGTACTGGTTGTAACTGTACCTGAACTGGGTCAGGTCCCGGATAGACGGGGTAGGCTTATAGGGCTTATCATTGGTCCTGCCACCATAAATATCGGGCGTCTTGATGATTAGCCTGCTGCCGGTCCAGTAATCCTCATCCCTCTTTATACATTCAAACAATGACCTGGCGTTTTCCTTAAAAATGTAGTTTAGTTTTTCAATGGAGATTTCCCCCAACTTAGTGCCCAGCTCCACCTCGCAAATCTTTTTGTTCCAACGCATAGCCCGGCTAACCAGCCAGGGGTCGATTCCGAACCCCCACGTGGTGTCAGCCCAGAATTTTATATCGGCGCAAAAGTCCTCCACAGTATCGTGGGACATGGCATAAACACCGCTTAAAGTCCCCTTGACGTTGTACCCGTAAAATACCTCCAGCAGTTGGGCCGTGAACAGGCTTCCCAAAAGGTTCTCAAAATAGTTTCTATGGAAAGATGTCACCACGAAATCATATTCTTTTCTGATTGGCTCTATAAGACGCCTGATCCAGTCGGGCTGCAGCCCCCTGCCTTCCTCCCGCATCAGGTCGGCCGCAAATATAACCGCATCGGCCTCCAGCATATTGGCTATCTCCAGTATCGCCCTTATGCTGGCCCCCCTGCCGTTGCTCCCGGGTTTCATCAGAAATTCCAGGTGAGGGGCTTTTAAATCCAGACGCCTGATGGATGCCAGCGTTTCTGTTCCTACGGGGTCCCCCACGCAGATTATTAGAGATTTGCTCATTTCCTGAAGGTCGATTAGCCCTTCATCCAGCACTTTCAGCACTTCAGGCAGGATATCCTTTTCATTATAAAAAGGAATGCCGATTACCACATTGACTTCATTAAACAACTTTGCCTTCTCAATGAACTCATTGATGCTCTCATTAAATAGTGCCTCTAAATCGTTCAACCGCTCAACGCCCATGAATAAAACCTCCGTAAACAACAATTAATTTTATACCAGAAGCCTTATTCTTGCGCTCCCCGTTGTCGGACCACTCGCTATTGAGCAGTCAGTCAACTAATCAATATCCGGATCTTTTTTTGCTTTCGCCAGGCCCGTCTTTCGGTCCAGAATTTTGAATATGCTAACATCTTTCAGGCACGTTATGGCCTGGGCAAAGGCCAACACCGATTCTGCGCCGCTGTTTGCATTGCTGCCAGTTTCGGTGAGACCGTCCAGAGGATAATCCTCCTTAAGGTTATACACCGGCACTCCCCGTCTGTTATTGCCGAAAAACCAGCTGAAGGCTTTATTCGCCAGGTCGCGGTAGTTTTTGTCATTGGTCTGTCGCAGGGCCTCGCAGTATGCTTCTACCAGGCAGCCAATCTCTACGGGCTGCTGATCAAAAGAAGCCCTCTCCTCCCCCAAAACAAGCCAGTTCTTGTTTCCCACCAGGTCGAAGTAATTTCCATTATACTGTATGCTGGTCAGAAAGTTTAAAGTCACCAATGCCGTTTCCAGATAAACTTTTTCCTTAAGAATGCTGTGCGCCATCATCAGAGCAAAGGGCAGCTTGGCATTGGAGTAGGTAACAGAGGGCTCAAACCAGTCCCAGTCAGACCTTTTATTTTCATTGTAGAGTCTGACCAGATAGTCTGCCCCTGCCCTGAGCAGTTCGCCCGCCTTCGGTGCCTCAGTGAATTTTTTAAGGTATTCGGATAATCCACAAATGCCGTAGGCCACCGCCTTTGGATAGGTGGACAGCGGTAGCCCCGTTTGCCGGCCGTCTATGGCCCGGTCGAATATTTCCTTGGCCAGAATAGCCACAGACGGGTCCGTGCTCAGGGCGGCGGCACTGCCCAGCCCCATCAATACGCGGCCAAAGGTGTCATCGCCACCGTCTTCGTCCAAAATCCGCCGGTCATAGCCCACAAAATTATGGAACCGCCCGTCCTTTTTCTGTACATAAAGTATGAAGGCCATGTATTTTTTGGCCAGTTGATAATAACCGGGCTCCTTGTCAAAGCGGGCCACCTTCATAATTATCCCCAGCGCCCTCCCGACATCATCGGCGGAGTAGCCGTGCTTCAGGTCGGGAATGCCGTGCTTGGTGTGCTGGAAGATGCCGGTATCATCAGTCATGCGCTCAAACATACTGTACAGATTGCGTCTTCTCAGATAATCCCGGCTGCTTTTGTAGACCACGCCTATTCTCTGCAGCTTTTTCATCGAGAATTCTTTGTAAACCTCTTTGAACAAGTCGTGGTAAAGCTCGGCGACCCTGGACCAGATCATCGATCGCCCATATTCGTAAGCGGCCAGGCGCGTCTTCGGCATGTCCTCCCGGTGGGATAAGATCCCGTTCATGGTACTGGCCAGAGCTTTCGGGTTATTGAAGGGCACCAGGTAGCCCCGGTCCTGGGCAAGCACTTCCTGGGCGTACCGGTAGGGGGTGGACACCGCCACCTTGCCCAGAGCCACAGCATAAGCCAGCGTCCCGCTGGTTATCTGTTCCTGAGAGTGATAGGGGGTTACATACACGTCGGAGGCGCTTATGTAGTTATACAGCTCATCGTTGGTTACAAATTTATCGACAAACAGCACGTTATTTTCCAGTTGTTTTTCATAAACCAATTTCTGGAGACTCTCCCGGTACCTTTCCCCGTATACCCTGGCCACCTCCGGATGGGTTTTTCCAAGTATAATGTACAGCAAATCGGGATGATTGCGGACCACTTCGGGAAGGGCTTCCAGGACTAACTCAAACCCTTTCCCGGGGTTTAGCAGTCCAAAGGAAAGGAGCACAAAGCGGCCGTCCAGACCCAATTGCTTTTTGAAATAGTCCGTCTCAATAAGAGGAAGGTCGGGTACGCCGTGCGGTATCATCACTATTTTTTCAAGGGGCACGTAGTATACTTCATTAAGGATTTCAATAGCTTTGTTGCTCATTACTACTACCCGCTGGGAGCGTTGGATAACCTCGATGAGGGAGGTATAATAACCAAGGGTGGGTTCTTGAAGTACAGTATGGATGGTTGTTACAACCGGTTTTTTCAGTTTTTCCAGCAGCCTTGCAATATGGCGTCCCTCAGGGCCGCCAAACAGGCCGAATTCGTGCTGAAGGTTGACCACCTGCAGGTCAGTTGCATTAATGTACCCGGCGGCTCTGGTGTAGTCGGATACTTTATTTTTGTCAAAGAAAAAATTGACTTCCGGGGGATATTCACCCGAGGTAAGTCCACCTACTGCTACAATTTTTCCGGCTGATGCATAGCGATTTTCATACGAAGTGAATAAATTATGCGTAAAAGTAGCAATTCCGCACTCTTTTGGGATATATGAACTAATAAAACATGGATTTATTTCTTTTTGACGCAAAAATATTCACCTCCGTGTTAAAATATTTATTAATACCAGGACTCCTTCCTGCTTCGCGAATAATTCCCGTCTTTATCCAATAAATTCGCACATTAACTATGTAACTGAAATTATACAACATAACAGAAGGTTATACAATGGACTGCCGGTTTTAGCGGACCTGCAGCTACATGGGACTCCTTGATCTTTCCAGGCACATGGCAGCAAGGTCACTGATGTTGGCGGTGCCGACGCACATGACTTTGTCCGCGCCACCCCAGTAAATCTTTACCGTGCCGTCCTCCTCGGGGACAGCCCCGCAGGTAAAGACCACGTTGTGCACATAACCCGTAATCTCCCAGGGATCTTCAGGCTGGAGAATCCATTCGTCGGCAACACCCAGTATTTTCGACGGGTCATGCAGGTCGTGGAGAATCACTCCCAGCCGGTATACAGCCCCGTCCATCGTGCGAAAGACGCCGTGATAGATATTCAGCCAACCCTTTTCAGTCTTGAAAGGTGTGGCGCCAGGGCCTATCTTCATTTCATCCCAGTGGTAGCCGGCCGGCTTTACAAGGACTTTTGAGTCGCCCCAGTGAACCAGGTCGGGTGAGTAGGAAATCCACATAGACCAGAGGCTGATTTCGGAATGGGGGCGGTCCAGCCGGACGTAACGCCCGCCGAACCTCTGCGGAAAGAGCACCACGTTGCGCAGGTCCGCCTGGGTGATCATTGAAATTCGCTCGATGGACACAAAGTCCCTGGTCCTGGCCAGCCCGATTCTCACCCCGTGCCTGGAATAGGCGCTGTAGGTGATCAGAAAATCACCGTCAATCTGGCAGATGCGCGGGTCCTCGACGCCGTACTCCTCATACTCGCCCCAAACACCGTCCCGCAGCGGGGCCATGAAAGGCTCGGGCCGCACTTTAAATGAATAGCCGTCTGCACTTTCAGCCAGACCCAAAATGGAGCGGCCATTTAAGAGGTGCGAGCGAAAAACCATAAAATAGCGGCCATTTGCTTTCACCACACCCGCGTTGTGAACCGTGGCCACGGGGTAGGGCACATCGTCCCTGGTCAGTATCGGATTCCCGGCGTACCTCTGGACAACCGGCCCCCTCTTTTTAGGGCTCAAAAGCAAAACCTCCCCGTATTTGTACCTTTTTTACCGATGATTTTATGATAAACGCCTATATAATCCTCCACCATGCGTTCTCTTGAAAATCTCTCCTCCACTATCTTCCTGCACTTCCGGCGCGATACCGCATCCCGGCTGCGCACCGCCTCTGCCGCGGAACAAACGTCGCCCACCAGGAAACCGTTGGCCCCGTTTTCTATAATCTCCGGCATGGAGCCCCTGTTGAAGGCCACCACCGGCGTTCCGCAGGCGCCCGCCTCCACAACAGAGAGACCGAAGGGCTCACTGAAATTTATTGGGTGAAGCAGCGCCCTCGCTCCTCCAAGCAGCTCATTTCTAAGCTCCGGCCCCGCGACACCCGCATACCTGAACCTAACACCGTCGAGGTGGGGCTCGACCGCCGATTTATAATAATCACCGTCCTGGATAACACCCGCCAGAATCAGCCTCATACCGGTCTGCCTGGCAATTTGGACAGCCTCGGCAGCCCCCTTGTCATGGTGAATGCGGCCGAAAAAAAGCAGATAGTCCCCTGGTGTTTCCTGAAAAGTAAAGTTTTCAAGGTCGATCCCGTGGTAGACAGTGTCTATATAGTTGAGCTCCGGCGATCGGTCAGCGTTGCTTATAGATACGTAGTAAGTCTTTTGGTTGTATTTTATGTATACAGGAAGGATTTTGGGTGATGAAAACCCATGGATAGTGGTAAGTACCGGGGTGTCCGTCAGTCCTGAATAAGTGAGGGGCAGAAAATCAAAATTATTATGGATTAAATCGAAATCCCCCGCCCTTTCAAACAGCTCGGATATGTGAAGGCTCTCCCAGACCTTTGGGTCAAGGGTCTTGTCCTCCTCGTAGGGCCTCGGCGCTATAGCGTGGAGCTTCGCCTGGGTTACGGAGTCGGCCGTGGCGAAAAGAGTCACGTCAATCCCTCTGACGGCCAGTCCCTCGGTCAGAAGTGACACCACCCGCTCCCAGGGACCGTACCCCAGCGGGGGAGTCCTCCAGGCTATGGGAGAAAGCATGGCTATCTTCATCTAAGACCTCCACCCAATTTTTTTTATCTTTGCCATTAATATGTACTTCTTTTAATTACAGGTATTCCCTGCATCATATATGTTATAATAAATATTTATGGAATATTTATTATTGGAAGGGGGGGAGTACTGTGCCTTTTGCAGTTATTATGGCTGGCGGTAGAGGAGAAAGGTTCTGGCCGCGGAGCAGAATGGCAAAGCCAAAGCAATTTTTGAACCTCATCGGTGAGAAAACAATGCTGCAGTTGACCGTAGAAAGGATCCAGGGACTGGTCGGAATATCGGACACCTATATCGTGACCGGTTCGGATTTTAAAGACACCATCCTGGAACAAATCCCTAAGCTGCCCGAAGGAAACATCATTATCGAGCCGTTTGGCCGGGACACGGCCGCAGCCATAGGGCTGGCCGCCCTGGTCCTGGGGCAAAAAAACCCCGGGGAGGTCATGATTGTTCTGCCGGCCGACCATTATATCGGCAACATGCGCAAATTTCACGAAGTCTTAAGAAGCGCGGTGGCCACCGCAGGCCTGGGAGATAAAATGGTCACCCTGGGCATCACTCCCCACAGTCCTGAAACCGGGTACGGCTACATTCACCTTGGCGAGTTGATTAACACCTTTTCCAGAATACCGGTCTACCGGGCCGTCCGCTTCCTGGAAAAGCCCAACTACGCCCGCGCCCTGGAGTTCCTCTCCAGCGGGGACTACCTCTGGAACAGCGGAATGTTTGTCTGGAGGATCGACACGATCCGCGAAATGCTAGAAAAACACATTCCCTCGCTTGCAGAGAGGCTTAAGGAGATCGAAGACACCCTCGGAACTGACCAGTACCAAAAAACGGTTGAAAAAGTCTACTCGGAACTACCGAAGGTCTCTATAGATTACGGCATAATGGAAAGGGCCGACAACGTTTTAGTCATTCCATGCGACTTCGGGTGAGACGACATCGGAAGCTGGACCGCTCTGGAAAGATTCGTTGAAAAGGACGAACACGGCAACGTCCTTCACGGCGAGGGAGTCTTGCTGGATACGGTAAATACCTATGTTGTCACCAATGAAAAGACCGTGGCGCTGTTAGGAGTCAAAGACCTGATCGTTGTAAACGACAATGACAGCCTGCTGATCTGCCACAAAAGCCGGGCCCAGGAGATAAAAAAAGTGGTGCAGGCTTTGAGTGCTAAAGGGTTTAACAGTGTGCTATAAAAATGTTCATATAAAATTAATATACAAAAGGAGGTCGGCAATTGACGTTAATTAGCCCGCATATTTTCCGCCAGTATGACATCCGCGGCGTTGCTGAAAAGGACTTATCCAATGAAACCGTGGAACTGCTTGGAAAAGCTTTCGGTACTTATGTTAAGGAATCCGGCTCCCGCAAAGTTTTAGTGGGCAGAGACAACCGGCTCAGTTCCGACCGACTGCGGAACGCCATTATCAGGGGTCTTCTGTCCGCCGGCTGTGACGTCGCCGACATAGGGCTGGTTGTCACACCAATGCTCTACTACTCCAGGGTTCACTTCGGCATAGACGGGGGAGTTATGATCACCGGCAGCCACAACCCACCGGATGAAAACGGTTTCAAGCTCGCCCTGGGAAACGGGACCATTTACGGTGATGAAATTCAAAAACTGAAAGACATTATGATTTCAGGGAATTTTACTTCGGGATGGGGCCGGCTGGAAAAACTGGACGTGGTACCCCCCTACCTGGCTATGCTCAAAGACAAAATACAGCTCGGCCCGCGAAAGTTAAAAGTGGCGGTGGACTGCGGCAACGGTACGGCCTCGCTGTTTGCAGTGCAAGTCCTGGAGGCTTGGGACTGCGAGGTAATCCCTCTGTACTGCGAGTCAGACGGATCTTTCCCCAACCACCAGCCGGACCCGGTCAAAACAGCAAACCTGACGGAGCTAAGAAAAGCCGTTATGGAAAAGAGTGCCGACATTGGCCTCGCCTTTGACGGCGACGCTGACAGGATCGGCGTGGTGGACGAGTCGGGGGGAATCATCTGGGGAGATTTACTGATGTGCTTGTACTGGCGGGAAATCATTTCCAAGCACCCCGGAGCCCAGGCAATCATTGAGGTAAAGTGCTCTCAGTCGCTGGTTGATGAGGTCGTTCGGCTGGGGGGAAAGCCATTCTTTTACAAAACGGGTCACTCTCTGATCAAGGCTAAGATGAAGGAAATCGGAGCTATCTTTACAGGAGAGATGTCCGGGCACATGTTTTTTGCCGACGAGTTCTACGGCTTTGACGACGCTTTCTATGCTGCTGGCCGCATGCTGAGGATTCTATTGGATACCAAAGAGCCACTCTCTAAAATGCTGGCTGAAATACCTAAATATTATTCTACCGCTGAAACCAGGGTTCCCTGCCCTGACCAGGATAAGTTCAAGGTGGTCAATGGGCTGGTGGAGCAATTCAGGCACAAATTCGAGGTCATCGACATAGACGGGGTGCGGGTGCTCTTCGGCGACGGCTGGGGCCTTGTTCGGGCGTCCAACACCCAGCCTGTTCTGGTGGCCCGCTGCGAGGCCAAAACCCCGGAAGGGCTGCAGAGGATTTGCGACACCATGCAGGAAGCCCTGGCCGGGTTTTCTGAAGTTGAAAAATTCAATTGGGAGTACTAGGATGTGCAGATAATCAGGAGGTTACAAAATGACTGATCAGGAAAAAGTGCTCAACGACTGGGAGTACATGTACCAGGCCGATACTAAGGGGATGTTTCAGTCCCTGGCCACGCTGGCGGGCCAGTGCACTACAGCCTGCTGGGATCTTCCCAGAAACATTGACCTGCCCGCTGTGGAGGCAATATCCAACGTAGTGGTGACCGGGCTGGGGGGATCGGCTATCGGGGGAGACCTGTTGCGGATCTATTGCCTTGATAAATGCCTGGTGCCTGTGGTGGTAAACAGAAATTACGTCATGCCTGAATTTGTCGGCAGGGATACCCTGGTCTTCGCCGTTAGCTACTCCGGCAACACCGAGGAAACCATCAGCTCCTATCTGGACGCCAAGAAAAGGGGCGCCACCATAATAGCCATCACCACCGGTGGCAAACTAAAGGAAATGGCTGACGGGGACGGGGCGACAGTGATACCTGTGCCTGGGGGTATATCACCCCGATCTGCTTCCGGTTTTCTTTTTATACCCACCCTTCGCATCATGGAAAAGCTGGGTTTTTTGTCCGGCATTGCCGAAGAGGTTGAGAAGCTGGTGGACCACCTGAAAAAACTGCACGAAAACCTTAAGCCGGAAATACCGGTTGAAAAAAATTCAGCCAAACAGATGGCAATGAAACTCTATAACCGTATACCGATCATCTGGGGGTCCAGCGGCACCACGGAGGTGGTCGCCCAGCGGTGGAAGGGACAGATAAACGAAAACGCAAAGTCGCCTGCCTACTGGAACGTTTTTCCGGAGCTAAACCATAATGAACTAGTTGGCTTTAAATTTCCGGAATCCCTGCTAAAGCAGCTGCACATTGTAATTTTAAGGGACGACCAGGATCATCCAAGGGTGCAAAAACGTATTGAAATATCCAAGAACGTCATAAGCAAGTCCGTTGCCGGCATCACTGATGTTCGGGCCAGCGGAGGAGGTCTCCTGGCCCGGACGTACTCCCTTATTTACAGCGGAGATTACACAAGTGTGTACCTGGCCTTTCTTTATGGTGTAGATCCCGGTCCGGTAGAAGTAATAGACTATCTCAAAGATGAACTGGCAAAGAATTAGTATAGGTAGATTGCACCCGGCCACCTCGGGCCTCAAGGCACCTCCCTAACCTAAGCCGTCCTTGCTAAAGCTTACGGTGGGGAGGTCCATGTTCCTCAGGCGAATGCCGTACAGCTCGCAGACATAGACCCAGGTGTACGGAAACATCGGCATTATAGGGGGCCCTGTCCCTGGGGCTGACACCCTACCGCCCCGGATAAAAAATAGCGGCCTTTCAAGCTGTCCCTCGATGTACAGCCTTGCAAAAGACCCGAACCCGCCGGGTAATTAATGCTTATTTAGCCTGAAGCTGTTTTTTAACTGGTTGACAGTTGATCAAGCAGTAGGTCATTAAAATAGCCCGTTGAGGACACACCTTACATAGGTGCCTTTTTTTTTCAGCCGTGTTATACCGGATTTGTTCCAATCTCTCGAATTCGTGCTGCAGAAAGGTAAAATGTCCTCTTGTAATGGGCATGAAAATCATTGCTCACAATTTCCAGCAATTGAAAAGGTTTTTCATGTTGCTGTCAAAGAAAGAAAAGAACACTGCAAAAACTTGTACACCAACGTTCCAAGGGAGTATTGCGCCCAGGAAATTATAAGGTAATGTGTGGTAAATCGTGGGTGGATGCTGATTGGCAGCTGTCTTGATTAAGCAAATTCCGTCTATTTTAATACCTGATATTACCAGTTGAGTTATCGAAGCTTTGCTTTTCAGGCTGAGAAAATAAAAAAAACAAAGGTTTATGCACTGGAATCATAACTCCGTAATGGGAGTGGAGTGAAGGGGCTGTGTTAACCGTAAGGAAGAAGCCAATGGACAAAACAAAGCCGTACATGTGCTGGATGATGGGAGCCGGATGAGCTGAGAGGTTCAAGTCCGGTTCTGAGAGGGCCTCGGGGTGAAATTCTCTGGGGCTACTCACCCCCCGAATTATACGGTTACTACTATTGCAACATTTTAAAATTTGGCGCAGGTTTTATGTTGAGAATCCCGGGATAATGTTCTTTGGTAGGTATTGAACAGTTAAAAAAAATATATTAGGGGCATAATGGGGTCAGGCATTCAGTTATGCATCTATCCATGCAATCACTTTTTTGAGTATTAGCCTCCCCATATCAGTTCTACATTGGTGGACATCCTTGATATAACCGAGATATCACCAATAC
>JAMCVT010000169.1 GCA_023475565.1 Actinomycetota bacterium
TGACTGTCAACGCTTAATGCAAGGAATTACTTCCTTACATCCATGACTCGCTACCGGTGGCTTGGTTAAGCCTTACCGGACGGGAGTTCCACCCGCTAAATCACACGACCTTGCCCGGTCGCACCTGGCTTCTGGCTTCTGAATTCTGTATTCCGACCGCAAAACCTGGCCCAATAGATCTAAGATTCCCACACTATCCTGCCGCAGTCTCTGAGGTCATAGCCCCCCAGTTGGTACACCGCCGACCTGAATTCTTCCATGGCCATTACTTCAAAAAGTCTCTTTATGTAAGAGGTATTAATAAATTCAGCCGGTATACATAAGTCATAGCGCTCCTCGGCCACGCTGACAAAGTCCAGCCCCAGGGCCGAGGCCGCCGCTCTAATGCCCATGCCGGCATCTGCCGACCCGCTGGACACGGCTGCCGCCACCGACATATGAGTATACTCCTCCCTGTCATAGCCCGTTATGCTGTCCGGGTCCAGGCCCAGTTCCTTAAGCTTGAAATCCAGCAGCACCCTGGTTCCGGCACCCCTCTGGCGGTTTATGCAGGAGACTCCCTCCCCGGCCAGGTCCTCCACTCCCCTTATCCCCTTCGGGTTGCCTTTGGCCACTATAAGTCCCTGCTCACGGTATACCAGGTTGACCAGCACCATTTTCCGGTCCGGTAAAAGCCTCTTTATATATGAAACATTGTAATCACCGGTATCCCCGTCCAGCAGGTGGGTCCCCGCACAGTGGGCCTCTCCCCGCTTCAGGGCGGTGAGCCCTCCCATGCTGCCCACATGGGCAGAGGAAAGGCTGGCCTCCGGGTGGACCAATTTGAGGTAATTGGCCATAACATCCAAGGCAATGTCATGGCTTCCTATTACGACAGTGGTTTCCCTCACCTCATCCCGGGGCCGGAGCAGTTCCACCGACAAGTTTTCGCCGGCGTTAAACCCCTCGGAAAGCCTGGGAACCCTCAGTATGCCGTCCGCCCTGATCAGTGACATGATTACCCCGGCCCCCCTGGAAATGGGGGTGGCTATTACTTTCTGCCCCACCTGCCCCAGCTTTACCCTGACAAACTCCTCAACCCCCAGGGAGGAGACAATTTTCCTGGAGGCCAGGGCCTCTATTTTAGACCGGGACGGCGCCACTGACCCCAGCTTGCTGTATATGACCGGCCGTACGAATATTTCCATGCCCAGTATGGCCGACACAGGGTAGCCCGGCACACCCACCACCGGCTTATCCCTGACCATGCCCAGTATTACCGGCTTGCCGGGCTTTATGGCCACCCCATGGGTATGCACGGCGCCCAGGTCGCCTATAATGCCGGCGGTGAAGTCCTCCCTGCCGGCCGAAGAGCCGGCGTTTACCAGCACAACATCGCACTGGTCCACCGCCTCCTCTATTTTACTCTTAAGAAGGTCATACTGGTCAGCCACTATTTCAAACCTTACCGGCCGGCCGCCCCATTCCTCAACCAGGGCGGCGAACATGCGGGTGTTGTACTCTATTATATCCCCGGGTTTCAAATGACCCCCCGGCTGCACCAGCTCGGTTCCTGTGGGCACCAGCCCCACCACCGGCCTGGGGTGCACATACAGCTCAGTAATACCCCCGGCCAGCATCCCTCCTATATCTATGGGGCGTATGCGGTGGTTGGCCGGGACAATCATTTCGGTGGCCACTATATCCTCGCCGATCACCCTGACGTGCTGCCAGGGTGATGCCGCTGATATGATTTCAAAAACATCCTCCCCGGTAAAGTGTATATCCTCTATCATAACCACAGCGTCGCAGCCCTCAGGAAGAGGGTCCCCGGTATCAACCATGACGGCGCTCTCACCAAGACGCAGTGTTTTCGGGACCTTTTCCGAGGCTCCGAAGGTATCCTCTGATTTTACGGCCACTCCGTCCATAGCGCTGGCGTGATAATGGGGCGAGGAGTTGAGGGCATAAACCGGAGCGGCGGTAACCCTCCCGGCCGAGTTTTCCACCGGTATAAGCTCCGGCCTGCCGGGACTGAGAAGCCCCTTTGCATTTAAGGATTCCAGATATCCCTGCACCGCCACCTCCAGCGGCCGGTCGGAAAGATATACATCTCTTTTCAAAAAACCACCTCGTCCTAATGCTTATACTGAAATCTTATTTTATCGGAATCCAGAATTCATAAGCAAGAATCCAGACAACAGGGCCGCCAAAAGCGGCCACCAAGGAGAAGGAATGCCTAAACCATTCTGGCTTCTGGCTTCTGAATTCTGAATTCCGACAGAATCTTTTATCAGAATTAGCCTTTTTAAATTATCCTTACCCTCACTTGGTCCCCGGCCTCTACACCCTCCAGGTCCGCAGGTATCCTGGCCAGCCCGTCGGCCCTGGACATGGTAGATATGAGTCCGGACTTGCCCAGCACCGGGTCGGCCATAAGATTTTTCCCCTGCTGCCGAAGGCCAACCCTTATAAAGTCCTCCCTGCCCGCGGCAGACCTCAGGTTACGTGTTATAGCGGCGGCAACCGGAAATCCCAAAAGGAACTCCTCCTCATCCGCCGGGTATTTACCCCTGCTCAAAAGCGGCTCCACCATAAGCATGAAAACCACCATAGCCGAAACCGGGTGGCCCGGCAGCCCGAAAACAGGCTTCCCGTTCACCACCGCTCCTATGGTGGGCTTTCCCGGCTTTATGGCCATACCGTGAAAAAGAATTCCCGGCTGGCCAAGGTATTCCATTACCCGGGCCGATACATCCCTGGCCCCCACCGAGCTGCCCCCGGAAAGCAGTATTATATCGGCCTGGGCCAGCTCTTTTTCCATTACCTCACGAAGGAGGGAGTAATCATCCCCCACTATCCCGCACAGCCTGGGGGCCGCCCCCGCCCTGGCAGCCAGGCCGTACAGGGCATAGCTGTTCACATCCCTTACCTGGCCGGGTCCCGGCGTAATCTGTGGGTCCACCACCTCGTCACCGGTGGATATAATAGAGACCTTTAAAGGGTCCTCCACATCAACCGTGGTTATTCCTGCGGCCGAAAGAGTCCCCAACTCCTGGGGGCGGATAACCCTGCCCCCCCGGTATATAATTTCCCCGCAGGAAATATCTTCCCCGGGCGCCACAATATTGTCTCCGGGCGCCACCGGCCTGGTGACCCCAATAGTCCTGCCGTCCAATTCCTCAGTGTATTCCACCATCACCACAGCGTCACACCCCCGGGGCAGCATCCCTCCGGTGGGAATACGCCACGCCTGGCCCAGACCGGCGGCAGCATCAACACCTTTTCCCATCAACACCTCGCCGGCTACGTCAAGGTAGGCCGGAAGGCTTTCAGAGGCCCCGAAGGTATCCCTGGCCCTGACCGCAAAGCCGTCCATGGTGGAACGGCTGAAGCCGGGCACATCTTCCGGGGCCTTTACATCTTCATAAAGGCGGCAGCCCAGGGCTTTAAAGAGGGGAACGGTGATTCTTCTGCGGGAAAGCCTTAGGTGCCCATCCAACACCCGGCAGGCCTCTGCCACAGATAGAGCATTAAACAGTTCCAATATTACCAGTACCTTTCATTTAAAACATCCCAGCTCACAGGAATGTATTTTTATTTTCAGCTGGTTGCAGGCCTCCCCTATCTTTCCGGGGCTCACCTGCAAGTCGGCAGCCATTTTTCTGGCCGCTGTACAGGAAAGCCGGCCATTTACTGCAGCTTTCAAAACAGCTTCCCGAATTCTTTCCCCCTCCATTAGCGACATGCCCTTGCCCCCTTTACCATGGAAATATTCTTCATAAGCTTATCCATTATGAATTTATTTCCTTCGCCGGAAACTGTCTATTTCCTTTTAAAGCCGCCGGCAGTATTCTCTCGATAGGTTTTATATTCCCCGAAACCCGCCAAATCATTAGAAAAACAAAACCGGTTGCCTACTGCAGCCGGTGCGGTCGTTGAATGACAAAGAAGCGGGAGGGATATGCCCTCCCGCCGAGTTGTTATACCATTAATTACCCTTTTGCTTCTTAATTTCCTCTTCCCTGAGGAACCTTCTCAGCACCTTGCCTATTGCAGTCTTGGGCAGTTCACTCCGGAACTCCACCTGCTTGGGCACCTTGAAGGCCGCCAGCTTGCTCTTGCAGTAGCTGATCATTTCCTCCTCGGTGGCCTCCCGGCCTTCCTTGAGCACTACAAAAGCCTTCACCGTCTCGCCCCGGTACGGGTCGGGCACCCCTGCCACCACAGCCTCCTGGACCTTGGGATGCTCAAACAGCACCTCCTCAACATCTCTGGGATAGATGTTGAAGCCTCCGGCTATGATCATATCTTTCTTGCGATCCACTATAAAGAAATAGCCATCCTCATCCATTTTAGCTATGTCCCCGGTGTATATCCAACCGTTTTTCAAGGTTTTGCCAGTCTCTTCGGGCATATTCCAATAGCCCTTCATTACCTGAGGCCCGTAGATGCACAGCTCTCCCGGCTCTCCCCGGGGGACTTCCCTTCCTCCGGTTTCCAGGTCCACTATTTTGCATACAGTGTCAGGCATCGGAAGACCTATGCTGCCGATCTTGCGGAGCCCGATTAAGGGGTTACAGTGAGTGACCGGTGATGTTTCGGAAAGACCAAAGCCCTCCACCAGGTAGCCGCCAGTCAGTTTCTCAAATCTCTGGGCTACCTCCACCGGAAGTGTAGCCGAACCGCTAATGCAGTATTTTATTGACTTAACATTAATATTGGCAATCCCGGGGTAATTTATGACCCCAATGTACATGGTGGGCACACCGGGGAAAAGGGTGGGCTGGTACTTGTCTATGGCCTGCATTACAGCCTCTATTTCAAACCGCGGCAAGACAATAAGGGTGGCGGCGTTGAGCACGCCGAAATTGACACACAGGGTCATGCCGTAGGAGTGGAAGAAGGGCAGCACTGACAGCACCCTCTCCTCACCGTACCTGCACCCCTGGAACCACTCGGATATCTGCAGGGCATTGGCCACTATATTGCGGTGGGTAAGCATGGCCCCCTTGGAAACACCGGTGGTACCACCGGTATACTGCAGGACGGCCAGGTCGTTGGCGGCATCTATATCCACCCTGGGAGGCTGGGCGGGAGTGGAGGCCAGGAGGGCTTCAATCTTCAGGACATCCTCCCCCTCCACATCCAGGGGCGGACCCAGGCTGAAAAGCAGTACCTTCTCAACCGGAGTAAAGTCACGAACATTTTTAATCCGGGGATAAAACTGATCATAGGCTATAAATACTTTGGCGCCGGAATCTTTCAGTATGTGCTCCAGTTCCCTCTCCAGGTACATGGGGTTGACCTGCACCACCACGCCGCCAATCTTCTGGATGGCGAAGAAAGCAATGATGTACTGGGGGCAGTTGGGAGTCATAAGGGCTACCCGGTCTCCTTTTCTGACTCCAAGTTCGTACAGTGCGGTGGCGGCCTTGTCAACCATGACCTTCAGCATCTTGTAAGACAGTTCCAGGCCTGCAAAAGTTATGGCAATCCGGTCAGGCAGCTTACTGACCGCCTTTTCAAGTAAGTACGGCATGGTCAGCCCCAGATATTCCAAAGAGGGCCGAATACCTTCTGGGTAACTTTTGAGCCACTGCTTTTCATTGGACTGTATCATTGCAATACCCCCTTATATTATAATGATTGAACAATCATTCATTAATGTACAAAAATAGCTATTTCTATAAAATAAATAAATAAATATGTATAACTTTCTGTTAATTAAAGCTAACACCCTAATATATGTTTCTACAGAGATGGCTTAAATCCTTCAGCCAAAATAAAAATATCACTTCTGCCGGAAAGTCCCCAGGCCGTATCTGGACATCAAAAAATCCGCCATGCCGCCCGGATCTTCCGGGCTGTAAACAGGCACTCCGGCATCCCAGCCGACATTGCTCACTATGGCAATAGATATATCAGGAATTATACTGGCTGGCGGAAAAAGCCGGAGGATGGGAAGAAACAAGGCGCTGCTTGAAATAGGCGGAGTCACCATGATAGAAAGGGTGACCCGGGTGATGGTCTCAGTCTGCCCGGAAGTTATTATTGCCGGCGGCAGCAATCAGCTGGATGGCCCGGGCTGCCGCACTGTCCCCGATATTTACCCCGGCTGCGGCCCCCTTTGCGGCAGCCTGTGACATTCCCTTTCTGGATGCTGAAACGGATAATCGGTGAAATAGAGGACGGCTGTGAGGCTGTGGTGCTGAAGACCAGCCGCTACTTTGAGCCGCTGTTCTCCGTTTACAGCAGGAAATTTGCCCGGAAGGCCGAAACCTGCCTTAAAGAAGGCATCTACAAGTTAACCGCCCCCCTCTCCCTGGTCAGTTGGAAGGCGGTGGAGGTGGACCCTTCGGAATTCCCTGACCTAAAAAAATGGCTTATGAATGTGATAACCCGAAGGATTACGAAGAGGCCAATAGATTCAATAAACGGCTATACTGACGGAATGGGTGATATCATGGGAGGCTTTGGGAAAAAACTTTGCTTAAGGTAGGGCTGTTCCTCCACCTCCGCCTCGTTAAAAAGCTGCAGCTGCTCTGGATTGGTCCGCTAGCTGGAAGATCCGAACCGCCGCTGTTGGCTTAGGCGAAACTGCTTTTCCAGCCAGCGCACTTTATATTTAATTTTCCATAATCTTTAATGTTGAGATTTTCCGGTAGAGTGTTGCTCGGCTAAGCCCAAGTCTACGTGATACTCTGGTCTTGTCGTTATTTTCTTCTTTAAGGACTTGACTGATTATTTTCCTTTCTACTTCTTCCAATGTTTCCTGAAGAGATTCTTTTTTTTCAAAAAACATCATTTTAGGTAATAGGATTATTGTTTTTTCTATGCAATCACGGATCAGCTTCGTTAAATAGACGGGATCGTTAAGCATGGTCCGATCAAGTAGGATTAGAAACCGTTGAACTATATTTATAAGTTCCCTTATATTGCCAGGAAAGTTATAGGATAATAAAGGTTTGACTATTGTTGGCATCATATGTTTCAAATCATTAAAAAAGTTGCTGTCAATGCTTTTCATAAAATGTTTAAATAAAACAGGTATGTCTTCCCGTCTTTGACGGAGAGGCGGTATTTTAAGGGTGAGAACACTTAACCGGAAATATAAATCTGAACGAAACTTTCCCTCAGAAACGGCCATACCAAGATCGTCATTGGTCGCTGCTATAATCCTTACATTAACTGGAATGATTTTGTCGCTTCCGACTCTCATGATTTCTCGTTCCTGTATGACACGGAGAAGCTTTGATTGGAAACTTGGTGATATTGAGCTGATTTCATCAAGAAAGATGCTCCCATTATGCGCTACCTCGAAAAGCCCTTTTTTTCCTAAACTGCGGGCCCCAGTAAAAGCACCTTCATCATATCCGAAAAGTTCACTTTCTAACAGATTTTCAGGCAATGCCGAACAATTAATAGCTACAAAGGGACCAAAACGGAACTTACTGTGGTTATGTATACCTTGAGCAAATATTTCCTTGCCGCAACCCGTTTCTCCTTCAATAAGAATAGTAAAATCACTCTCGGCATATTTTTTTGCAGAATTAATTATCTTGTGTATAGCTATACTTTTACCGATAATCTTTTCGAAAGTGAACTTGGCCTGCATCCCTTTAGCGCGAGTTTTCAGACGAATTTCGTTCTCCAATTCCTGGATCTTAGTAATATCCTGGAAAGTGCTCACGATGGAGGTTAGCTGGTTTTTGATTTTTACGGGGGTATGATTAGCTACTACTATTATGTCCCCGATATGTTCAACGATTCCAAACTGTGGTTCACACGCTTTTTTCTCCTGGCTTTTAAAAAGATGAGATAAAGGAATATTTAAGATATTTTTTTGTTCTAGTCTTAATATTCTAACTGCCGCGGAATTGCAAAAGTTAATAAATCCCCGGTGATTTGACATAATGATTCCATCATGTGCATAATCCAAAATAGTTTTGAGTTTTTTTGCCCGTTCCTCTTCCTGGCATATATTTTCTATGATTTCGACGGTACGGCGAATAACAGCTTGAATCCCGCTTTCCAAACCATACATATCAATGCTTTTCATTTCGTGTTTGTTGGCCCAAAAACAGGCTAGAGGCGTGCCAATAATTACCCTAAACCCAGTCTTCTTTAGCTCGAGAATTTTTTGTTCTAATTCATTCTTATCAGAATAGGTAACATGATTTAGAGTAATTCCAGCCAATTCCTCGATTAGTTTCAGATTGCCTAATCCAAGCTCTTTTAGGGAATTTGTTGTAACTATACACATCTTTTGTCCATAAGGTAAGCCTTCTCTAACTGCCAGAAGCAAATCTTCATAAGTAATTTGATAAGTGATTACGGGGATGTCCAATACATTTTTAAGCAGCTTAAAATTATGCTGACCGGTGACGATGCCATCTACACCGGTTCGTTGAAGCTCTAAAGCAATGGAGACTGCTTCTTGGCCGAAACCAACATGGTATGTAATTTCTGCTCCTACAAAATTAAAGAAAGGTAAATTATTTTGAATCGTATTAATGATGTCCGCATGTGCCAAAATCGCAATGTGGTAACGCATAATCATTTACCCTCCGACTGTGGTCTGATTTAAATGGAATATTGTAGCCGAGCCTTGTAATGACTAGGCGGTTGTCTCCGTACCGATAAATATTTTTCCGATTTTTGCCGGTTAAAACCAACATAGATATAAATTTGAACGCTTAAGATTAGATTGCATAAAACATCCCTTTCCTTTGGTGGAGTATTGTTGACGCGCTGGGTTATTTCTATTTTGGCGTATAGGGGTTTCCCCTCATCGGTAGTCGAAACCGCCACGTATGCAGCCATCTTATCTGTTCCCCGGCCTTGCTTGCCATCAGGGCCATCAAAAAGCTTCGTCCAACTGTATAAGTCCGGACAATTGGTGCATATGATCGCGATCCGACATGGCCGACCTAATCTTTTGCAGCATCAGCCAGGCGGAGGATAACTAACATCAATAGTTTTCATCAAGGCAAGTGCCGGGTATCCTATCTTATCAGTTGCCACCAAAACATATGCTATAATTATAGCACATATGTTCGTTAGAGGGAAGGATTTGCCTGATAAAACTTTATAGTCATCATAATTTATGTATAAAATTTGATACAGATTTCCCATATATGAAACAGAAAAGAAGTTAAGAAGACGTAAAAAGGCTGGAAACTCGTCTTCTTATGGATGGTATAAAAATTGCTTTGTTTAAGTTCAAGCTCAATGAAGTGTTCTTCTTCATAACCGGCCCATTGGCCAGCGCAGTTCTGTTTGAAAACCTAAAAAAGTTTAAAGAGTAAAATTAAAAAAAGCTTTCAAGGAGGAAAAATAGTGCAAGATTTAAAAAAGGGGAGTTCGACATGCTGGTGGTGTCATAACAAATGTTATGTGCAACTCCATGTTAGAGACGGGCGATTAGAAAAGATGGTAGGGGATCCAAACCACCCCGATGCTGATGCATTACGACGTAATGTTGCCGCATGTACAAGAGCTGTTCATGGGGCGGACATTGTCCACCACCCGGGACGTCTTAACTTTCCGTTAAAGAGACTGGGTGAGAGAGGGGAAGGAAAATGGCAAGAGATATCCTGGGAGCAAGCATTAGACGAAATAGCTGCCAAACTTGCCGAAATTAGAGACAAGTATGGAGCGGAAGCAGTGGCCTCCAGTGGCGGAACAGGCAGAACCTATGACGAATACAGGGTCCGATTCTTCAACCTTTTCGGCAGTCCAAACTTTATCGGACAATCAAAAATTTGTTTTGGTCCCCAGCGTGTAGTAGGGTATACAATTACCGGATGGCCCGTAGGAAGAACCAGGATGATTAAAAAAACCAAATGCATCATGATCATCGGGTCAAATCCCGAGCAGGCATTTCGCCGAAGATGGTTTTCTTTTCGTAATTCCCAAAAGGATGGCGGGAAAATCATAGTAATTGATCCAAGGGAAACAGTACCTGCGAAAAAAGCCGATATATGGGCACAAATTAGACCCGGAACAGACACCGCTTTATTTTTAGCTATGATAAACGTTATCATAGAAGAAAATCTTTACGACAAAGAGTTTGTTGATAAATGGTGTTATGGCTTTAATGAACTTAAGGAGCATGTCAGGGATTTTTCACCGGAGAAGATGGCGGATGTTACCTGGATACCGGCTGAAAAAATCAGAGAAATTGCGCGCATGTATGCAACTGTTAAACCGGCAACAATCATGAGTGGGATGGGGGTAGAACATTCATACAACAGTATTGAGGCCCTCCATTGTTTAATTATCCTGCCTGCAATAACAGGAAATTTGGGTGTAAGCGGCGGGCAGGAAATTACCGAACCTCATAATACGTTTATCCCAGATCCTGTAATTGAATTGAATGATATGCTGCCTCCGGAAAAAAGGGCGAAAGAGATAGGGGCGGAACGATTTAAACTCCAGAGCCTGCGGGGATATGATCTCTTGATGAAATACGCTAAAGCTAAAGGTGTATTTAGATACGGAATGACGACTCCTCATGAACCATCTGTTTACAGGGCGATGATAACAGGCCAGCCCTATCCAATAAAAGCAATGATAACATTATCAAGCAACCCTATGGTGACCATGGCCAATACCAAGCTGGTATATAAAGCCTTGAGGAGCCTTGATCTTTACGTAGTCTCCGACTTTTTCATGACCCCCAGTGCCGCCTTGGCCGATTATGTACTTCCTGCAGCGATGTGGCCGGAAAGGCCGAATATATGGCATTTTAACGGTACCGCTCCTTTTCTTGAAGTTGGAGTGGCGCTTCTGCCGGCTAAGGTGGAGGGACAGTTTGAGCGAAAGAATGATTATGAGTTTTGGTGTTCCTTAGGAAGAAGGTTAGGCCAGGAAGAGTACTGGCCGTGGGACACGCTGGAAGAAGCCTTTGACTACCGGCTCAGTCCTTTAGGTAAGACTTTGAAACAATTAGCTGCGGAAGGCGGGGTTACGGGATACGTATTAAAAGAAAAATTATATGAGGAAAAAGGCTTTGGAACACCTACGGGCAAAGTGGAGCTTGGTTACAACCCCTTGCCTCATTTTCATGAGCCTCCCGAGAGTCCCATTAACAATCCAGAGCTGGCCAGGGAGTACCCCTTAATTTTGATTACCGGAGGAAGACATCTTCCTTTTTTCCATTCAGAGTTTAGGCAGGTAGATTCTTTACGCAAGCAACATCCACACCCAATAACACAGATCAATCCTGAAACAGCCAGTAAATTAGGTATTGAAGATGGTGAGTGGGTTTGGATTGAAACTGTCAGAGGGAGAATTCGTCAGAAATGCCGGTTAGATAATGGTATTCGTTCCGGTGTAGTTCATGCACAACATGGATGGTGGTTTCCCGAGCTGCCCGGGGAAGAGCCCTGGTTGCACGGTGTATGGGAATCAAACATCAATGTTGTCACTAACGATGATCCTGATGTTTGCAACCCTATTAACGGAGGATGGCCACTGAGGGCTGCCCTGTGCAAGGTATATAAGGTCAAAAATTATGGAGACTGACTAGCTTAAGTAAAGAAGAAACTGTTGACCTGAAAACAGGATTACTTGCTTGATACCATCAGCTTTTACCCACCTGGAGGATACGCTATGCTGAGCGCCAGACGGGATTCTGCCGGGGATGCAGGGATTATTGCCCTGCTTCCTTTGTTTTTACTGCTACCTCTGGGTAGAACAAAAGCGCTCTGAGTATCCGGTACCAGTAAATACCCTAATCCGCTTTCTGCTGCGCCATCACCTTGCTGTGCGAAGGCAGTACGGCACTTATCAGCAAGGTGACAATGGAAATGGCAAATACCAGAATAAAAACCAAGTGCAAACTTTGGGCCATGCCGGTTCGCAGCTGCTCAAGGACGTTTGCGGGAATGTTAGTGCCTGCCCCTGATGTCAAGGCATTGCTGATATCCCCGCCCTGCCAACCGCCTTGGACATGGTTTTGCACGTAGCTGTTCAAATTATTGTTAAACACCGTGCCGAACACAGCGATGCCAACCGTTTGTCCAAGCGATCGCGTAAATCTGTCGGAGGCCGTGGCAGCACCACGCAAATTCCAACCGACAGCAGATTGAATCAAAACGGTTAAAGGTGTCATGGAACACCCCATGCCAAAGCCGATGACGACCATCACGCCGACGAAATACCAATAAGGGGAGCCTATATGGACAAGCAACAGCCAAGCCGATCCCGCCGCAATCAGCACCGTGCCGAATACAGCCGTTGTTTTGGAGCCGATTCTGTACATGAACCGTCCTGCCAAAATCGACGCCAGCGGCCAGGCGAACGACATCGGCATCAGCGTTAGTCCAGAGCTTGTGGCACTGTGGCCAAGCAGCGTCTGAATCCAGATCGGCAAATACACATTGACGCCGATCAGCACGCAGCTGGCCGTAAATAAAACGACATTGGACACGGCAATAACCGGCATTTTAAACAGCGATAGCGGAACCATCGGCTCCTTTGCCTTTGCCTCCACAAGAAGAAAAAAAACCAGAAATACGGCCGCCACGGCAAATAATGAGATGATCGCGGCTGAATTCCAGGCATACGACTCTCCCCCGTTGATCAGCGCGTAGAGGAACGAGCCCATTGAAACGGTGAAAAACGCCGCCCCCAAATAATCAATGCTCTTTTTCGTTTTTTTGACCTGCGTTTCATGCAGAAAGCCGAGTACAAGTAAAATGGCGACGATCCCGATGGGCACATTGATATAAAAGATCCAGCGCCATGAGATATGATCGACAAACAGCCCTCCCGCCAAAGGGCCGAGCAACCCGGCAACGCCCCAAACTGAAGTAAATAACCCCTGCATCTTTGCACGCTCTTTCCCCTGGTATAAATCACCGATAATTGTGAAGGTCAGCGGCATCACGGCGCCGGCACCGAGCCCTTGAAACGCCCGGAACCAAATTAGCTGAAGCATAGTCTGTGCCGCCCCGGACAGCATGGAACCGACGACAAAAAGCGCAACGCCGAAGATGAAAATGATCTTCCTTCCGAATAGGTCGGCAAGCTTGCCGTAAATTGGTGTAGTTACAGATGTGGTAAGCAGATAAATAGCGAAAACCCAACTAAACAGCTTCAAGCCGCTCAATTGTTTTACAATGTGTGGCATAGCGTTAGTAATAATGGTGGTATCAATGGCTACGAGCAAAATGGATACCATCATGGCAACAGTGACCATTTTGCGCTGCGTTGTTTTCTCCAT
>JAMCVT010000043.1 GCA_023475565.1 Actinomycetota bacterium
CTGATGTAATGGCTCTGCTGGGAGGGGAGGAACTGGACGGGCTGTTTGATTACAGCTACCATCTGGGCAGAGTGGACGAGATATTCAGCCGGTTCGGGCTGTAACAATGAATGGGGACACACCTCCCTGGTAAGATTGGCTTTGAGGGTCGGAGGAATGTCCCCGATCGGGGTGGCTGGGATACACCAAACAGGAATATTAATTGGATATGGTTTTGGATGGATCGGAGGGATGTCCCCGATCGGGATGGCTCTGGGGGGCGGAGGAAGTCCCCGATCGCATGGGGTCTGATACTTGAAAAATTGATTTGAGGTGAGAGTCGTTGAGCAGCATGAGAGTTGATCTCTCCGGGTATGCCAGGGAAAAGCCGGTTTATAACGGGTCGGTCCAGCAGCTTTATCAATGCCAGGAGTATCCTGAATACATGGTCTGCAGAACCACCTCCGGGGGATCGGTTTTTGACGTGGGCACCATATTTTCCATTCCCGGCAGTGATACCAGCAGAACAGCCCTCCGGCACAGCATATATACCCTGCTGGGATCGAAAGAGGAGTGGGCCGGGATAAAAAAAGATCTGCCGGGTATGTTCGGGGGAAATGAGGAGTTTATTAATTTTCTTCAGGGGAGGCTGTTGGACCGCTATGCGGAAAGAGGCGCCGATACCCACCACGCCGGCATGATCGATGGGGAAACCGGTGAGGTGCTGGAGGATTCCTTTCCGGCAAGCCCCAGTCCTTTTGTAATGGTTAAGAAGTATAATGTTATGAAGCCCAAAAGGGTGAGGCATTTTGCCAACAACCTGTGGGATTACAGCGAATACAGCAATGCCGACAGGTATGTTGTGCCTCTGGAAAACATAGTTCGCTTCGGGGTGGTGCCCGGATCTTCGGTGTACAGGAAATACGCGGGCCTGAATGAAAAGGGCCGTAAAAACTATCTTGATGAGCTGGGGCTGAGGGAAGAAATGGTTCCCTGGTCCCCCTTTTCTGTTCCCACAGTGGACTTTACCACCAAGTACGAGCCCGAGGACAGGAACTTAAGTCTCCAGGAGGCCCTGTATATCTGCGGGGGCGGGGGAGAGACTCTTTTGGATATTAAAAGGATGAGCATACTGGGATCGGTGCTGGTGCACAGGTACTTTGGCAGGCTGGGCCTTTTTTTGTGGGACTTGAAATGGGAAATAGCCAGGGATGGGGACAGGCTTGTTTTTGTGGACACTATAGACACCGACTCCATCAGGGTGACCACTGAGGTGATGCACCGGGACAGGACCTTCTATGTAAGTATCAATAAACAGTCCATGCGGGACTACTATAAAATAATGCACCCCAAATGGTTTGAGGCCACCAGTGAGGCCAAGAAAGAGGCGGCCGTATCGGGTGTGTCCTTCCTTGTTCACCTGAAAGAGGGCCAGGATAAGGGGTACTACCCCATTACACCGGAGGTTGACGGTAAATTTATTTCTCTGCAGGAAGACAAATTTAATGCCCTGGTCTCGTATATATACGGACAGTCAAGCGCCGGCGCCGCCATGGAAAGATTTAAGTCCATAGCCCTGAAGGAGATACGGTATTACGAGGAAAACGGCGCCCTGGAAGAGTATTTCAGGCTTAACGGGGCCGGGGCCTAATCAATACTGCAGGTATAATGTTGTACGTTATGGGGGGGAAGGGCATGCCAGCGGATACCGACAAACCAAGAGAAGAGTGCGGCATCTTCGGAGTATATGGAAAAAACCTGAACGTGGCCAGAATAACATATTACGGCCTCTACGCCCTGCAGCACAGGGGTCAGGAAAGCGCCGGAATAGCCGTCTCCGACGGCAGGAAGGTGCTGCTGCATAAGGATATGGGACTTGTCCCCGAGGTCTTCAGCCAGGGAACGCTGGAACAGATGGCCGGGCACATAGCTGTAGGGCATGTCCGTTACTCCACCACCGGTTCCAGCCAGCCTATCAACGCACAGCCCCTGGTTTTCAGATACGCCCGGGGGACACTGGGGCTGGCCCATAACGGGAATATAACCAATATATGGGACCTCCGGTCGCAGCTTACCTCCACCGGGTCTGTGTTTCAGTCCACCACCGATAGCGAGGTGATCGTAAATCTAATCGCCAGGTACAGCCAGAACGCCCTGGAAGAGGCTCTGGCCAAGTGCATGATTGACATTAAGGGGGCTTACTCGCTACTGATAATAACGGAAGACAGCCTTATTGCGGTAAGGGATCCGTACGGCTTCCGGCCCCTTTGTCTGGGCAAACTGGATGACGGCTACGTGGTGGCGTCCGAATCCTGCGCCCTGGATACTGTGGGCGCCCAAAAAGTCCGGGATATAAAGCCGGGGGAAATAGTAATCATTGACGATCAGGGCATAAGGTCCATGAGTGCCCTGTCCCAGCGCAAAAAGGCTCACTGTATATTTGAGTATATATATTTTGCCAGGCCCGACAGCGAAATGGACGGCTTCCATGTCAGCCGGGTCAGAAGGGAAATGGGCAGGCAGCTGGCCAGAGAGTTTCCGGTGGAGGTAGATCTGGTGATACCGGTTCCGGACTCCGGCACCACGGCGGCCAGGGGCTATGCCGAAGAGTCGGGAAAACCCTTTGAAGAGGGCCTTATGAAAAACAGGTATATAGGCCGGACCTTCATCCAGCCAAACCAGGACATGAGGGACATGGGAGTGAGACTGAAGCTCAACCCTATGAGGTACATGCTGGAGGGGAAAAGGGTGCTGATGGTGGATGACTCCCTGGTGAGGGGCACCACCAGCAGAAAAATTGTTAAAATGCTCAGGGACTCGGGAGTAAAAGAGGTATACCTTTGCCTCAGCTCGCCTCCGGTAATTAAGTCCTGCTACTATGGCATAGACACCTCCAACGAGGACGAGCTGGTGGCGGCTCACATGTCGGTCAACGAGATAAAGTCTTTGATTGGAGTGGACGGGCTGCACTATCTGAGCATTGACGGACTGCTGAATATTTTCGGAAAATACCGGGAAAACTTCTGCACCGCGTGTTTTGACGGCAAATATCCTGTTGAGGTTGTTAAGCCGAAGGAATCCGGTAAATTTTCACTGGAGTGACAGGTGGTAAAAGAGGATATGGCATTGAAAAAGAATGAAAAACTTACCTATGCTTCGGCCGGAGTCGATATTGAGGCCGGCGGCAGGGCTGTTGAGCTTATGAAGGAGTCGGTGAGAAGCACCTTCCGCCCCGGGGTTATGGCCGACTTAGGGGGGTTTGGAGGGCTTTTCGCCCTGGACCACTCACGCTACCGGGAGCCGGTGCTGGTTTCGGGGACAGACGGTGTGGGCACCAAGCTGAGGGTGGCTATGATGGTGGACAGGCATGACACCATCGGCATTGACGCGGTGGCCATGTGCGCCAACGATATACTGGTGCAGGGGGCTGAGCCGCTATTTTTCCTTGACTACCTGGCCGTGGGAAAACTGGTGCCGGAGAAAGTGGCTGCCATAGTGTCAGGGGTGGCCGAGGGCTGCAAAAGGGCGGGGTGCGCCCTTATTGGCGGAGAAACCGCAGAAATGCCGGGCTTTTACGGTGAGAATGAATACGATATAGCCGGGTTTGTGGTTGGGATTGTTGAAAAGAGCCGCCTGGTGGACGGATCGGAGATAAAAGCCGGTGATGCCGTTATCGGTATTCCCTCGTCGGGACTGCACAGCAATGGGTATTCACTGGCCCGCAAGACTGTATTTGAGGTGGCCGGGTACGGAGTGGACAAATACATCGGGGAGCTGGGACGAACGGTGGGGGAGGAACTTATAGAGCCCACCAGGATTTACGTTAATGCTGTTCTTCCCCTTCTGTCCCGCTTTTCCATAAAGGGCATGGCCCATATCACCGGGGGAGGCCTTACTGAGAATATTCCCCGCATACTGCCGGCCGGCACGGCTGCAGCCCTGGACAGAAAAACATGGCGGCCCCCGCCGGTATTCGGCCTCATTCAGAAAATAGGCAGTGTGGATGAGGAAGAAATGCTAAGGACCTTCAATATGGGCATCGGCCTGGTGCTGGTGGCCGGGGCCGGCGACGCGGGAAGTATACTGGAGGACCTCCGGGGGCGGGGTGAAGAGGCCTTTGTTATGGGTGAGATTGTTGAAGCTGCGGAAAAATGTGTAATATACAGGTAGGCTGGAGGTGAAATGCCGGTGAAAAAGCTGAGAGTGGGAGTGCTGGCTTCCGGCCGCGGCTCCAACCTGCAGGCTATAATAGACGCCTGTGCAGGCGGGGAAGTGCCGGCCGTGGTGACCGTTGTGGTAAGCGACAGGGCCGGGGCCTACGCCCTGGACAGGGCCAGGCAGCACGGTATTCCGGCGGTGCACATACACCCGGCTTACTATGGGACCAAAGAGGAGTACGAAAACAGGATAGTGCTGGAGATGCGGGAGTACGGGGTGGATCTGGTCTGCCTGGCCGGCTATATGAGGCTGGCGGGCAGGGTGCTGCTGGATTCCTTTCCGGATAGTATAATGAATATCCACCCGGCGCTTCTGCCGTCCTTTAAAGGGCTGCACGGGCAGAGGCAGGCGGTGGAATACGGGGTGAAGATAAGCGGCTGCACAGTGCACTTTGTTGACGGCGGAATGGATACCGGGCCGATAATAATACAGGCGGCGGTGCCGGTGCTGGCTGAGGACACTGAGGAAGATCTGTCTGCCCGCATACTGGAGCAGGAGCACAGCATATACCCCGAGGCAGTGAAGCTTTTTGCCGAGGGGCGTTTGCGCATTGATGGAAAAAAGGTGTTTATACTTCCGGGTAGGGAATAAGGGTTAGAATTGCAGAAATCAGAATTATCCGGGCTGCCAAAAGCAGCCACCAGAATGAAAATTTGGGTCCTATTTAGCCACAGAGGACACAGAGGTTTAGCCGCTTGAATGTTAATAAATCTATTAAAAACGTATAATGGCTGGCATTTCCGGCCTAAGACCCGGAAAGAATGCTTTTATGTTAATTCTATGTGATCTCTGTGTCCTCTGTGGCCAATAAAGACTTGGGATATTTGCAGGGCAGAATCCAGAATTTTTAAATGCGATACTTTGTAGTGGAGGTGTTGTAAGTATGGCCAAAAGGGCGTTAATAAGCGTGTCGGACAAGACCGGCGTGGTGGAATTCGCCAGTGGGCTGGTGGAAAGGGGCTATGAAATAGTCTCCACCGGGGGAACCTCCAAAACCCTTAAGGAAGCGGGAGTACCGGTAACCTACATAACCAGTGTCACCGGCTTTCCGGAAATACTGGACGGGAGGGTGAAAACACTGCACCCTGCCGTGCACGGGGGAATACTGGCCCGGAGAACACCTGACCATGCCGGGCAGCTGGAAAAGCAGGGGATAGGCTTTATAGACCTGGTGGCGGTAAACCTTTACCCTTTCAGGGAAACTATAGCAAGGCCCGGTGTTACCCTGGAGGATGCTGTTGAAAACATCGATATAGGCGGTCCGGCAATGGTCCGGGCGGCGGCCAAGAATCACCGCTACGTGCTGGTGGTGGTAAACCCGGCCAGGTACGGGGATGTCTTAAAGGCCCTGGAGGGCGGGGAGGCGGACTATGCCTTCAGGCTGGCCCTGGCCAGGGAGGCCTTTGCCCATACCGCCTCCTACGACACGGCCATAGCCGCCTACCTGGAAAAACAGTCCGGAGAAGGTGAGAACCTTTTCCCCGGGGTGTGGAGCAGGTCCTTTGAGCTGGCCCAGGTGCTCAGGTATGGTGAGAACCCCCACCAGCAGGCGGCCTTTTACCGGGACCCGGCCCCGGCCGGAGCTTCGGTGAGCTCGGCCGGGCAGCTGGCCGGCAAGGAGCTGTCCTATAACAATATTCTGGATTTGAACGCCGCCTTGGAGCTGGTGAGGGAGTTCGCCGACCCGGCGGCGGTGGTGATAAAACACAACAACCCGTGCGGGGCGGCCTGCGCCGGTGACATTGCACAGGCATACAGGCTGGCCTATGAGGGTGACCCGGTGTCTGCCTATGGCGGCATAGTGGCCTGTAATCGCACGGTAACAGCAGAGGCGGCCCGGCTGATGGCCGAAATATTCCTGGAGGCCGTTATTGCGCCGGAGTACAGCGAAGCCGCCCTGGAGATTTTAAAGGGCAAATCGGGGCTGAGGCTAATGGAGACCGGGAGCCTTGAGGGTCCGGCCGGGGACAGGCTGGAATTAAGAAAGGTTAACGGCGGGCTGCTGCTGCAGGAGACCGACAGGAAGCTGCTGGACAGGGATAAACTGGAGGCGGCCACCCCGGTGGAGCCCGGCCGGGAGGATCTGGAAGAGCTTATTTTTGCCATGACGGTGGTCAAGCATGTCAAGTCCAACGCCATAGTGGTAACCAAAAACAGGCAGCTTATCGGGGTGGGGGCCGGGCAGATGAACCGTGTGGGATCGGCCGGGATTGCCATGACCCAGGCCGGGGAAAGGGCCAGGGGGGCCTATCTCGGGTCGGACGCCTTCTTCCCCTTCGCCGACACTGTGGAGCTGGCGGCCAAGGCCGGCATAAAGGCCATAATTCAGCCCGGCGGATCAGTGCGGGACGAGGAGTCGGTGAAGGCCGCCGAAAAACACGGCATTATCATGGTGCTTACCGGGTATAGGCACTTTAAGCATTAGGCTAAAGGGTAATACCTCCCGTCTACCGTCTACCGACCCTTAAGAAATGCAGCATTAGCTAATCAGGAGGTTTTTCTAATGAAAGTTCTGGTTGTCGGGGGAGGGGGGCGTGAGCACGCCCTCTGCTGGAAAATTAGTCAGAGCCCCAGGGTGTCGAAGATTTACTGCGCTCCGGGAAATGCGGGTTTATCAGGGGTGGCCGAGTGTGTGGGGATAGAGTCCTCTGATATTGACGGGCTGGTCACCTTTGCCTACAGCCGGGGAATTGACCTTACCGTGGTAGGGCCCGAGGACCCCCTTGCCCGGGGACTGGTGGATGCCCTGGAAGCGCACGGATTAAGGGTTTTTGGACCCAGGGCCGGAGCTGCAGCCATAGAGGGCAGCAAGGTGTTTTCCAAAGATATAATGGCTAAATACGGCATACCCACAGCCCGCTACCGGGCCTTTGAGGATCCCCGGGAGGCCGGTGAATACATAAGAGTTCTTTCCTCTCCCTGCGTGGTCAAGGCCGACGGGCTGGCGGCAGGCAAGGGAGTTATAGTGGCCGGGACAACGGAGGAGGCCCTGGAGGCTATAAGGCAGATTATGGGCGACAGGGCCTTTGGCAGCGCCGGGGACAGAGTGGTGGTGGAGGAGCTTTTAACAGGTGAGGAAGTTAGTATTCTGGCCTTTACAGATGGAATTACGGTGGTGCCCATGATGCCTGCCCAGGACCACAAGCAGGTGTATGACGGGGACAGGGGACCCAACACCGGAGGGATGGGCGCCTATGCCCCGGCCCCGGTGTGCACCAGGGAGCTTTACAACTATGCATTGGAAAAAATACTGCGGCCCACCGTGGCGGCCCTGGCCTCCGAGGGCAGGCCATACAGCGGGGTGCTTTATGCCGGGCTGATGGTTACCGCTGAGGGACCGAAGGTGCTTGAGTACAACGCCCGCTTTGGTGACCCGGAGGCCCAGCCGGTGCTGATGATGCTCAAAACCGACCTGGTGGATATAATGGACGCTGTTATAGACAGGAGACTCTCGAATATAAATATTGAGTGGGAAGAGGGGGCCTCGGTATGTGTGGTGATGGCCTCGGGGGGATACCCCGGACCCTACGCCAGGGGCCTGGAAATAACCGGGCTGGACAGGGTTCCTGAAGGAGTGACTGTTTTTCATGCCGGCACTGCCCAAAGGGATGGAAAGATTGTTACAGACGGGGGCAGGGTGCTGGGGGTTACCGCCAGGGGAGACGACATCCCGTCGGCCATAAGACTGGCCTACCGTGGAGTGGAGGCCATAAGCTTTGAGGGCGCCCACTGCCGCAGGGATATAGGCCGGAAGGCCGTCGCCCACAACCCTTAAGGTCTGTTCAGATGCAGCGCCGGCCGCCCGTCAAAAGGGCGGCTTTTTAAATAGCCGGGTCGCCGTCCTTAATTTCCAGGACATACTGAGGGCCCGGCAAAGGACAACAAATTTTTTTAAAAAAATAGAAATCCATGACTCAAAGAAACAAAATTATCAAGACCATGAAAGCTCAGATTTGTGGGAATCAATATATGAAGGTAGGCTCAATTTGGAGAAAAAATGATGTTCGGTAGAATTATGAAAAGTCAGTAATACCAAGGATTTTTACTCCAAAAAGGCCCGGCGCCGGCTGGCAAGCGGGGAGTTGCTAACCAGCAGGCGCGGCGAAAACAAACTCTGTTTTACTCCGTTTTTCTTTGAGTTATGGTTATGATTAAAAGCAGTTGACACCAGACCCCAGGGAGAACCCAGAAGAAGATCCGTGTGACTGGAAGCATAAGTTTGCCGCAGCGGCAAGTTATGCTTCCTTTTTAGTGCAGCAAAATTATGCTTCATTATTAATGCTTCCAGTCATGGCAAATATATGGGTTAAGTTGCAAAATTTGCCGCAGCAGCAATTTATACTTCCTGTTTATTGTGGAACATAAACTTCCAAATAAAATATGGAGACTATTTGTCTAATTGTATAATGAGACAATAGTCCTATTTCCAATAATTCCAAAGTATGGTTTATTTATATGAAATATGTCATAACATCCCGATAAAGGCAAACCTGCCTAAAGGTGGGGACGCAAAGCCACGGGTCTACGGCGGTGTATACCGCTATGACAGCCGGGTTACCGAAATTTATGGTCACGAAATTTTTCTCCTTGCAGCGCATAAAAAGGACCAGCTGAACGGTTACCCGGTGGCTGGTTTTTTTATTCCGGAAGGAGGAGCTTTTAATGAAGAAAAATTTGCCCTGTACTTCGTTAAAGATTATTTGTCTTGTGGTTTTATCTCTTTTTTTATTTGTTTGCCCAGTTAACACTGATCTTGCCGTTGCGGCGGAAGTGGGTTCGGATAAAGCCCCCGATGGCTATCAGCCTGTCCCGGTTGCGGGTTCTTTAAAAGCAAGGTCATTTTCATTAATGACTGCTCAAACTATTACCGGTGCGGATAATACTCAGATCACCTTCGTTATAGTTGGGGATTACCTTCCGTGGGGTTTGGATTCAAATGAACAGGCAATAAGTGAGCTTGGCTATAACTATAGAAAAATAAACACAAATTCCCTTGGTAGTATTGATATTAACGACAAAAACCAGATAATTCTCATATCATCCGATCAAAAAGATACAGGTTACAATAGCCTGATTGAAAATAAGGAAATACTGTCCCGGTTTGTAGAAAACGGCGGTATACTGGTGGTTCATGCCACTGATGAAGGCCATAACGGCGGGCATTGGGGTTCTCCCTTTTTACCCGGCAACGTTTTTCATGCTCATGGCTATAATGACAGCCTTACGATAAACGATTCAAATCACGCCATTACACAAGAATCCAGTGATTCTTCAATTTCCGGCTGGCGTTATTCTACACATGGCTATTTTACCGGCATTACTCCGGAAACCAGGGTTTTAATTTCCACCGGCGGCAAGCCGGTATACATAGAATACCAATACGGCAAGGGACGGGTACTTGCCACCATGCAGACGCTGGAGTGGGGTTATGCAAAACGGGGCCGGCCGGAACTGTTGCTGAATGAACTGTCCTATGCAGCAGCCCTTGCGGAAAGTAAAGAGCCGACTGTTATTATTAATACTCCTGCACATGGATCGACAGTGTCCGGTCTGTTGGATATAAATGCCGGAGGAGAAAATATTGCTTCCCTGACCGTTAAAATATTAAATATGAACGGCACTGTTTTTTTTCAAAACACGGTTAACGCCGCTCAATATACCTGGAATTATGATTCTTCACAACTTGAGAATGGCGAATATCTTATACGCGTAATCGCCCGGAACAAAATCGGACAGGAGGCTGTTGCCGAGTCCGCAATTAACGTCGCCAACGCACCATCGGTTATCGGGATAGAGCCATACCAGGCTGTCAGGCCTGTGGTTCCATTTGCCGGACAAAACGGCGCCGTGAGTTTTAACGGCAACCTTGTTCTGGGAGCGGTGGACATTAATCTGTCCGGCCAGAGCCCCGCAGTTATTCTGGGCCGTCAATACAACTCAATATCGACAAATAAAGGTGAATTCGGCCAGGGATGGAAACTGGGATTGCCCGCACTTAAAAAAGAAACCAGCGGGGCGGTACAGTATATCGATTCGGATGGAACCTTACATACGTTTACCGTTCAGGAGGGACATTACGTTACTCCTCCCGGATTACGGCTGAATCTTCAACTGGGGCAGAACGGGACTTATATACTTGAGGATCATAACGGCAGCTATTCATGGCTTTTTAATCCGGGGGGGCTCCCTGTAAAACTCACGGACCGCAACAGCAACGCCCTGACTTATGTATATAACGGCAGCGGGCAGCTGGAAAAAGTCAGAGACTCATCGGGCAGGGAAATTACCATTGCATATAATGCTACGGGCAATATAGCAAAAATAACCGATTATGCCGGCCAAAGCGTATCGTATGGCTACGATGGGAATGGCCTTTTAACAAGTGTAACCAACCAGGCCGGCGAAATAACAGGTTTTGGATATAACGCAGCCGGTTTGCTGGAGTCAGTAACAGACGGCAAGGGCAACCGTTCCACCGTGGGCTTTGATAGCACCGGCAGGGTAACCTCATTTACCGATGGTTCCGGGCGGGTAACCACCTATCAGTACAACCCCGTTGAATCCTTACTGGTGGAAACAGACCCCCTCAATAACCGGACCGTTATCAGCTATGATAAGGGTGGCAGGCTGACCGCCTTTACAGATCCTCTCGGCAATAAAACATACTTTGTGTATAACGATAAAGCCAGACTGGTTACCTCCACCGATCCAAACGGCAACAGGGCAACTTATGGCTACGATGATGCGGGGAATCTCATTAAACGGGTGAATCCCGACGGCAGCGCTGATTCATACAGCTATAACGGACAGAACCTGGTCACTTCAATAACAAGCCCCGCAGGGAACCGTACCGATTATGCTTACGATGCCCTGGGAAATCTTACATCTAATACATACTACCTGCCGCAGGGTGGGGCAGGGGCGGCCCGTGCCTCGGCAATGACCGGCAGCGGCCTCGTACCCCATACAACGGAATTCAGCTATGATGAACATGGCAATATATTAAGTCAGACGGTTCCCGGAGGCTTTACTACAACCTATAATTACGATAAGTACGGCAATTGTATTGCTTCTACCGACCCGGCAGGCAATACCACCAGTTACCAATATGACCTTTCCGGGAACCCCGTGAAAATAACCGGGCCGGGAGGCAATCAGGAAGTCGTAAGCTATGACGGCGCCGGCAGGGTGGTTGAGCAAAAGGTAATAGCTGCCGACGGAAAGGAAGTAAGCAGGGCTGCCTTTACATATGATTCGGCAGGCTACCTGGCAACCAGTGCCGGCAGCAATGGCAATAGCACCTCGTACTCGTATGACTCCGCAGGAAGGGCTTTAAAAGAAACCGATCCCCAGGGACATTCAACCTATTTCCGTTACGACGACGCCGGCAGGCTCAGCTCGCGTACCAATCCCGACGGTGGAATTGTCAGTTATTCGTACGATGCGGGTGGAAATCTGTCCACTGTAACCGACCCGCAGAAAAACATTACGACTTACGGATACGATGCTGCCGGTAAAGTTACATCGGTCACCGGCCCTGATGGTAATACAAACACTTATTCATATAACAGCATGGGTAAAGTAACCGGGGAAAAGGACTCCCTTGGAGGTGCCACCAGTTACGGCTACGATTTGAACGGCAACCTTGATGATATGACCGACCCGCTGGGGAATTCCAGCAAATACAGCTATGACGCGGTTGGCAACCTGCGCAGTGAAACCGACCCCCTCGGCAATAGCACGGCCTATGATTATGACGGAGTGGGCAACCTTACGGCGGCCGTCGATCCGTTGGGCAATTCAGTACGCTATAGCTACGACCCCACGGGAAATCTAAGAAGCGTTACCGATGGCGCCGGCGGCGCCACCCTGTACCGATATGACCCGGACGGAAACATGGTTGCCGTCACCGACCCAAGGGGAATGAAAACAAATTACACCTATGATCCCCTGGGCAATCCGGTTACTGAAACGGATAATGCGGGCAACAGTTATTCCTATCAATACGACGGTGAGGGAAACCTGACCGAAATGACAGACCCGTCCGGCAATACTTATACCTACAGCTACGATACCAGTGGAAACCTTGCCGCCGTCACGGACCCCCTGGGCAACACTGAAAAGTATGATTACGACGCTTCTTCGAATCTTGCCAGGGTTACCGATGCGGCGGGTAATGCAACGGCCTACAGCTACGACAAGAATGGTAATTTAATAACCGAAACCGGGCCTCTTGGCGAAACACAATCCTACAAGTATGACTCAAAGGGCAACCTGGCAGGTGAAACGGACCCCTCCGGCAATACATCCACCTATGTGTATGACCCGCTGGGCAATCTGGTTTCCGAAACAGACCCCAATGGAGATACCACTACATACAGTTATGACGCTGCCGGCAGGTTGATAGAAGAAAGCGACTCCCGGGGGAAATATGCCTACCAATATGATTCCAACGGCGAGCTTACCGCCGAGATTGATCCTTTAGGGAACCGTTACGGGTATGAATATGACCCGTTGGGTAATCTGACTAAGGAAACCGACCCGCTGGGCAATGCCACAACCTACCAGTACGATGCTGAGGGCAACCTTACCGGAGAAACCGACCAGCAGGGCAATGCGGTGTCTTATCAATATGACCGGGCAGGCAACTGCGAAAAGATTACAGACCCAAACGGAAATTCGGTCAGCTACGAATATGATCAGGATGGCAATGTTACCCGTGTCACCGACCCCCTGGGCAACTCCATAACCTATGTCTATAAACCCGGCGGAGATGTGACTACGGTTACCGATCCCCTTGGAAACGTCACAAGTTTTGAGTACAATTCCGTCGGGGAGATTGTATACGCCTCCGACCCCCTGGGTTACAACGTTTCCTTTACATACGACAGTATGGGGAACATTGCCAGTGAAAAGGACCCGGAAGGAAATATAACCAG
>JAMCVT010000087.1 GCA_023475565.1 Actinomycetota bacterium
ATAGCAATAATCACCTGCGCCAAAATAAGAGACATAAGCTGTGTGGGCTGCCTGAAGTGTTTCAAGGCGGCTGAGCGGAAAGAAGGGGAATTCGCCCAGCATGATAATGTTCGCATTGTGGCCATGACCGGATGCGGGGACTGCCCCGGACTGGTTATGCCGAAAGCCACCCTGCTGATGGAGATGGCCGACTACCTGGACAGGGATATCGACGTCATCCACCTGGGGACCTGCCTGCTGAAGGCCAACAAAACAGCCGCCTGCCCCATTGACCTGGAGGCCCTGAAGGGAAAACTGGAGACCATTTTCGGCAAGAAGGTAGTTATCGGCACTCACAATTATTAAGACTCATGAAGAAGGCCCGGCGCTTGCCGGGCTTTTTATATACAGCCGGAGGTCACCTGAGGAAAAAGAGATACAGGTACACCGTGCATATTACTATAGACATTATCATCATGGGAAAGGCCACCTTGGTGAACTGGATAAAGGAAATTATAATACCTCTTTTTTCGGCCATTCCGGCCACCACCACATTGGCCGAAGCACCAATGAGAGTGCCGTTTCCTCCCAAACACGCGCCCAGGGACAGTGACCACCACAGAGGGGTCAGGTCGCTTATGCCACCCAGCCTCCCCATATCCTGAATGAGAGGGATCATGGTAGCCACGAAGGGAATGTTGTCGACAAAGGCCGAGGCAATGGCCGATAGCCACAGTATAAGGAGTCCGGTGGGCATCAGTGCTCCCCCGGTAACTTTGAGGGACTCTCTGGCCAAGGCCTCAATAATGCCCACCTCTACAAGCGCCCCCACTATTATAAACAGCCCGGCGAAGAAGAATATCACCGGCCACTCCACTGCGTGCAGGGCGTGTTCGGGCTCATCACCTGTAATCACCAGCAGGAGGGCGGCGCCGCCCAGGGCCACGGTGGCCGACTCCACGTGCAGTAGCTGGTGGAGTATAAATCCCAGTATGGTTAAACCAATCACAGACAGGCATTTTATGAGGAGGGGCCTGTTTTTTAAATGTTCCACCGGGTCCATGTCCATTATTAAACTTTTTAGCTCCGGCCTGGTAACCAGTTCCCTGCGGTAAAGTACCTTAAGCCAGATCAGTGTGGCGATAAGCACCACCACTATTACCGGCGTCAGGTTGATGGCAAAGTCCAGAAAGCCCAGCCCGGTGGCGCTGCCTATCATAATATTGGGCGGATCGCCAATAAGGGTTGCCGTTCCCCCAATGTTTGAGGCCACTACCTCGGAGATAAGCAGGGGAGTTGCGTTTATTTCCAGTTTCTCGGCAATGGCGAAGGTTACGGGCACCATCAGCAGCACGGTGGTGACGTTGTCAAGAAAGGCCGAGGCCACCGCAGTGATCACCGACAGTGAAATCATCAAGGCCACCGGCTCTCCCCGGGACATCCTGGCGGCCTGCACCGCTATGTATTCAAAGACACCTGTCTGGCGGGTAATACCTACTATTACCATCATGCCTATAAGCAGCCCGATGGTGTTGAAGTCTATTGACTCCACAGCCTTTTCCTGGCTGACCACCCCCGCCAGTATCACAATCACGCCCCCGGCCAGGGCCACCACACTGCGGTGTATCTTCTCAGCTATAATCATCACGTAGGTGAGGATAAAAAGTATTCCGGTAAATATTACCTGGCTGTGGGGTGACATTTCTGGCCTCCTAGAAATTACCAGTGCCTTAACATTACTGCAGAGTCTGTCATAATGGCTGGCGTCGGTATAATTTTTCGCTGTTCCACGGTTAATTATTACATAATTCGGGGTTGTGATCTATGATCACCCGGCAATAATACATTATGCAAGACAGTGTGTATCCCTATAATACTGTATGCGGTATCCAGGATACGGGCAGCCCACTCGCTATTACTGACAATTTGTCAACTTAACCTATTTGATTTAGTCTGCCAAGGATGTTTTCCCATCCAGAAGGTTATAATACTTACAATAAAAAGGTTCGGGAGGCGGTATCTTTTGATCTGCCCCGTGTGCGGAGGCAAGGCCACCGGTAAGGTGGGCATGGACCAGTACTACTGCTGGGACTGCTGTGTTGAGTACAGGCTCGGTAAAGAAGGCGTTCAAATATATGAAGTGGCCGAGGACGGGAGCCTGACAGCCTTTGACCCACATAACGAACAGCTCTTTTAAGGTATCCTCAATAATTAAACGGGGGTGTTCCAATGAGAAACTTTGTAAAGGGAATACTGGCCGGAACCCTTTTGGGGGCACTGGCGGCCATACTAAAACCCAGCCGGAAACCCGTTTTGAAGGAGATTATGGACATGGCTGGAGAGTCCCGGATGGGGAAGAAGACCGGGAAAATGGTGAAGGGAATGGCCAAATCGGTGGATAAGATTATGAAGTAGGAAAAAGTGAGGATTCTTCCTCACTTTTCTTTTGATATATTAAAAATTTTCCCGTTTGGTAATTCCCTTAGGGGCTTGGGAAGGGGGACTCCCCCTTAATTGCGGGGTGAGGGACCGATAGTCCTAAAGCGGCGGCAGCCCCTTTTAAATCAGATCGGCAGGTGGGGGAAAATGCCCAGGTGGAACAGGGGGGAAGGCTGCAGAAGGGTATTTATAATACTCCTGGCCGGGCTTTTTTTATACTCAGCCTTTATTGTCAGGGGGATTATGGTTTCTTTCCTGCTGGCCGGGGTGCTGGTATATCTATTCAATCCCCTGGTGGACAGGCTGGAAAGCCGGGGGTGCGGCCGGACCAGTGCTATTCTGCTGGTTTATGCGGCTGCCGCCATCATTGTGGCCGGGGTTTCACTGTATGGGATCCCCAGGGGGGTGGGGCAGCTGGACAGGCTGGTAGTGGCTATTCCGGCCTACACCGGGCAGGTCCAGGAAATCAGCCGGTCAATTGAAGCGAAGTATTCGAGGGCCGGGCTGCCCGTGGAAATGAAGGAAATAATAGATGAGCGCATCAACTGGGTTGAGGCCAGGGCCCTTTCCCTGGTAAACAGGGCCATATCCGGCATGGTGTCGCTGCTTGGGCATCTTTTCAGCATATTACTGGCCCCGGTGCTGGCCTTTTACCTGCTGAGGGATTTCAACCGCTTCAAGGAGGATTTTTACACAGTGGTTCCCCACCGGTGGCAGAATGATGTGGTCATTCTGGCAGGGGATATAAACTTGGTACTGGACAGGTATATAAGAGGATACCTTCTGGTATGCCTGATAGTGGGCGTGCTGACCGGCACGGCCATGTTTCTTCTGGGGGTGGAATTTGCCTTCATACTGGGGGTGTTTGCCGGCCTTACCGAAATAATTCCCTATTTCGGCCCTTTTATAGGTTCTCTTCCGGCGGTGCTGCTGGCCCTTTTAACATCAAAGTGGCTGGCCCTTAAAGTGGTTATTGCCTTTCTGGTGATACAGCAGCTGGAGGGGAGTGTTATATCGCCTAAAATACTGGGTGACAGGGTGGGCCTGCACCCGCTGGCGGTGATACTGGCCCTTCTGGTGGCGGGGGAACTTTTCGGCCTGCCGGGAATGCTCCTGGCCGTTCCCTCGGCAGCCATTATAAAAATACTTCTGGTCTTTACCTGGAAGAAGCTCAAGGCGTATTAATCCGGCACCCGTCAGGTATTCTTGACACTGAAAGCTTGTACTTTGTATAATTATACAGCATCAAAATACATTATGGTAAATATAGTAACATATGATCCGGGGTGAATTAAATGGCAAAAGTTATGACCGGCAGCCAGATCAGGGAAAGCTATCTCAATTTTTTTGAGAGCAAAGGGCATAAAATACTGCCCAGCGCCTCTCTGATTCCGGCCAACGACCCCAGCCTGCTCTGGACGGCGGCAGGTATGGTCCCCTTTAAACCCTATTTCACAGGGGCGGCCAAGCCCGAAACACTGCGGGTAGCCACCTGCCAGAAGTGTATCCGGACTCCCGATATAGAATCGGTGGGGAAGACGGCCAGGCACCACACCTTTTTCGAAATGCTGGGCAATTTCTCCTTCGGGGATTATTTCAAGAAGGAGGCCATTCCCTGGGCCTGGGAGTTTGTCACCGGGGTTTTGGGTATTTCTCCGGAAAAGCTCTGGATTACTATTTATCTGGATGATGATGAGGCCTTTGAAATATGGCGCAGGGACGTGGGAATTCCTGAAGACCGCATCGTCAGGCTGGGTAAGGACACCAATTTTTGGGAGATAGGAGTGGGGCCCTGCGGCCCCTGCTCAGAAATATATTACGACCTAGGCGAGGCCAGGGGCTGCGGCAGTGAGGAATGCGGGGTGGGCTGCGACTGTGACCGCTTCCTGGAAATATGGAACCTGGTTTTCATACAGTATTTCCGGGATGAAAAAGGGGAGTACGCTCCTTTGGAAAACAAGGGGATTGACACCGGCATGGGCCTGGAGAGAACGGCCTCGGTTATCCAGCAGGCGGCCACAAATTTTGACACCGATATTTTCAGGGAAATAATGGATTTCACCGCCTCCAAGACCGGGGTGGCCTACGGGCGGGGCAGGGATGTTGACCTGGCCCTCAAGGTTATTGCCGACCACTGCCGGGCGGTTACCTTCGCTGTGTCCGACGGTGCTCTTCCCTCCAACGAGGGCAGGGGCTACGTTATAAGGAGGCTTATCAGGAGGGCGGTGCGTTTCGGACGGACGCTCAACGTCAGCGGGCCCTTCCTGCATGAGGTTTCGGGGGCGGTAATAAAACAGATGGGCAAAGCCTATCCGGAACTTGAAAATAATAAGAAACACATAATAAATGTTATAAGGACCGAGGAGGAGAGATTCGGCGAAACACTGGCCCAGGGCACCGAGATGCTCAACAGGATAATAGCCGAGGCCAAATCATCGGGAAGGTCTGATATAAACGGCCAAAACGCCTTTAAGCTTTACGACACCTACGGCTTTCCGCTGGAACTTACGGTGGAGATGGCCCGGGAGCAGGGGCTGGAGGTCGATGAGGACGGGTTTACAGCGGCTATGGAACAGCAGCGGAACAGGGCCCGCAGCGCCCGCCAGGAAACGGAGTACATTTCCGAAAAGGACGCCCTTTACAGAAATGTTAGAGACGAACTGGGAGAGACTAAATTTACAGGCTACGGTGACCTGGAGTCCAACTCCCGGGTGCTGTACCTGGTAAAGGGCGGCGCCAGGGTTAATTCGGCCTCAGCCGGGGAAGAGGTGGAAATAATACTGGATGTCACCCCCTGCTATGCTGAAAGCGGGGGGCAGGTGGCCGATTATGGAAAAATCACCTCTCCCGGCCTGGAAATAGAAGTTTACGAGGTTTATAAGCCCGTAGAGGGCGTACATGTGCACCGGGGCAAGATACTGGGCGGCAGTGTGATGACCGGCGACACCGTGACAGTAAGGGTAGACTGCGAAAGGCGCAGGGCTGTGGCCAGGAATCACTCGGCCACCCACCTGCTGCACCGCGCCCTCAAAGAAGTGCTGGGCGAGCACGCCAACCAGGCCGGGTCTCTGGTGGAGCCGGACCGGCTGCGCTTTGACTTTACCCACTATACCGGGGTTTCCAATGACGAAATGGACAGGATAGAGGAAATGGTCAACCGGGCCGTACTGTCCAACCTGAAGGTGGAGGCCATGGAAAAAACGCTGGATGAGGCCAGGGCCATGGGTGCTGCAGCCCTTTTCGGCGAAAAATACGGCCATGTGGTCCGGGTTATAAGAATGGGAGATTTCAGCCTGGAGCTGTGTGGGGGGACTCACCTGAACTCAACGGCCGAGGTGGGGCTTTTCAAGCTTATCGGGGAGAGCTCGGTGGGCGCGGGGCTGCGCCGCATTGAGGCGGTTACCGGGGAGGGAGCTCTCAAATATATAAGCGCCAAGGAAAATCAGTTAAATGAAATCGCCAGGATAACTAAATCAATGCCCCATGAACTGGTGCAGCGGGTGGAGGGAATGGCCAGGGAGATAAAAGAGCTGGAGGGCGAGGCCGAGGCCTTAAGGGCCAGGCTGGCCAGCTACGAGGTGCAGAGCCTGCTGGAGCAGGCCAGGGACTTGAACGGCGCCCGTTTCCTGGCTGCCAGGGTATCTTCCCCCGATATGGACAGCTTAAGGGCCATGACCGACCTTATCAGGGATAAGCTGGGGTCAGCGGTGGTGGTGCTGGGCAGCGCTGCAGCGGACAGGGTCAACCTGGTGGCTGCAGTTACACCGGACCTGGTGCCCAGGGGGTTGCATGCCGGGAAACTGGTCAAGGAGATTGCTCCTCTGGTAGGCGGCGGGGGTGGAGGAAGGCCCGAAATGGCCACCGCCGGGGGGAAGGATTCCTCAAGGCTGCAGGAGGCCCTGGATAAGGCATACTCCGTGGCTGTGGGGCAGGTAAGGGGCTAGGGCGAGAAAAGGTCTATAGTGTCAAAAGTTATACAAAATCCTTTTTTATAGGTAAAAAGGAAAACCGTGATGAAGGACGAATATAGATTAAAAATGAGGTTATGCTCTTAATGTAGGGGGTGCATCACGTGACGAGGGGACAGGAACATTTTGAGGAAACAATGATGTTCAAGGTCCAGGCGGAAGAGCTGAACCAGGCCAGGGATATACTGCTTGCAGTCTACGCCGCCCTGAAACAAAAGGGTTACAATCCTATTAATCAGCTCGTGGGCTATCTCCTGTCCGGCGACCCCGCCTACATTACCAGCCACAATAACGCCAGGAGCCTGGTGAGGCGGCTGGAGAGGGACGAGCTGCTGGAAGAAATACTTAAAAACTACCTGGAGAGTAAAGAGCCCTGCGGATAAGCAGGGCTTGCTTAATATTGCTTACGGGCACTGCTGGCAGGAATACAGCTTTAACAAAGAACGGTGGTAACGTAAATTGGAATACAGTATTCTGGGCAGGACCGGGATTAGGGTTTCCCGGCTTTGCTTCGGATCCCTCACGGTCGGCCCTTTGCAGGCCAACCTGCCGCTGCGGGAAGGTGCCCGGGTGATCAGCTCCGCCCTGGATGCCGGGGTTAACTTTATAGATACCGCCCGGCTTTACCAGAATTACCATTACATACGGGAGGGCATTGCCGGCAGGGCGGGAAGCGTGGTGATAGCCACCAAATCCTACGACTACACCGGGGAGGGCATGAAAAAAAGTATTGTAGAGGCCCTTAAGGCCCTTGACAGGGAATATATAGATATATTCCTGCTGCACGAGCAGGAGTCGGAACTGACCATAAGGGGACACTGGGAGGCGGTGGAGGAGCTTATCCGCGCCAGGGATAAGGGTACAGTCAGGGCCATCGGCATATCCACCCACTCGGTGCGGGGAGTAATGGCGGCCTCAGCCGTTCCGGAGTTTGACGTAATCCACCCGCTCATAAATGTAAAGGGTATTGGGATAAGAGACGGGTCTGTTGAACAAATGAAGGCGGCCATTGCTGCGGCCTTCGGGGCTGGAAAAGGGCTTTACGGAATGAAGGCCCTGGGGGGCGGTAACCTTATAAGCGAGAGAAAGGAGGCGTTGGCTTTTGCCCTTTCGGTGCCGGGACTTTCCTCGGTGGCGGTGGGGATGCAGAGCCAGGAGGAAGTTCTCTACAATTCTGCCGTATTTGAAGGAGCGGAGGTGCCCCCGGAGATAGAGCGGGCTGTGTCACTGAGGAACAGGCGGCTGCACATTGAGGACTGGTGTGCCGGGTGCGGGCGCTGCGTGGACAGGTGCGGTTCCGGGGCGCTTTCCCTTTCAGAGGGAAAGGCCGTTGTGGACCGGGAGGCCTGCCGCCTTTGCGGGTACTGCTCAACAGCCTGCGAGGACATGTGTATTAAAATTATTTAGCTGTCAGCAGCCAGCCATCAGCAGTCAGAAAAAGATATTGACGGGAAGTTAAATTCATTTCTATATCTGTGCATACTTTATTCGGAAAGCTGACCGCTGATAGCTAACAGCTTTCCATAGGTGCGGTGAGAATATGAGAATAATGGGCCTGGACCTGGGGGACAAAACCATCGGGGTGGCGGTAAGCGATCCTTTGGGCTGGACCGCCCAGGGCATTGAGGTTATTCGCCGGCAGGGAAGCATTGACCTGGAAATACGAAGGCTTAAGGAATTAATAATTGAATACGGGGTAGAATTAATACTGCTGGGACTTCCCAAAAACATGAACGGTTCTGTGGGTGAACAGGGACAGAAAGCCATCCAGTACGCCGGACAGCTTGAGGAAAGGCTGGGCCTTCCCGTGCAGCTCTGGGATGAGAGGCTCAGTACGGCAGCGGCCGGAAGAGTGCTGCTGGAGGCTGACATAAGCAGGGCCAAAAGAAAAAAGGTTATCGATAAGGTGGCCGCTGCAGTGATACTTCAGGGATATCTGGATTATAGGGGAAAATAGGCCAAGCTTTTATTTTTTCTGCTTTTCTTGACTTTATTTATATTAAAGGATAAAATATCCTCAACTTTTTAAAGAGAGGTGACCGGTGGATGACAGACCATGAACACGGAGACGGGTGCGACTGTGGCGGTGAGCATGAAGAAATTATTACCCTCATTGACGAAAACGGCGAGGAAAAGGACTTTACCGTTATAGATATACTGGAAATGGAAGGTTCCGAGTACGCTATTCTGCTCCCGGTGGAGGAAGAGTCGGACGAGGCCATTATTTTGAAATTTGCCGAAGACGAAGAGGGCAATGAAATACTGGTCGACATTGAAGATGACGAGGAGTGGGAAAAAGTGGCGGATGCCTGGGAAGATATGATGGCCCAGGAAGAGTCCTGATTTTCCGTGTCTTCAGCACAATAAGCCGGTGCATGGGATATATTTCATTGCCGGCTTTTTGTCGTTTTAAGGAACTTTAACACCGTATCCGTTGTCTTTCAAGGCAGGGGGGAAAGACATTGAAGCTTGACAGAAAAATTAAAATAACCATAGTTTCAGTGATCCTGGCCTGCCTCGGAGCTACGGCCACCCTAGGGGTTTCCCTTGCTGTGGAGCCGGAAACCATATTTTCAGGAGTACAGGTGCGGGGTGAAGACCTGTCCGGCCTTACCAGAGAAAGAGGAGAAGCAGTACTCTCAGGTATGGAAAAGGATTCAATCCTATCTTCACCACTGGTTATAAGGTTTGAAAACAGTGCCTGGCAGCTTTTGCCGGGAAATATCGGGCTGACTATAGACAGAGAAAGGGTTTTAGATGAGGCCCTGGCCGTGGGAAGGCACGGGTCCCCCCTGGAAAGGTGGAGGCAGTACCGGAAGGCTGTTGGAGAGGGTATTGATATACCATTATATGTAAAGGTTGATAAGGCCAGCCTGGAGAAAGAGTTGGCCGCCGTGGCCGGGGAGATTACTGCTCAGCCGGAGGATGCCAGGCTTAAAATAAATACTGACGAAACGGTGGAGGTTATTCCTGCCCGGGATGGAGTAAAAATTGATGCCGAGAGGGTCTGGCAGGAAATTGAGCAAATCTGCCGGAATCCGGAAAACAAACCGGAAATAAAGCTTGCCCTGATTAAATCAAGCCCCAGGGTTCCCACCCGGGAGGTGGCGGACATGAGGGTGGATGGACTGCTGGCTTCTTATACCACTACCTATAACCAGGCTGACGCCGACAGGTCCTACAATATTAAAATTGCGGCCTCAGCCCTGGACGGGATTATTATTCCACCCTCCGAGGTATTCTCCTTTAACGGAGTGGTGGGTTCCCGCAGCACCGAGGCGGGGTATAAGAACGCCAAGGTAATAATAAACAACGAATTGGTGGATGGCCTGGGCGGGGGGGTCTGCCAGGTAAGCACCACCCTTTATAACGCTGCCCTGCTGGCCGGTATGGAAATTGTAGACAGGGTGAATCACTCTATACCGGTGGCCTACGTTCCTCCGGGGAGGGATGCCACGGTAGCCGACAATTATCTGGATTTCCGCTTTAAAAATATCACCCCCTGCCATATATACATGAAAACACTGGTCAGCCCGGGAAGGATAACCGTAAAGCTGTACGGCAACACAGGATACCGGAAGCAGGTGGTTATAAAAACCAGGGTGGTTGAGAAAATACCATTTAAGCAGGTTTATGAAAAAGATTTAACCCTCAAGGAGGGGGAGGTTAAACTAAAAAGGAAGGGAAACCCGGGATTGCGGGTGGTGGCCGAAAGGGTGCTGGTGGAAAACGGCCGGACCAAAGTGGAGAATCTCCCCGCCAGCCTGTACCACCCGGTAAACCAGGTGGTGCTTTTAGGACCCGGTGTTGAGCCTGCGGGTGATCTTCTGACCGGTGAAGAAAAGACTGCCGGAGGCCTAGGGCAGCCCGGCGGCGCCGTAAATAACACCGGTGTATCCGGGGGAATTATCCCCTCCGCTCTTTAATAAAAAAAGAAAACCCGCCGTTAAGACGGGTTTTCCCGGCCGGAAGTCAGAGCCTTACGCTACCGATGCGTCATTTTGACAAAACTCCGGGCTCTTAAAAGAACCCCGGCAATAACCGCCAGGCCTTATGCGTTTTTAGGCGCATCCTTCGGCGGCCTGATATTATTATTTCCTTTGCAAAAGATTTAATTCAATTATTTCAATGGTAATAATTTAGTATTATAATGCTTATAAAACGGATTATGAGAAATGAAAAATAATTTGGATAGTGGATGGCTGCTTTCAAGGCGAACATTTGCATATTTTACCCTTTTTGTGTTGGTGCTGTTTCTTTTTATGGGGGTTCTTTTCTGGAAAGCTCTTCTCACTCCAGTGGAAACCGTGAAAGGAAGCGGGGATGTAGGCGTTACCATACCTGGCAATTCAAGCTGCACCAGAATAGGAGAGATCTTGTATGAAAACGGGCTGGTCAGGGGACCGGGCCTGGTTTCTTTTTATGCCCGGCTGCACGGTCTTGACCAGAATCTGAAGCCGGGGCTGTATATCTTCAACAAGGGCCAGTCTCTCCCTGAAATAGTAGGCATGCTGGCGGAAGGCGCCCCGGATGTGATTATCTTTACCATGCCCGAGGGCTATAATCTGGCTCAGCTTACAGAACTGCTGAGCAGTAAAGGCCTGGCCGACAGGGAACGTTTTAAGGCAGCCCTGACCGGGGCCGGGGCGTTCAAACTGTCCTTTCTGGAGAAGATACCTTCCGGCGTGGGGCTGGAGGGATACCTTTTCCCCGATACCTATCACGTGGGGAGCAGGACCGGGGAAGAGCAGATCATAAGCATGATGCTGAACAGGTTTAAGTCCGAATTGGATAAGCTCGATTATGAAAAAAAGGCTGCCAAAATTAACCTGAACCTGCATCAGGCGATTACCATAGCGTCAATGATTGAGGGAGAGGCGGCGGTGGATCAGGAGCGCCCGATTATTGCCGGAGTAATATACAACAGGCTGCGCCTGGGAATGCCCCTGCAGATAGACGCCACAGTAAAGTACGCGCTGGGCGGAGATGTTAAGAAGATATATTATAAGGACCTGGAAATAGACTCTCCGTATAATACATACCGGGTGGCCGGTCTCCCGCCGGGCCCCATCAATTCACCCGGGGAGGCTTCCCTTGCGGCCTCGGTGAACCCGGCCCAAACCAATTATCTGTATTATGTGGCCAGGCCCGACGGGACTCACGCATTTGCCGCCACCCTGGCGGAGCATAATAGCAATAAGAGAAAGTACCTTAAGTAGGCTTGAGGGCATTTCTTTTGGTCGGAATCCAGAATTCAGAAGGTTTGAGCATTCCTTATAGGTTATATTAGGCTGATTAGTCTGGCTTATAAATCTCTGGGGCCTCTGTGTGCTCTGTGGCAAAAAAGTAAAAAAAGAATGGGTGATGGGATGAAGAAGCCGGAACTTCTGGCCCCGGCCGGAAGCATGGAGAAACTGGAGGTGGCCCTGGCCTACGGCGCTGACGCCGTTTATCTGGGCGGCCCCAGGTACGGGCTCAGGATGGGGGCCGATAACTTTACCCCGGACCAGCTTTCCGAAGCGGTGGAATTTGCCCACCGGCGAAAGGCGAAGGTTTACATAACCATCAACATATTTGCACATAACAAAGATTTTGAAGGCCTGCGGGAATACGTAGGCTTTTTAAGTGAAATAGGGGCCGACGGGGTAATAGTGGCGGACCCCGGTGTGCTGCAGCTGGTGCGTGATGAGGCCCCTGGCCTGCCCATTCACCTGAGCACCCAGGCCAACACCACCAGCTCGTATGCCGCCGTCTTCTGGGAGGGACGGGGGGTATCCAGGATAGTGCTGGCCAGGGAGCTGTCCCTGAATGAAATAAAAGAGATAAGAAAAAGAGTGGGTGTTGAGCTGGAGGTATTTGTGCACGGGGCCATGTGCATATCCTACTCCGGCCGCTGCCTGCTGAGCAGTTATATGACCGGCAGGGATGCCAACCAGGGAGACTGCGCCCAGTCCTGCCGGTGGCGCTACCATCTGATGGAAGAAAAAAGGCCAGGGCAGTATTTTCCCGTGCTGGAGGATGACAGGGGCACATACATACTTAGTTCCAGGGACCTCTGCCTCCTGGCCGGCCTTCCCCATTTGGCCGGGGCCGGGGTGGGCAGCTTTAAGATTGAGGGCAGGGTCAAAAGTGTTCATTACGTGGCTACCGTGGTAAAGGTATACCGGGAGGCTATCGACAGGCTTATGGATAACCCCGGAGGCTTTGCAGTGGAGCCCGGCTGGCTGGAAGAACTTGGCAAGGTCAGCAACCGGGACTATACCACAGGCTTTCTGTCCGGGGACGGGATGCTTTCCGGTCACGGGGACGTGGAGGGAATATACAGCAGGAGCTGTACCTTTGTAGGGATGGTAAGGGAATACGACCCGGAGAGGAGGCTTTTAAGGGTGGAGCAGCGCAACCGCTTTTTCCGCGGAGAGACTCTGGAGATATTGAGCCCCACCGGCCCGAAGAGGGAGCTCAGGGTGGAAGAGATGTTTGATGACGGCGGCAGCCTCATTGACTCGGCCCCTCACCCCTGCCAAAAGGTCTATATACCATCGCCCTTTCCCCTGGAGGAATACAGCCTGCTGAGGAGGTGCTAGGAGAGTGTTGCAAAACTCCATTGATACACCTATAACTATGCAAAAGTTAAGCAAAAACAAGGAAATATGGCAGGAAAACCCCAGCATTATGGCGAACTATAGAGATATACGAAGATATGGGGT
>JAMCVT010000010.1 GCA_023475565.1 Actinomycetota bacterium
TCCCGGGCTGCCATCCGCCATGGCCAGGTAGCCGCTCCTTACCCTCTGCAGGAACTCCTGCCCTTCGCTTTCCATGCGGTCCGCCGGGCGCTTCAGCCGAGACAGGGACAGAGCGGGATCAATGTCCAGCAGTATGACTGCATCCGGGACCAGCCCCCGGCAGCTGTGCCTGTTCACCATATCCAGCAGATCCGGGTCCACGCCCTTTCCCCACCCCTGGTAGGCATACATGGAACCTGAGAAGCGGTCCGAAACCACCACCATTTTCCCCCGGAGGGCAGGGATAATCCTTTCAGAAACATGCTGCGCCCTGGCCGCAGCATACATCAGAGCCTCAGCCACCGGGTCTATGGCCTGGCGGCTGAAAAGAAGCACCTCTCTAAGCTTTTCACCCAGCGCAGTGCTGCCGGGGTCCCTGGTGACCAGCACCCGGTGTCCTCTTTCAGACAGGAATGCTTTCAGCAGTTCCGCCTGAGTGGTTTTACCGCTGCCGTCAATGCCTTCAATTACTATAAAAGCGCCCTTTTTCAAATATCCATCACCCTGATATATTCCAGCCCCGGGTCCGCCGGGCCCTGAAAGCGCGCCCCGGATTCCCTGGCTTCTATTAAGTAATTCACCACTGCCCTGCTTACTTCCTCTCCGGGCAAAAGAACAGGTATTCCGGGAGGATAGACGGCTACCCACTCCCCGCTGACCAGCCCCGCCGCCTGTTCTGTCCTTACCGGGCGGGTGGAGGAGAACCAGGCCTCCCTGATCCCCACCACCACCGCCGGATCGGGAAAATCCCCCAGGCCGGAGGATGGGGGCAGGGGCTTCCCCCCCTCCCTCCTGGCCAGATCCCTGACAGCCAGGGCCAGCTCCCGGCACTCCCCGCTTGCAGCACCAGGCCCCAGCACCATAACTATATTATCCCTGTCAGCCATTTCCACATATATGCCATAATTACCTGCCAGCCACGAGGCGGCCTGCCAGCCGGTAAGGCCGGTCCCGCTGGTTTTTACCACCACCCTGGCCGGGTCAAAATCAAAAACGTCCTCACCGTCAATATGTTCCGGGCCAAAGACCTCTATCCCGGGGATTTGCGACAGGTCATCCCGTAGAGAGCCGGACACCTCCAACAGCCTGTCCATGAGATCGAACCCCCTGCGGGCCAGCTGACGCCGGGCCGCGTCCAGTGAGGCCAGGAGTATGTATGACGGGCTGCTGGTCTGTATAAGCCTTACTGCGGAAGACACCCTTTCCGGGTCAAGAAGAGATCCCCGGGACAGGTGGAGCATGGAGGACTGGGTCAGGGACCCCCCCGTTTTGTGGATGCTCTGGGCGGCAGCGTCGGCTCCGGCTGCCAGCGCCCCCTCCGGCAGTGCCCGGTGAAAGCCGAAATGACAGCCATGGGCCTCGTCCGCCAGCAGAGGCATGCCGGCAGCACGGACAATGCGGGAGATCTCCCCGGTATTACCCACCGTCCCGTAGTAGGTGGGGTGGATGCAGAACACCCCGCAGGCGTCAGGGTGTTCAGATACAGCCAGATCATACTCCTTTACCGGCACCCCGGCGGTAAAGTTAAAGCCCGGAACCACCGCCGGCCGCAAGAATACCGGGGCAATGTCTGAAAGAACCAGTCCACCTATTATGGACCGGTGACAGTTCCTGGGCAGTATGATCCTGTCCCCCGGTCTCCCGGACGCCAGCACCAGGGCCTGCAGCCCCTGGGTGGCGCCCCCGGCCAGAAAAAAACTCCTTCCCGCGCCGAAGGCGGCGGCGGCCAGTTCCTGCGCCCTGGCAATCACCCCGGTGGGGCTGTTCAGGTCATCAAGCCCCGGCAGCTCAGTAACGTCAATAGAATAAACACCTGGGCCGGTCAAATCAAGAAGGTCTTCCGGAACCCCCCTGCCGCCGCCGTGCCCCGGCACGTGAAACCTTCCCGGGGCCGACCGGGCATACCCGGACAGGGCCTCCAGCAAAGGGGCCTCATTCTGGTTGTATTTTTTCATAAAAAAACCTTTACCGGCAAAATTAAAATAATTTTATCATGTTAATATTAAACCACAATAGCTCTGAAAATATATTGCCAACATTTAATTTAATAATGTGCTTTTATTGATGCAAACTATATTCAAAAGAAAGTCCTTTAATCCAGAGGAATTCAGAACTCAGAATCCAGAATCCAGAATAAGAAAAGTATTCCTTTTCCGTCTGATGGCGTTACCGGACCTCAAAGTACGTCATGCAAAACTCCTGTCTCCTGTCTCCTGACCTAAAAGCAGTACCTATTAGTAAAGAAAAGGAGCTGATCCCGTGCAGTCGGAAAGAATAGACGAAAAGTCCCTCTGCAAAAAATACCGCACCAATGTGGCCCGGCTGATCAGGGCGTGGAAGAAGGGCTTCACGGATATGGAAATAGCACAGGAAACAGGTATCGACCCGATAAAGCTCCAGCAGATAAAGTCAGACATAGAAATGGCCCACCGCCGGCTGCGGCAGGCCAGAAAGAATTCTTCCCTGGCCGATCAGGCCGTAAGACAGCGCCATATTTTCTTCAACCCGTTTACATAAAGATGGTAGAATATATTATGGCTTCCAGTATTCACCAGCCTTTTTTCACAGCCGGCACATATTACCCTGCCCCTGATAATCAGGCTTTCCGCACAGCTTCCTTCCCGACCACAGAAAATACAACTGTTTGCCATGGCAATCTGTCTCCTTTCACTTTTACACTACCACAACGGGATACTTATTAAAGTATTCCCGATCCTCTTTGGTGGTTACACCGAAAAAACCGCTCTTCACAAGCAAGAATATATGTTGGTAGGATAGTTAATGCTGTCCACCTTTACATTAATGCCTGACAGGATTATAATTGTAAAACAACCGCATATACAAAATTACTGGGGGAGCGCAAGCTGAGAGAGGCCTTTTACAGGGTCTGACCCTTTGAACCTGCTCGGGTAATGCCGGCGAAGGGAAGTAATTGTATCTTGATTCTTATGGGGGTGCAATAACTTTGCACCCCCTTTGATTTTGTGTGCCGAAAATTCTGCAGACTGCAACCTGGAAAGGGGAAATGAAAAAGAATACATAAGCGGGGCCATTTTTCACTCTATCGGGCTTGGACACGGCGCTGGGTCCGACCAACCATTTTAATAATTTGTATAAGAAGGCGGGGGTTTTTGTTGAATAAAAAAACAGGCGGGCTGAGCATTTTCGCGCTCTGGTTCGGGGCGGCGGTCTCACTGGCCGAAATAATGACCGGCAGCCTTATAGCTCCTCTTGGAGTTGCCAGGGGCATCGCCGTTATTATTCTGGGACATCTGATCGGATGCCTCATACTGGCGGCCGTCGGCATTATCGGCTTCAGGGAGAAAAAGCCCTCCCAGGTGGCCATCCGCACCTCCATGGGGGAATACGGATCATACATGGTATCTGTTTTCAATATCATCCAGCTTACGGGCTGGACAGCCATAATGCTTATACAGGCTGCCAGGGCTATGCAGTCCCTGGCCGGAGATTTGTTCAATATCAACAGCTTTGCCGTGTTTGTCGTTTTCGTGGGCATTCTGGTGGCCCTGTGGGCAGTCTGCACGGAAAAAGGCATCAGCCTTATTAATAATGCGGCTGTCCTGTTGCTTATCGTTCTGAGTTTTGTAATGCTGGGATCGGTGCTGAAGAGCGGGCAGCCCGGGCCGGTAACCGGCAGTATATCCTTTGGCATGGCCCTTGAGCTCAGTATTATCATGCCTTTGTCATGGCTGCCCCTCATCTCGGACTATACCATGTCGGCCAAAACCGCCAGGGGCAGCTTTGCCGGCAGCTTTACCGGCTACTTTCTGGGGAGTTCCTTTATGTACATAATCGGCCTGGTAGCCGCCGTCCACTCCGGGACTTCCGATCCTATCGCCATACTGCTTGGACTGAGCATGGTCTACCCGGCCCTGCTGATAGTAATACTGGCTACAGTTACCACCACTTTTCTCGATGTCTACTCCGCCTCAATGTCCACGGTAAATTTAGCGCCCAAGCTGTCAAAAAAACTGCTGATTGTCCTCTATACGGCGGTGGGAGCTCTGTTGGCCTTATTCTTCCCCATGGAGCAGTATGAGAACTTTCTGTACCTGATCGGCTCCCTTTTTGCCCCGGCCTTTTCAGTAATACTTTTTGACTATTTTATTTATAAGAAGGACTGGTCAGAGGAGCGCTTCAATACAATCGGCATAATCGCCGCCATGGCCGGCACCGCAGCCTATAACATCATTTCCGGATATGACCTGGCGCTGGGGTCTTCCCTACCGACTATTATATTTACCATTGTTGTTTACATGGTAATGCGCAAAACCGCAAATATTTTAAGAAAAGGAGACTGCAAACATGCTGGATAAAATTGTTGAAGTTCTACAGGCTGTTAGAGAAAAAACACCGCTGGTGCAGGCCGTCACCAACTACGTGACCATTAACGACTGCGCCAACATACTGCTGTGCTTCGGGGCGTCTCCCGCCATGGTGGAGGTAAGGGAGGAAATGGAAGAGTTTGTCCCCATTATTTCCGCCCTTTACATTAACACGGGCACACTGACCAGAGAGCAGGAGGAGGCGTCCATACTGGCCGTAAAAATAGCGGCAGAGCTTAATAAGCCCGTTGTGCTGGACCCTGTGGCCTGCGGGGCCTTAAGCAGAAAAACAGATTTCGTGCAGCGCCTCCTGGAGTGCGGGAAGCTCTCCGTCATCAAGGGAAACACCGGTGAGATAAAGGCCCTGGCGGGGCACTCAGGAAAGGTAAGGGGCGTGGACTCCATTGACGAAGGGGAAGGGGCCGCCGAGGCCTGCCGGCTGCTGGCGGAAAAAACCCGCGCCGTGGTGGTGGCCACCGGGCAAACCGATATTATATCCGATGGTAAAAGGATCTGCCTGATTGAAAACGGAACGCCCATGCTTACACTTATCACCGGGGCCGGGTGCATGGCCGGCGCGCTGGCTGCGGCCACGGCGGGAGTAGGCGGGGATATGTTGGTAGCCAGCGCCGCCGCCATCATGGCCATAGGACTGGCCGGGGAAATTGCTGCAGGCTCCATGGAAAGGGCGCTGCCCGGAACCTTCAGGGCAAGGCTTTTTGACTCCATATACTCCCTGACGCCGGAGGATGTGTTAAAATGCGGAAAAATAAAATGCCTGTAGACTATACCCTCTACCTGGTCACCGACAGGGGCATTTTAAAAGGAAAAGACCTGTTCAGCGCTGTGGAAGAGGCCATAGCAGGCGGTGTGACCCTTGTCCAGCTAAGGGAAAAGGATATTTCCAGCCTTGACTTTTATAACATTGCGCTGAAGCTGAGGGAAGTTACAAAATATCACGGAGTGCCCCTGATAATAAACGACAGGCTGGATATAGCCCTGGCGGCGGATGCCGACGGCCTGCATGTGGGGCAGGAGGATTTGCCCGTCCGGGATGCCAGAAGATTGCTGGGAGAGGATAAAATACTGGGCTATTCGGTGACCACCATTGAAGAAGCCGTATTCGGCCAGACAAACGGGGCGGACTACCTGGGAGCCGGACCGGTGTACCCCACCGGCAGCAAGGCGGACGCCGCCCCGCCCATCGGCATAGACCAACTGAAAAGGATTAAAGACAGCGTCTCCCTTCCGGTGGTGGCCATAGGCGGCATAGGCGCAGCAAACATAAAAGAAATAAAGGCCTCCGGTGTTGACGGTGTATCCCTTATTTCCGCCATTTTGGGCAGCAATGATATAAAGGAAGCTTCCGGCAGGCTTGTTGAACTCTGGACGAAATGATTGGTTTCCCGAAAAGAGGACGGGGTAAACATATCCCCCGCCCTCTTTTTCACAAATATATTATAACTTATTTCTCTCCCTTTTTCTTGGCCACGCTGATGGCGCAGTCCGGGCAAACAGTCTGGCAGATGCCGCAGGCGATGCACTCGTCGTTTACCTCCACCGACGGGGTGCCGTACACTCCCAGTATATCGGACCAGGACATGCACTTTTTGGGGCATTTTTGAATGCACAGGCCGCAGCCCTTGCAAAGCCCGGGGAATATGGCCCACAACCCCTTTTCAACCTCAAAGGACCTGTCTTGAAATGTCTGTGTCACCTAAAGCACCCCCCTACAATAAAGCGGCGACAAGTTCGGCGCCCCGGTCAATGGCCTTGTAGTTAAGGTCCCGGAGCTTGGGATTCTTCTCAAACTTGTAACCGAGTTTTTTCTCAATGGCATCCTTGGCCCTATCCTCTGTAACCACAGCCGTCGCCTTGACCACGGCCCCCATGATGATGATGTTGAAAACCCTGGGAGTCAGCTCGTCGCTGGCCACCTGCAGGGCCGGTATGGCCAGTACTTTCCTGGCGTTGGCGGGTATGTCGTCCTCTATGCCCTCCAGGCCGGAATCGTACACAAATACTGTATCAGACCCCACATACTGCTTGGTCCTGCGGACCGCCCGCTCGCTGAGGGCGACAACTATATTCGCAGTATTAAACTTGGGCGATCCGATGTGCTCGTCCCCTATCTGCAGGAAGGCCACCGAAACCCCGCCCCGCTGCTCCACACCGAAATTGGGAATGTAAAGGGCTTCCCGGCCTTCTTCGTTGGCAGCCTCGGCGATAATCTCGGCCACCGACTGCACACCCTGGCCACCTTCACCGGCCAGGACTATTTTAACCGCCTTAGCCATTATTTCCCCTCCTCATGCCGGGATTCTGGCACTTTTATTTCTCCTACCTTAAAGTACTTGGGCATTTCCTTCTCCACGAAATTCCACGTATCCTCGGCGTTGGTGCGCCAGTTGGTGGGGCAGGTGGACAGCACCTCCACGAAGGAGAATCCCCCACCGTTAATCTGGTTTTCCAGCGCTTTTTTAATGAAATCCTTCATCTGCTTGGGCTTGGCCACAGTGGCCCTGGCCACGTAGGCCCCCTCCCGGGTTATGGCCGCCACCATTTCCGGGCCCTGAGTGGGATAGCCGGTCTTTTCCGGGTCCCTGCCGTAGGGGCTGGTCTCGGTTTTCTGGCCCGGCATGGTGGTGGGGGCCATCTGGCCTCCGGTCATGCCGTACTGGGTGTTGTTTACCAGTATAACCGTAATTCTTTCATTTCTTGCGGCGGCGTTCACCAGGTGCTGGGACCCGATGGCGTACCCGCCCCCGTCACCCATGTAGGCGATACCGATTACTTCAGGGTTGGCCCTCTTTATCCCGGTTATAACCGGGGTGGTCCTGCCGTGGTGGGTCTGAATGGTGTCAACATTGAAAAAGTCCCAGGAAAGAAGAGAGCAGCCTATATCACAGCCATACACCACCTTGCCCTGGATACCCAGTTCATCAATGGCCTCTCCCACGGCCTTTAACACTAAACCGTGCCCGCACCCGGGGCAGAATTTATGCGGCTTTGTATCTACCCGCCAGCTTTTGGGCATAGCTACCTGCAAAGACATATTGAAGCCTCCTTTCATCTCTCGAAGGATCCGCCCAAGCCCTTAACGGGTACCGGCAGATCATTGACCAGCAACTCTCTCTCATTACTTTTATCTATTTAGCCTTAAATACCTTATAGGGAATGACCAAACCATTCCGGATTTTTGAATTCCGGCAACAAAAGAATTCAGCATAAGCATTATCAGCCCAGTATGGACCTTATCCTGACCGCCACATCCTCTGCGGATATACCCATGCCGGGCTTGTACAGGGTATGTATTTCAGCGGTGGCTCCATAAATGGCGTCCTTTACCAGCCGGGCCAGCTGCCCGTTGGCAGATTCGGCCATTAAGAGGGCCTTGGCCCTGCCGGCCATTTCCTTCAGTTCCTTTTCGGCCAGGGGACGCAGTGTTATGGGGCGGAAGTAGCCCACCTTCACTCCGGCCTCCCTTAATTCTTTGACAGCCTCTTTAACGGCTCTGAAAACCACTCCGTGGGACACCACAACCAGGTCTGCGTCTTCGGTGCCAAAGCTTTCATATTCGGCAACCTCCGGGGAGATGGCGTTGAATTCCCTGGTGTACTGCTGTACCACCTCGTAAATTTCTTCCTCCACGTTATAAGTATTCCTGTACTGTCCCGGGGGCCTGTCGATTCCGGGAACTCCCGGCTTGCCAACATAGGCCTCGGTGGGAATCATCTTTTGGCCTCTCTCTTCAGGATCATACATGGTAAGGGACTCCCTCATCTTGGCCTGGTAGCCGTCCCCCAGCACGAAGGTGGGGAAGCGATACTTCCACGCTGTGTTGAAGGCCTTGATGGTGTAGTCGAACAGTTCCTGATGACTGGCGGTGGAGTAGACGATGCGGAAGCCCTCGCCGTTACCGCCTATGGTGGTGAGAGTAACTTCCTGCTGGGAATAGATAACGGTGGCGGTGGAGGGGCCTCCCCTCTGCTGAACCACTACCACAATGGGTAGCCTCATGGCCTCGGCCATGGAAATGGGCTCCTGCATCAGGGTGTTGCCGGGACCCGCCGTGGCTGTAAAGGCCCTCCTCCCGGCCAGAACGCCTCCGACGGTGGTAAACCCGGCCGAAAGCTCATCCTCTGTCTGCAAAAACTCCTTCCCGTACTTGGGAGCCATCCTTGTCCAATAATGCATGATCTCATTCTGGGGGGTGATGGGGTAGCCGTACATTATCTCGGCGTTCGCCATTACTGCGGCATAGGCCACCACCTCGTTGCCGGTCATGAAATACCGCTTCTCTCCCTTGATCGGTTTCTCTGGCATATATTTGATACACCTCCTAAATCTTTTGGCATATAAGTATTTCTTTTTTATTTCCTTATAACTCCTCAAAGGATAGCCTGCGAGCCCTGTTGAAGGCTACTTCGCTCTCCCCACTGGCATATCCTTCAATATATGCTTCCACTATCCGGGTTAAAATATTTAGTTTCACCTCCGGACAGAGTTAAATGAAATAAGTAATTTTGTTATTATAAGTTTTATATTTCGGTTAACTTATCCATTATTATACAAAACCCCCGGGTCTCTAGCAACAATGCTGCGACTTTTGCTGCAGGTTATACTATTAAATTCCATATAAGTATTTCCCGGTTTATCCATCTCAACAAAATCTGATGAGCCAAAGAACCGATTAAAGGCGGTGAGCTTAAAGCCCACCGCCTTTTGATTCCGCTAAATTATTGCAGAGATTTATTTTTCATCGTGGCCATAAGACACCGGGCCGACAAAAAGTTAGCTTTTCGCCATTTTCTTGTAGGTTGCCAATCTTTCCCTGGCGTCTTCTTCGGTCTTCTCAAACAGCTGCTCCGCATCGGCCGGGAACAATTGCTTCAGAGAAGAGTAGCGGACTTCGCCAAGCAGGTAATCTTTGAAGACTCCTGTCGGTTCTTTGGAATCCAGGGTAAATTGGTTCTTTCCTTCTTTCCCGAGATCCGGGTTGAATCTGTAAAGCTGCCAGTAACCTGCTTTAACGGCCTTATCCTGCTCAATATGGCTGTTCTGCATGCCGCCTTTCAGGCCGTGGTTGATGCAGGGTGAGTAAGCTATGATGAGGGAAGGTCCCTTGTACGCTTCGGCTTCTTTAATGGCCTTAATGGTCTGGTTCTGGTCGGCGCCCATAGCAATCTGAGCTACATAGACATAACCATAAGACATGGCCATCATTCCCAGGTCCTTCTTCTTGGTTTTCTTACCGGAGGCGGCAAACTTGGCAATAGCCGCTGCCGGTGTAGACTTGGAGGACTGTCCGCCGGTGTTGGAGTATACTTCTGTGTCAAATACCAGTACGTTTACATCTTCACCGGATGCCAGGACATGGTCCAGGCCGCCATAGCCGATATCATAGGCCCAGCCGTCGCCACCGAAGATCCACTGGGATTTCTTGCTGAGGAAATCTTTCTTATCGGCAATTTCTTTTACTACCGGGCTGGTTTGGCCTGTCAAAAGGGGCAGTATTTTGGCGGCGGCCGCCTTGGAAGCTTCGGTATCGTCCTTGCCGTCCAACCATTCCTGGAAGGCTTCCTTTAACGCCGGGGCGGTATCCAGGGCTATGGCCTCCTTCATCAGATCGGCAAGTTTGCCCCTTATTTGATTCACGGCGATGTACATACCGAGGCCATACTCAGCGTTGTCTTCGAAGAGAGAGTTGGCCCAGGCCGGACCCTTGCCTTCCCTGTTGGTGCAGTACGGCATGGCGGGTGCGCTGCCGCCCCAGATGGAAGAACAGCCGGTGGCATTGGCAATCATCAGCCTGTCGCCGTATAACTGAGTGACTAATTTGGCGTAAGCCGTTTCCACACAGCCGCCGCAGGCGCCGGAGAACTCCAGCAGAGGCTGGGCAAACTGGCTTCCTTTTACACTGTATAGGTTCAAGAGGTTGTCCTTTATTGAAACGGTTGTGGCAAAATTCCAGTTTTCAGCCTGCCCTGCCTGGCTTCCAAAGTCTTTCATCACAAGGGCTTTTTCCTTGGCCGGGCAGGTGTTGGCGCAAACGCCGCAGCCCAGGCAATCCATCACGCTGACCTGGATGCGGTAATTCAGGCCGGCCAGCTGTTTGCCCTGGGCGGGTTTGACCGCAAAGCTATCCGGGGCATTCCCGGTTTCTTCTTCATTTAACAGAAAGGGCCTGATAGCAGCATGAGAGCACACCAGAGAGCACTGGTTGCACTGGATGCAGTTTTCCTTGATCCACATGGGCACAAAGTCTGACACACCCCGTTTTTCATAACGTGCCGTGCCTACGGGGAAGGTGCCGTCCGCTGCGTCTTTAAAGGTGCTGACCGGCAGTTTGTCCCCCTCCAGCCTGTTCATGGGCTGCAGTACATTCTTAATGAAATCGGGAATGTCTTTGGCTGCTGCCGCCTCCTCCATCGCGTCGGCCCAGGAAGCCGGCACGTCAATCTTCACCAGGGCGTCTATCCCCTTGTCAACCGAAGCATAGTTCATGTTGACGATGGCTTCGCCCTTCTTACCGTACGCCTTCTTGATGGTATGCTTGAGGTGGTTGACTGCGTCTTCCACGGGAATAACGTTGGCCAGCTTGAAGAAAGCGGACTGCATAATCATGTTGTAGCGGTTGCCCAGTCCCAGGTCCTGTGCAATTTGAACCGCGTTGATGGTGTAGAATCTTATTTTATTGTTGGCCATGTACCGTTTCATGAATGCCGGCAGTTTCTCTTCCAGCTCCCGCTTCGACCAGACGCAGTTTAGGAGGAAGGCGCCGCCGGGCTTAAGGCCTGCCAGCAGGTCGTACATATAAACGTAGGACTGGTTGCTGCAGGAGATAAAGTCAGCGTTTGTGACCAGGTAAGGAGATTTAATAGGCTTCTTGCCAAAGCGCAGGTGGGAAATGGTAATACCGCCTGATTTTTTGGAGTCGTAGGCAAAGTAAGCCTGAGCATACATGTCGGTGTTATCCCCGATAATTTCCACAGCCTGCTTATTGGCGCCAACGGTGCCGTCGGAGCCGAGTCCGAAGAACTTGCACTGGATAGTACCGGCCGGAGTGGCGTCAATGGCTTCAGTCCGCGGGAGGGACAGATTTGTGACATCGTCTACAATGCCGAGAGTAAAGTTGTTTTTCGGCCTATCGGCTTTCAGATTATCATATACTGCTTTAATGTCGGCCGGTAAGACTTCTTTGGAGCCCAGTCCGTAGCGGCCGCCAACGATAACCGGCCTGATGTCCGCATCGTAAAAGATGGTCCGGATATCTTCATATAACGGCTCTCCCAGGGCACCGGCTTCTTTGGTACGGTCGAGCACGGCAATCTTCTTCACTGTCCCGGGCAGCACGTTAAAGAAATACTTAGGAGAGAAAGGCCTGAAAAGGTGAACCTTGATGACGCCTACTTTTTCTCCCTTGCCCAGCAGATAATCAATGGTTTCTTCAATAGTGTCGCATACCGAGCCCATAGCCACGATGACATATTCGGCGTCAGGGGCGCCGTAGTAATTAAACGGCGCATACTCCCTGCCGGTGACACTGCTTATTTCCCTCATGTATTCCGCCACTATGTCTGCTACCGGCAGATAATAGGGGTTACAGGCTTCCCGGGCCTGGAAGTAGATGTCGGGGTTCTGGGCTGTGCCCCTGATAACCGGATGCTCGGGGTTTAAAGCACTGTCTCTGAATGCTTTTACTGCTTCGAAATCAACCAGCTTTTCAAACTCTTTGTAATCAATGACTTCTATTTTTTGCTGCTCGTGGGATGTCCTGAATCCGTCGAAGAAGTGCATAAAGGGCACCCGGGACTTAATGGCTGACAGGTGGGCGATCCCGGCCAGGTCCATGACTTCCTGAACACTATTGGAGGCCAGCATGGCAAAGCCGGTTTGACGGCAGGCCATAACGTCCTGGTGGTCTCCGAAAATGCTCAGCGCATGGGAGGCCAGGGCGCGGGCGGTTACGTGAATAACGCCGGGCAACAGTTCACCGGCCATTTTGTACATATTGGGAATCATCAGCAACAGGCCCTGGGACGCAGTATAGGTGGTAGTCAGCGCCCCTGCCGCCAGGGAACCGTGCACAGCGCCGGCAGCTCCACCTTCGGATTGCATTTCCACGACCTTTACGGTTTGCCCGAAGAGGTTTTTCTTACCCTGGGCGCTCCACTCATCCACGTATTCAGCCATAGGTGAAGATGGGGTGATGGGAAAAATGGCCGTGCAGTCGGTAAAAGCGTAAGATACATAAGCTGCGGCTTTCGTCCCGTCCATCGTCTTCATTTCTTTTGCCATCTAATTAACTAACCTCCTTATAAATACGCTTATTCTGAAATTCTTATGCGGTCGGAATACAGGAGTCAGAAGCCAGGAGCCAGAAGGCATTCCTTTTAAGTTAAATAAGGCTGATTAGCTTGGCTTATAAATCTTTGTGTCCTCTGTGGCTTTAAAAGGGCCCAAACTTTCATTCTACTTGGTGGCTGTTTGGGCAACCCGGGTGTCTGGATTCTGAATT
>JAMCVT010000116.1 GCA_023475565.1 Actinomycetota bacterium
GCAATCAAAAATTTTGCGTCTAGTGTTGGCGCAAAGTCTTTATTAAGGCTCAAAATGCAGTAAATATGCAGTGTTTGAGCCTTTTTTACGCGCAAAACTTCCGATTGGCCCCTAAACGAACCGTCCCCTATGTCTTTGAATAAGGTACCTGCTTATTCACCTAAAACAACCACCCTGAAATAATTACCGAAACCTTTTACTTTTTTTGCTACAATTACCGATTCCACTATACTTAGGTCGAATCTGCACTTTTCTGAGGCATCGTATAAAAATTTTTTCTGCGAGTTCAGCCCAAGAATAATTGGTAAATCCAAAACAGATAGCTTATCATTAATAAAGAATGTATCCCAATCATATTCTTCTGTGTATGCGTTTCTATCTATAACGAATCCTATAACATCCTCTTTTAACCTATCTCCAAGAATTGAAAAAAACAATTTTACTACATTAAGTATCTGATTTCTATTTACCCCATCTAAACCTAGTTCAAAACTAGTGTAACCATCTACACTTCTAATTCGACAGTAGAGATCGTCTTCCTCATTCCACCACCATTGAAAGCTGATTTTATTGTTAGAAACTAGTTTTTCCAGAAAATTAACGCGACTGAGCCTTTGATATTCGCCCTCCTCATTCCATATTTGTACAAGATTATTTATCGGATATTCTAATTTAATGCCCTTTTGTTTAATCTGCTGCTCCATCTTATGAAAAATTTTATCTCTCGATAATGTTGAGTATAAGAAAGCTAATCCGTCAGACATATTCTATCTAACCTCCACTGAATTTATTAAAATGTAAATACATTGTCTGCCCCAAGCCATCTTTTAGCCAAATTTATTGCCTTTAAAGGTGTTCCTTCTTCTAAGTAATACATAGCTCTAACACCACCTGCCTGAACAGCCGCTGCTCTTAAAGTTTTCAATTGTCTACCAAATCTGGCTAAATCCTCTGCTTTAGCAGGACCACCAACTCCTATATATTCACCTGCTGCTCCTAGTACATCAATATCAGTTCTACCAATTCCAGGAACTTTTATCTCTTTCCTAAATACCTTTCCACCAACTATTTTTGCAACTTGCTCCTCCCGTGTTAAGCCAATAATATTAGCTAGTTTACCCCCTCTACTTTTAAAGCCCCCTCCCGACATGCCTATAGCAACTTGCATACATTCTTCTTCAAATTCATTTTCTTCTTCCTGTATATATGTTTGTAATGTTTCCCTCGCTCGCTCTTTATCTCCAGGACAATATTGATTGCCTTTTATAATAAGCAACTCGTTAACTACAATAATTTCATGTAGGTTTTGATATAATCTATTTGTTGTGGTATATGTATCTATAAAACCAAGGTTCCAGTTGTTTAATCTTTCTATATCACTATCAATTTCATCCTGTAAATCTGAGTAATCAATTTCTAATGGCGTGTATTTTTTACTTTCATATTTAGAAATAGCATCTCCTATTGGACCCATGGACCCCATGGGTCCTAAAAATGTATGCCCTGACGGGTCAACATAATTCACCGGGTTGTTCCCGCAATACGCATACAGGTTCATAGACAAGGGATCAGCTAGTGTTCCGGGGTAAGTATCCCTAGATATAAACCTCCCCGTCGCCGGGTCATAGTACCTTGCCCTAAGGAATATCAGCCCACTGGGGTCTCTTGGCTCACCGGTGAAGCCGAATATGTTTTCAACTGATTCGTTGGCTGAAATTACGTTGCCGAAAACATCGTAGGTGTAGCTGTTTAAGGGATTCCCGTAGACATCTGATATTACCGATATGCTACCCAAACCGTCCTGATGGTAAAACAGCTGTCCTTCGGGGCCGATGCTGCTGAATAGCCTGCCGGCGTATATGTGGCTATTCTGATTTCCTGAATTATCCTTTTCGACCAGCAATAAGGGCAGTCCTGCATTGATGTCGTAAATATATTCAGCTGTCCCGTAAACCGATCCGGAAACGCTCATCCCGGTACGGTTGCCGTCGCCGTCATAGGTGTAGCCGAAGCTTCCGGATGGCCCGGCATACAGCGTCAGCCGGTCTTCATAATTGTACTGGCAGTAAACCGAATCTCCCACTGAAATAAGGTTTCCGTTGGGGTCATAATTGTAAGGCACGCCCCCGGCTATGACCAGCCTGTTGTCGGCATCATAGCTGTAGCTGACACCGCCTGCACTTGTTCTGTTGCCCACCGGGCCGTAGGTGTAGCTAACGGTGTTTCCGCCGGGGTACTGCACCCCGGTCAACTGGTTAAGGGCGTCGTAGGTGTAGCTGGTGGTGTTGCCTTTTTCGTTGGTGGCGGATGTTCTGTTGCCTATACTGTCATAGGTGTATTCCGCCCCTGACAGTACATCTTCTCCCCTGGCGTGGGAGATTGAGGTAAGGCGTCCGGCGTCATCGTAGTGGTATCCTACGGTAACCCCGTTGGGGAGGACTTCTTGTACTCTGTTCCCCAGCTCGTCGTAGGATATGGTAGTTTGGTACACAGCGCCGCTTACGGAGACCGGCTGGTTAAGCTCGTTGTAGCCGTAGTTTATCACCATCCCGTCCGGGTAGGTGCTGCCGGTTATGTTTCCAGCTGGGTCGTATTGGTAGCCTACGGTGTTTCCGTTTCTCTCCACCGAGGTGATCCTGCCCAGACTGTCCCGGCTGTAGCTGGTTGTTCCGTGGGGATCGGTCATGGATGTCCGGCTGCCGCCGCTGTCGTAGCTGTAGCTTACCTGTTTGCCATCCGGATAGGTTATTGCTGTCAACTGGTCATTAACATCATAGCTGTATCCTATTTCTGCCCCGTCTGGCTTTGTCCTGGCAGTTATATTGCCCGCCGGGTCGTATTCAAGGCTCCTGGTCTGGCCCAGTGGGTTTGTCTCTCCCATTAGTCGGTTTAAGGGGTCGTAGGTGTAGGTGGTGGAGTGCCCGGCGGCGTTGGCGGCGTTTACCAGGTTGCCCCTTTCATCATATGTGTACTGAGTTATATTGCCCAGGGCGTCGGTTACCTTTTCCAGCCTGTTCAGGGGGTCATAGCCGAAGAAGGTGGTGTACCCGCTGGCATTGGTGCCGTACACTGCGTTGCCCACGCTGTCGTATGCGGCGCTGGTCATATGGCCAAGGGGGTCGGTAACGGTTAACAGCCTTCCCACGGCGTCGTAGGTATAGCTCCACGTTGCCCCCTTTGCATTGATGGCGCTTGTTTTGTTCCCGGCGCTGTCATAGGTGTAGCCGGTTATGTGGCCTAATGGGTCGGTGGCTGACAGCAGCCTGGAGAGGTTGTCGTAGGCAAAGGTGGTGGTGCTGCCCCTGGGGTCGGTTACTGCCGTTACGTTGCCAATGGGGTCGTACTGGGTTGTGTTTACTCCTCCCTCGGGGTCGGTGACTGTGGTCAGACGGTTTAAAGAATCGTATGCATAGCTTGTTGTGCTGCCCCGGCGGTCGGTTTCGGCCGTGAGGTTGCCGTTGCCGTCCAGGGTGAGTGTTTCCACTGTGCCGTCGGGGTAGGTTACCGATGTGAGCCTGTCCAGAAAGTCGTAGCTATAACTGGTGATTCTGCCTTTGGGGTCTGTTTCTGATTTTAGGTTTCCGTTGACGTCATACTGGTACGTGGTGATACTGCCCAGGGGGTTGGTGGTTTTAATCAATTTGTTGTTGGCGTTGTACTTATAGCTGGTCACATTGCCGTCAGTGTCGGAGACACTGGTCAGGTTGCCGTTGACGTCATAGGCCATAACGGTCACATTGCCCAGAGGATCGGTGACGGTAAGGAGGTTCCCGGCGGCATCGTAGGTAAACGATGTGGTGTTGCCTTTGGGGTCCGTTTTTGTAAGCGCCCGTCCCAGCATGTCATAGGTGAAGATGGTGGTGCTGCCCAGGGGGTCGGTGACTGAGATTTTGTTGCCGTATTCATCATATGTGTAGGTTGTGATGCCGCCGTTGGGGCCGGTGTTGCTGACCGGGCGGCCGAATTGGTTGTAGGCTGTGCTGGTGGTGACGCCAAGGCCGTACACATCTCCGGTGACGGTCAGGGGGTTGCCCCGGTCGTCGAAGGTAAAGCCGGTTACTATGCCCAAAGGGTTGGTTACCGCTAAAAGGTTGTCCTTTTCATCATAGGCAAAACCGGTTGTGTTGAGCAGGGGGTCGGTCTGGGTAAGCATATTCCCCCGGCTGTCGTAGGTGTAAGCTGCAGTATTTCCGTTCTTATCGGTTTTGGCGGCGATGAAGCCGTTTTCACCATAGGTATAGGTTTCTGTAACCCCACCTGGATAAGCAATGGCGGTGGTGCGGTATTTTTCATCGAAAACATTTATTATTTCGTTGCCTGCGGGATCGGTCATGGTTGTCCGGCGGTTAGCCGTATCATATGAAAGACTGGTTATGCTGCCGCTGGCGTCAGCCTGGCTTATTACACGGCCCTGGCTATCGTATTCGTTATGCACCAGGGTATTGCCGTTGGGCTCTATTATATCGGTGAGCCCATACTGATTGTATGTATACCGGGTGGTTCCCCCCCGGACGTCATGGACCGCGGCCAGGTTTCCGCCGACATCGTAGGTGTATGTAACCGTTTGACTGGCCGGATCGGTTATGCCGGTGATATGTCCGGCGGAGTCATAGGCAAAGGTCAGGCTGCGGCCATCGGGGCTGATTACTGACGTAAGGCGCCCGTCTGTGTAGGACATAACGGTGGCGCTGCCGTTTTTCTCTACAGTACCGGTAAGCTGCCCTGCAGTGTTGAATATTTGTTTGGACTTGTCCTTAAAGGTAAGCACATATGTGCTGTCCGGCCCTGCAGAAAGGGTCTCGTCATAGCCGGAAGGGGTGATATACCCGGTTCCGTTATACTGGAAATAGAGCACATGACCATCGGCATAGGAGACAGCAACGGAGCCATCGCTGTTGAAGGCTAACCTGGTATTGTAGTTATGGGTCCAGCCTTTCCCCAGGGGGCCGGTGTTCTGGTCCAGAGAGTTGTAGAAACGGGTGAACTCCAGGGGCTGCCCCACGGTGGGGATTTTTACGTCTGTTTCTTCCTGAATGAAGTTGCCGGTGGACAGGTTGACCGGCTCCAAACCAAGAGCACATTTAGCGGTTTCACCAAAGGTAGCCTTCAAGTCCCAATCATTATTGACGGCAGGCTTTTCCAGAAGCCACGGATTTACATCTATCAGGGTGGTGCTGTTGATACTGTCTCCCGTACCGATTGGCTTGGGCCCGGATGGGCTGCCCCACCAGTTGTTTTCGGCAATAGCTACCGGAGGCTGATTGTATGGCCAGTTTTCCAGTCCGTAATATGAATTGTTTTCAAAGCTGTTATAGCTTATATTGCAGCCATTTGTGTCACCCGACTCCATCATAACCTGAAGCCCTGTTAAGTTGTTGTGAAAATCATTTCCCGTGACAACAGCAGACGAGCTTCTGAATATTTGAATCCCCTTATTGTTATTCAATATTTCATTATTAATAATTTCAGGAGATGATCCGCATGCTTGAATGCCGTAACCGTTGTGATGTATATTGCTGTTTTTAATAATAACATTATTTGAACCACTCAGATATATTCCTACGCTTGTCATGCCTATGTCACAATTATCAACAGTAACTTCTGTAGTCTCGTACATTACATCTATACCATCGATAGCATAAAGAATGGTTACATAGTTAAAGTTTGCTTTTCCATTCGCTACATGAATCATGTTCCAATCCCTCGACTGGGGGGAAGTAGCCGTTCCGTCGTTATTGGTGTCCCCGGCAAAGGAATCGTCTCTTATTGAGGTGAAAACAACCGGATTATCGGCACTTCCTACAGCGTTAAGGGTGCCGAAAATAATTATTGCTACATCATCATTAACTTTAAATATCACACCGGGAGAAATATCAACAGTGGCGCCTGATTTTATATCAAATTTGGTGAGAATATATGGCAGATCTAAAACAGGAACGGTGCAGGAATCTAAAGTGACGTAAAGGTTTATGCCCGATTTATTACAATTGCAAATATTATCGCCAAAAGTTACTGAAGGTATTTTATTTCCCCTGAAGCCAAGGGGATACATACAGTCATTTATGGTATTCCCATAGACACTGGCGCTTACTGTCCCCCCATCACTTCCCAGCAGAACAGCCTCATAGTAAAACTGTGATATGATGTTATTCTCAATTGTCACTGTGCCATTATCAACGACAACACCCACATTGTTGCCCGCCCCGCCATTCAGGCAGTTTCCCTTTATGGCAGGGGAGCCGCTGGATACATAGATGCCAGTGGTACTGTTGTTGGAAATGGTATTGCCGTCCACTGCCGGTGAACCATTTAATATATAAATACCATGTTTGACACCTGTAACCGTATTTCCGTCTATTACGGGGGAGCCAGTGTTTACAAATATTCCTGTATTAGTGCAACTGCTAATTTGGTTGTCAGTTATACTGCCGAAACCTTTTATTTCAACCCCATTGCTTTTGCTTTGCTCCAAAACGCAATTTTGAATATTTAAAGTGCCTCCGGTGCCGTAAATCATAGAATAGCTGTATCCGCCAAAACGAACTATGCAATGATATGTATTAACAATGCCTCCTGTGCATGACTCCAGACAGCTCCAGTCTCCTTTGGCGGGGACCGATGCGGTCCCGTCACCGTTGCTGTCCCCACCATAAGCGTCATCTCTGTAGGAGGTGAAAACTATAGGACTGCCCTCTGTGCCTTCTGCGTTAAGAGTGCCGTATACTGCTATTTTCCCATAATACGGCATTTTAAATATAGTCCCCGGGGAAATCTCCACGGTTGCTCCTGATTTTACAGTCAGGCCGGAAACGGTGTATGGAAGGGTATAAACTGGAATAGTGCCGTTAAAGGCAAGAGCTACATTCAGGTTTATGCAGTTCATACTACAGCCGCTGATATAGTTGTTGTCAAAGTTTATTGAAGGCATTTTATCCCCGGAAAAGCCCAGGGGATACTTGCATTGACTTATTGTATTCCCATGGATACTGCCACTTACTGTCCCGCCTGTGCTGCCCAATAGAACCGCTTCGTTCTTAGAAAAGTTAATTGTATTGCCGCTGATTTGCGGCATGCCGTTTACAATATAAATACCATAATTGCCACCGGTAATCGTATTGCCTGATATTATGGGTGATCCGGTACTTACATATATTCCTGTTGTGGCAAAGTCACTCAGCTGGTTATTTGTTAAAAATCCAGCGCCATTGCTTTCAATCCCTCTGCTATAGCTATGCTCCACTATGCAATGATCAACATTTAATGTCCCGCCGGAACTATATACCATGGAATAGCTATATCCGCCAAAGAGTACCCTGCAGTGGTCCATGCTGACGGCGCCCCTGCATATGACTGCAGGCAGTACCAGTCTCCTCTGGCGGGAACCGTGGCTGTACCGTCACCGTTGGTGTCCCCGCCATAAGCATCATCCTTGTAAGAGGTAAAAACAATATTTGCCTGTTCTGACCCCGGGGCAACAAGTGTCCCTTTTATGACCATTTTGGCGTATGGTTTAAATTTAATCACTGTACCCGGATCAATACTCAGGCTGACACCAGGCGCAACCGTAGTTGTTGACTGCACCACATAAGTATTGGCGCTACTCCATACCGTATCTGCGGTAATTGAGGCAGGAGCGGTGATCGTTTCCGCATGTGCAGTTTTAGTGGTAAAAAAAATGGCCATGGCAAAAAAGAAAAGGCCAAAAAATCTTGCTGTTTTCATCTGGCCGGCACCTCCCAGTATAGGTAAATTTTTGGTGCGATGTATTTTTGAGATATATCCACTATTATATGGTAATATTTATTGTAAGATCCTGTCACTTAACATGGTATAGACCTTAAGTCACTTTCTTTTAGGTTAATAGGCCTATATATTTGATAGAAAGTAGGACTATGCCGGTTTTGCCGTAAGGAAATTAAAAACCACCCGGTGGATTCAACACATCCTAGAGGGTGGTTAATGAAAGGCTTGCCTGTATTCATGCTTTTATGTGAGGGGCATTAAGGAGGCGCCGGGCATAAGGTCAACATCTGCGGGCCAATTCACCGGCCCTGTCCCTCTCCCGGGTCAAAGCTTATACTGAGGTCCGCTATCTCCGGCCTGTTCCCCACCCGGATGGGCGGCCCCCAGGTTCCAAAGCCGCACGACACTATGACCTGTAAGTTTCCTTTGCGCAGGTAGCCCCAGTCCACCTCGTAGAGCCTCCGGGTGATCAGATTGTTGGGGAACATCTGGCCCAGGTGGGTGTGGCCGGAAAGCATGAGGTCCACCCCCTGTTCCCGGCACCGGTCCAGGTCAACGGGCTGGTGGTCCATCAGCATAACCGGCAAAGAGTGGTCAACCCCCTTCATGACCTCCTCAAGGTCCTTTCTCCCGCCTCCCCCCATACGACTCCGGGAAAATTCATCCCTGCCCACAACATAAAAGCTGTCCGCCACCTTAACATATTCATCCCGAAGAACGTTTATCCCGGCATCTCCCAGGTGAGCAGCGATCACTTCCGACTCCCGGCCGATGTACTCGTGATTTCCCGGTACTGCATATATTCCGTACTCCGGCGCAAGCCTCCGGAAGCTGGAAACCATGTCCTGCTCCACAAAGGGGCCCGGGTTTTCATCTATAATGTCGCCGGGCATGAGGATCAGGTCCGGCTGCAGCTCCTCAATCATGTCCACCATTCGGATTAGGCGGCCATTGTGCACAATAATCCCCAGGTGCAGGTCCGAAACCACCACCACGCGCAGGTCCTTCATTGTCCCCGGCTGCTTGGGAATGTTCACCTGGTAGTGAACCACCCGGGGGTGCAGGGCGTTCCACCAGCCGTAGGCCACAGTGCACCCCACCCCGATAAACACCGCCAGGCCCACGGCCAGAGAGGCCCTTGCATTCCCGGCCAGGCCCCGGGGCATAACTCCGGCAATTTTCAGCGCCAGCAGCACAACCTCCATCAGGGCCAGGGCCAGTATCAGGTAAAACAGCGCCGCCAGCCAGTATGATCCCAGAACCGTCAGCCACCTGCCCGCCCTGGCAGGCATAAATCCGCCTCCCAGTCTGGCGGCGAAAAAGGACATGGCTATCAGCCAGAAGGCTATCCAGTAGAGCTTTATATTCAGAAAGGGTATAAATCTCCCCAGCAGCTGCCAGCCCCTAAGACCCACCCAGAAATTGATAAGGCCGTACATAAGCAGAAGGACTGCCAGGACAATATAAATAGACCACTCATTCCTCAATGACACTACCGCCCCGTTTTTTACGTCTTGTTCCATTTAACCTTTAATATTCCTTATTTTTTTATTAAAGCTAAATTCCTGCCGGCAGCAAAAATATATGAAAAACACCCGCCGGATAGCTCGTCCGAAGCGGGTGGTTTTGTTTACCTATCCCAGAGATCTTACCCCTATGGTAGATTTCTCTTCGCCCTGTTCAGGGTTGACCAACCCATTATATCATACACAACTCAGTAGGCCAGAGCTGCCTCAACAAACTGGAACAGGGCAAGTACCACTGCCGCCGCCGCCCACCAGCCTGTAATAACCCCGGCTGAAACCAAACCCAGAAGAAGCGTTCCAATGACTGATCTTATTACCCTGTCAGTGCGGCCCAGGTTTTTTTTAAAATCAAGGTCTATTTGTAATCACATCCCTGAAAGCTTTAGGGGAGTTCGTCAGCTATCCCCGGCTGGTGCTTATGGAAGATCAAACGCTCCACCCCGCGCCCCGGAGCCCTTTCCACCGGGGCCGGGCCGCTGTTGGTCCAGCTTGGCCTGCTGTTCCGGGGTAAGCACCGATTTTATCTGTTCCCGGCACTTTTGAGACTGCTTGAATAGCTCACCGCGCAGGCTGTTTACTTCATTTATCTTTTCATTGAGCTTACCGGGGTCGGGATTTTTCTCCCAGCTCAACTGCTTTAAGTCGAACAGGGAATTCTGCAGTTTGGCCCTCAAATCCCTGGTATTATTAAAGTGGTCCTGCCGGATTGTCTTTATCCGCGCGGACTGCTCATCGGTAAGCCCCAGGTAAACAGCCTGGCTTTGCCATTTGTCCGCACTCAGCTGAGGCGGAGGGCCACTCATCTTACAGTCGCCTCCGCCCCAGCCGGCAGCCGCCACCTGGGCTAACCCCAGCACCATCGCCATTGTCACAGTTAGTAGAACGGCCAGCTTTTTCATCCACATGCACCTCCCTTTAATTACTCTGACACTATATCTTTTTGCCCAACTATACTTAAAACTATTCCCTGCCCAGTTAAAAAATATTAGGCCACCCGCCGGATTTCCCATCCGAACAGGCGGCCCTGGCGGTCCAAAACTCAGCCCGCAGACGGATAACAGCGCCGGCGCAGCAAAGGTTATTTTATTGACTTTTATTCTCCCCGGACATTTTTTCCTTAAAGCAGGACGGCTGCGCCTTTGTGCACCGTGATAATGCTGTCTCCCAGGAAGCCGGCATCGTCTTCATCATGTGAAACCAGCAGAAACGGTATGCGCCACGATTTCTGCAGGTCTTTCAGCTCCTGCCGGAGCCTTGTTTTTATATTCTTGTCCAGTGCGCTGAAGGGCTCATCCAGCAGTAAAAGCTCAGGCCCGGCGGCCAGTGCTCTGGCCAGGGCCACCCGCTGTTTTTCACCTCCGGACAGCTGGTGGGGTAAACGGTCGATAAGGTGCCCCACACCAAAGGAACTCAGCATTTCAACAGGATCAATAAAATGGCCGTCTGAATCATTCTTTCCGCCCTTAATTCCGTAAAAAACGTTTTGTCTTACGCTCATGTGGGGAAAGAGCGCATAATCCTGAAAAAGACAGCCTATTCTTCTTGAGCGCGCCGGTGTGTCCACTTTTTCCCTGGAGGAATAAAGTGTTTTGCCGTTAAGCCTGATATACCCTGCGGATGGTTTGCGGAGCCCCGCCAGGCAGTGCAGAACGGTTGTCTTACCGGCCCCCGACGGCCCCCACAGAACCACAATTTGGCTGTCCACCCTGAGGTTCAGCTCCAGGTCAAAATGCCACAGCTTTTTTTTGATAGAGGCTTCCAGCATAAAAATCACCTTAATCTGATATTCCTGCGCTTAGACCAGCGGTTTACCCAGAATATTACTGTAAAGCTGAACACTGTAATAATGGCCACCAGAGTTTTTGCAGTGGCGTTATCTCCGGCATCCACCGCAAAATAGATGGCCAGGGGTATGGTCTGGGTCTGCCCCGGAATGTTCCCGGCCACCATAAGAGTGGCGCCGAACTCCCCCAGAGCCCTGGCAAAGGACAGCACCAGCCCGGCCATAATCCCGGGCCAGGCCAGGGGAAGAGTTATTGTAAAAAAAACCCGCAGCTCGCCGGCCCCCAGAGTTCTGGCCGCCTTTTCGAAATTAACATCCACACTTTCAAAGGCCGCCCTGGCGCTCTGGTACATGAGCGGTAAAGCCACTACCGTTGACGCCAGCACCGCCGCCCACCAGGTAAATATAACAGGAATCCCCATCTCTGAGAGGACACGGCCCAGAGGGCCGTTCTTCCCTAACAGCATCAGCAGCCCGTAGCCTATCACTGACGGTGGAAGAACCAGAGGCAGGGTGATGGCCGCTTCTATTAAATCCTTCCCGTAAAACTCCCTCCGGGCCATTATCCTGGACAGTGGCATGCCCATACAGGTTACGATAATCAGTGCTATTACCGCCACCCGGAGGGAAAGAAAAACAGGGAACCAGTCCTCCAAATAAATAAACATATAATAATCTATTTCCTTGATACTTTAAATCCATATTTTTCAAATACCCCGGCGGACTCACTGCTGGAAAGAAAAGCGGCAAAAGCTTTTGCCTCCTGCAGATGCCTGGTATTCTTAATTACAGCCAGGGGATACACGATGGGTGCGTGGGAATCTGTGGGAGCGGAGGCTATTACCTTTATTTCCCTGCCTATCATGGCGTCGGAGCGGTAAACCAGTCCGGCGTCAACGTTTCCTGTTTCCACGTAGGTCAGCACCTGGCGCACATCTTTGGCCAGCACAAGCCTGGGCCGGATACTGTCCCACAGCCCCAGGGCAGTAAGCGCCTCCCGGGCATATTTTCCGGCAGGCACTGATTCAGGTGTGCCGATGCTTATTTTTTTCACCCCGGGGTCTGCCAATCCCTCAAAGCCGGTAAGTTTAGTGTCATTCTTAGCTATTAACACCAGCTCATTATTCAGTAAATCAATCCGTGATTCATTGATAATGAGTCCCTTTTCAGCCAGGGCGTCCATTTGCGTCTTCCCGGCCGAAATGAACAAGTCCACCGGAGCCCCTTCTTCAATCTGCTTCTGCAGTGTCCCGGAGGCGGCAAAATTGTATGTAATGCTCACCCCGGGTTGCTGCCTTGAGTAAACCGACTTCAGCTCTTCGGCGGCGTCTTTTAAGCTTGCTGCCGCAGAAACGGTCAGATTAACCGTTTCCGTCCCGGACACTGATTCTTCTTTTCCGCCGCCGCAGCCTGCCGGACCAGCAGTTGCAAGAAATAACAAAACTAAAAAAAAGAACAGCTTTTTCATTTATTTCCCCCCTGCTAAAATATTTCTTTTTTAATTAATGCACGTTCTCTCCCGGTATGTATCCTGCTTAACATCAAGTCCAGTATAAGAGACACTGCAGCCAGGGCAGTTATTTTTCCGGCAGCCGATAAAATTACCCAGACTATACTCATGGCGCACCTCCATAAACTATGTCAATATTTCCCTGAAAAGACGCTTATTCTGAAATTCTTATCGGTCGGAATACAGAACCCAGAATTCAGAATTCAGAATGGTTGAGCATTCCTTATATTTTCATTCTCTGATGGTGACGCTTGCGGCATGGGCAACCTCCCTGTAAATAGCTAAGCCCTAACCTGTGCTGATAAGTTAGGGCATCTTTGACCCGGATAATTCCCTTCGTCAA
>JAMCVT010000132.1 GCA_023475565.1 Actinomycetota bacterium
TAACCAGGCGCACGGCTTCAACTTTAAATTCTTTGTTGTGCCTTTTACCAGTTAGACCCATTATGGACACCTCCATCATTTTGATTTTATCTCAGTTTGGCGTGTCCATCAATTCGGGTAAGGGTCAATTATTCTGGATTCTGGATTCTGAATTCTGAATTCCGACAGAATAAGCATTTCAGTATAAGCAATTAATTGTTGTCCTCGTCCACCAGCACCCGCTTGAGTATTTTGCCCACCATGGTTTTGGGCAGCTCGGTCTTGAATTCTATCTTCTTGGGCACTTTATAGAGCGCCAGCCTTTCCTTGCAGAAGGAGGCTATTTCCTCACCGGTGGCAGTTTCCCCTTCCTTGAGAACTATGTATGCCTTAACTGTTTCGCCCCGGTAAGGGTCTTTAACTCCTGCCACGGCAGCCTCTATTACCTTGGGGTGCTCGTAGAGCACCTCTTCCACCTCCCGCGGGTAAATGTTATACCCACCGGCGATGATCATGTCCTTCTTGCGGTCCAATATGAAGGTCATGCCTCTCTCGTCCATATGCCCTATGTCTCCGGTATAAAACCAGCCGTCCCGGAGAACCTTGGCGCTTTCCTCAGGCCTGTTCCAGTATCCCTTCATGACCTGGGGGCCCTTAACGCATATCTCTCCCGCTTCGCCCACGGGCAGCTCGGTTTCCCCGGTTTCAGAATCCATTATCCTGCACAGGGTATCGGGAAACGGAAGTCCAATTGAACCCTCGGCCTTGGAGTCAAGGCGGTTGCAGTGAGTGATGGGGGAGGTTTCGCTGAGACCGTAGCCCTCTATAAGCCGGCCTCCGGTAAGCTCCTGGAATTTAAGCTGCACCTCCAGGGGAAGGGGGGCGCCCCCGCTTATACAGATTCTGATGGAGGCCAGGTCATACTTCTTTAGATCCGGGGCCGCTATAACGGCCACATATATTGTGGGGGTGCCCGGGAATACATTGACCTTGTACTTCTGTATAGACTCAAGCACCATTTTCAGGTCTAACCTGGGAATCAGCACCATTGTGGAGCCGCTGTACACACTGGCGTTCATGCACACCGTCATCCCGAAGGAGTGGAAGAAGGGCAGCAGGCAAAGGTATGTTTCCGAGCCCTCTCTGCTTTCTATATCCCACTCTGAAAGCTGCAGAACATTTGCCGTAAGGTTCCGGTGGGTCAGCACGGCGCCCTTGGAAAGCCCGGTGGTCCCTCCTGTATACTGGAGGACCGCCGTATCTTCGGGGGTAACGTCAACAGCCGGAGGGTCGGGGGCCGATGTTTTAATGAGCATATTGAAAGCAAGCACGCCGCTGCCGGGGGGTATCCCGGCCCACTGCCCGGATTTTTTGGCCTTTAGGGGATAAAGAATATTTTTGGGGAAAGGGAGGTAGTCTTTTATTCCGGTGGCAATGAGCCTCTTAACAGGTGTTTTCGTGGCCGCCTTAAGTACTTTGGCAGCAAGCTGATCGAGGAAAATAATGGTTTCAGCCCCTGAGTCCTTAAGCTGGTGGATCAATTCTCTTTCTGTGTACAGGGGGTTTATGCCAACGGCCACGGCGCCTATTTTTAATACGGCATAGAAACTTATAATTTCCTGCGGTATATTGGGAAGCATCATGCCTACCCGGTCTCCCTTTTTAACACCGCGGTCACTGAGCGCCCGGGCCAGCCTGTCGGCCTGATCCTTGAGCCGGGTGTAGGACAGCCTGCCGCCCATGAATATTGTTGCCGTCCTGTTGGGAAACTTTTTAACAGTCTCATCAAGATTCGCGTTCAGGGGCGTATTGGGGTAATCTAGGTTGGCTCTTACTCCCTCAGGGTAGGATTTAATCCAGAACGGATTATTATCACTCACCTGCGCACCTCCGTCTCTTGTGAACTTGTAAGGAAATACTATCATTGGCAGATATGATTTTCAATATATTATGAATTTAAGCGTGTCTATATTAAAGTAATTAACTGGCAAAACGTATCACAATCTGCAGACAGGTGTTGAAATTTGAACAAACGGGGAGGATTTCCATTAGGAATATTGAATAAAATGATGGGGATTTTTATGCGAAATATACTGTTCCAAAAGCTTCGGGGGGAGGGGTGACTGTTTTAGCGCTGTAAACCACTGCCTATTGGAAATAATTATCAGGAGGGGGAAAATTGAAAAGATTTAGAGGTTTTTTGGTGCTGACCATAGTATTTATCCTGGCGGTTGCCCTTGTCACCGCAGGCTGCGGGAAAAAGCAGGAAGAAAAGAAAGAAGCCGGGGACTCCGGTAAGTTCAAGGTTGCCTTCATGTATGTGGGTCCCGTGGGCGACGGCGGCTATACCTATGCCCACGACCAGGGCAGAAAATACCTTGAAGAAAAAATGCCTGACGTGCAGGCAACCATTGTGGAGTCGGTTCCGGATACCAACGCCGCCGACCCCGAGAGGGAGCTGACGCGCCTGGCCGAAGAGGGCAACAAGGTTATCTTCGCTACCAGTTTTGGCTACATGGACCCCACCATTAATGTGGCCAAAAAATATCCCAACGTTGTATTCATGCACTGCTCGGGCTTTAAGACCGCAGAAAACGTCGGCACATACTTCGGCCGCATGTACCAGGCCCGCTATCTGACAGGTATCGTGGCCGGGAAAACCACCAAGAGCAACCTGATAGGCTATGTTGGCGCTTATCCCATCCCCGAGGTGGTCAGGGGAATAAACGCCTTCACCCAGGGCGTGCGCTCGGTGAATCCCAAGGCCAAGGTGAAGGTTGTCTGGACCAATACCTGGTATGACCCTGCCAAGGAAAAGGAAGCCGGTAAAACACTGCTTGACGCCGGATGCGATGTCATTGCCCAGCACCAGGACACCCCGGGCCCGCAGCAGGCTGCGGAGGAAAAGGGCAAGTTCGGCATAGGCTACAACAGCGACATGAGCAAGTTCGCCCCCAAGGCAGTGCTCACCTCGGCTGTTTGGAACTGGGGCCCCTACTATTATAACACCGTGAAGGCAGTCCGTGAAAAAACCTGGAAGTCTGATCAGTACTGGGGACCCATGAGCGACAACATAGTAGGCCTGGCGCCCTTTGGCCCCATGGTGCCCGAGGATGTGAATAAGGTTGTGGATGAAGCCAAGCAAAAGATTACAAGCGGCCAGTGGGATGTGTTCACCGGTCCCATCAAGGACCAGTCCGGCGCTGTAAAGGTGCCTGAAGGACAAAAGATGTCCGACAAGGATATGCTGAGCTTTGACTGGTTTGTTGAGGGCGTTGACGGAAGCATTCCTAAAAAGTAATATATAATAAAAAGCATATATTTAAGGGACGCTGACGGGATATCCCGTCAGCGCCCGATTTATGGGGGAAAGTATAAAAGTGAAGCTTGTTGAGATGAGGGGTATCACCAAGAGATTTCCCGGAGTGCTGGCCAACGACAGTGTGGATTTTTCGGTTGAGCCCGGCGAGATCCACGCACTTTTGGGTGAGAACGGATCGGGCAAAAGCACCCTCATGTCAATTCTGGCCGGACAGTACAGGCCTGACGGGGGTGTGATGCTGGTTAAAGGAAAGGAAATATCCTTCCGTTCTCCCCGGGACGCCATAAAGTCCGGCATAGGAATGGTGCACCAGCACTTCAAGCTGGTGGATAACTTTACCGTCACTGAGAACATAATACTGGGGGACGATAGGACGCCTTTTTTTTGCCGGCTGGATTCTCTTTCGGCAAAAATAAGCCGCCTGGGTGAGGAATACGGCCTGACGGTGGACCCCGGGGCCAGGATAGACCAGCTTTCGGTGGGGGAAAAGCAGAGGGTGGAGATACTTAAGATGCTCTACCGGGGGTCGGATCTGCTGGTAATGGACGAGCCTACTGCAGTGCTTACTCCCCAGGAGTCCGAAGAATTATTCGCCAATCTTAAAAAGTTTGCGGCGGCGGGCAGGTCGGTGGTTTTGATAACACATAAGCTGAACGAAGTTTTGTCGGCTGCCGACAGGGTAACAGTGCTCCGCGGTGGCAGGACCGCTGCGGTGCTGGGCAGGGAAGAAATTACCGAAAGTAAGCTGGCCCGGCTGATGGTGGGAAGGGATATAGACCCGGTAAAAAATGATTCTAAAGACTTTGCCGGTGAGACCGTGCTGGAACTGCAGGGCGTCGGGGCCATGAAGGATGTGGGGAGGCAGGGCCTAAGGAATATAACCTTTTCTGTAAAAAGAGGCCAAATATTCGGCATCGCCGGGGTGGCCGGAAACGGGCAGAAGGAGCTGGCTGAGGCAGTAACGGGGCTCAGGTGGGTGCACTCGGGAAGGATCAGAATCAACGATAAAGACATAACCAACCTGTCTCCCAGGGTGATAGCCGACCTGGGAGTAAGCTTTGTGCCCGAGGACAGGCTGGGCATGGGGCTGGTACCCGGGCTGGGAATAGTTGATAATCTAATTTTGAAAAGATACCGCAAGGCTCCGGTGGCAGGCAGATACCTTATTGATTATAAAAAAGCCGGCCAGGAGGCGGAGAGGCTGGTAAAAGAATTTGACGTAAAGGTGGCCGACTTTCGCTCTCCGGTAAGCCTTCTTTCCGGGGGCAATCTGCAGCGCCTTCTCCTGGCCAGGGAGATATCGGAAAACCCCTCCCTGATAGTGGTGGTCTATCCTGTCAGGGGGCTGGATGTGGGGGCCACCGAGGCAGTGCACAGCATTCTTCTGGAGCTGCGCCGCAAAGGAACGGCCATATTGCTTGTTTCAGAGGACCTGGAAGAAATAATAAAACTATGTGACCGTGTGGGTGTTATGTATGAGGGAGAGATAGCGGGTATACTCCCCGGAGGAGATATCAGGCCCGAGGAAATAGGGCTGCTGATGATGGGCTCGGGCATCTCTAGGGAAGGGGCATGAGGAGATTGTCAGGTTTTATATATTTTGAAAAGAGGCTTAATACCCCCCGGGCATCAGTATTTATAATAACGGTCTTATCTGTTTTTTTATCCCTGGTGCTGGGGGGTGTCTTTCTTTCGGTTACCGGTCATGATCCTATAGAGATATACTCAAAGATGTTTTCCGGGGTTTTCGGGTCCTCCTTCGGACTTTCAGAAACGCTGGTCAGGGCTATTCCCCTGATGATACTTGGCCTGGGAATTTCAGTAGCCTTCAGGATGCAGCTATGGAATATAGGAGCCGAGGGCCAGATATACATGGGGGCCTTTGCCGCCAGCTGGGTGCCTCTTACCTTTCCCCATCTTCCCACATATATAATGCTGCCTGCCATGATTACAGCAGCCATGCTGGCCGGTGGGCTCTGGGCGCTTATACCGGCCATACCCAGGGCCTACCTGGGGGTTAACGAGATAATAACCACCCTTATGCTCAACTATGTGGCCATTCTGTGGGTCGAGTACCTTGTTTTCGGCCCCTGGAGGGACCCCCAGGGTTTCAATTTTCCTCTGAGCGCCCCTTTCCCCGAGGCGGCAAGGCTTGGTTCACTGGGAGGAAGCAGGGTTCACGGGGGGATTTTATTTGCCCTGGTAATTGCGGTCATTATATATATAATTATCAACCGCACCAGGTGGGGCTACGAAATAAAGGTAATAGGAGAAAGTGAGGCGGCCGCCCGCTATGCGGGAATGGACATACGGCGCAACATACTCCTGGTGATGCTGTTGAGCGGGGCCATCTGCGGGCTGGCCGGGATGTCCGAGGTGAGCGGGATAAGCGGCAGGCTGCAGCACGGGGTGAGTCCCGGGTACGGTTATACCGCCATCATAGTGGCCTGGCTGGCCAAGCTTAATCCATTCGTGATTATTGTGGCAGCCATTCTTTTTGGAGGACTTCAGGTGGGAGGATACATGGTGCAGTCCAGCGGAATATCCGCTGCCGTGGCCACCATGCTGCAGGGGGCTATACTGTTCTTTGTCCTGGGCGGAGAGGTGTTTAACCGCTACAGGATAAGACTGGGAAGAAGGGAGGCGCCCTGATGACCGATACCGGGCAGACAAACGTGCTGGTGCTTATTTTGGCCACGGCGGTCACCGCCGGCACCCCGATACTTTATGCCGCCCTGGGAGAGCTGTTAACCGAAAGGTCCGGAGTTATAAATCTGGGCGTTGAGGGAATGATGCTTATCGGGGCTGTATCCGGGTTTATGACAGCCGTGGTATTTAAAAATCCCTGGGCCGGAGTGGCGGCGGCGCTGCTGGCCGGTGGGGCGGTGGCCCTGATTCATGCCTTTCTTACCATAACATTGAGAACTAACCAGGTTGTCAGCGGGCTGGCGCTGACCATTTTCGGAACAGGCTTAAGCGGCTATCTGGGTAAGAGCTTTATAGGGCTTCCCCTGCCAGTGCCCTTTACCTCCAGACCCCTGGGGATGCTGAGTGAGATACCCTTTTTCGGTCCGGTTTTTTTCAATCATGACCCCCTGGTCTATTTGACCTACCTGCTGGTGCCGGCCCTGTGGGTTTTTATATACAAAATGCGGCCCGGCATGCACTTGAGGGCCCTGGGAGAAAACCCCTCGGCAGCTGATTCTCTCGGGGTCAAGGTGTTTTTATCGAGGTACATGTATGTTGTGGCGGGCGGTATGCTGGCCGGTGTGGGCGGGGCCTACCTTTCACTGGCATATGCTCCCTCATGGCTGGAGAACATGACCGCCGGCAGGGGATGGATAGCGGTGGCGCTGGTTATATTCGCCCTCTGGAACCCCCTGCGGGCCATGGTGGGCGCTTACATTTTCGGGGGCATAGACGCCCTGGGCCTGAGGCTGCAGGTGCTGGGGGTGATGATCCCCTCATTTTTCCTTCAGATGATGCCGTATATTTTTACCATACTGGTGCTGGTGGTAGTTTTAGGCAAAAACAGGTCTGCCCGCACGGGTTCGCCGGGCGCTTTGGGGATTCCCTTTGACAGAGAGGAAAGATGATTTATATCCGGGGTGTTGATATGCATAAATTAAAACAGAAAATAATTGAAGAAGGCCGGGTTATAGGCACAACCATTTTAAAGGTGGACTCATTCCTGAACCACCAGATAGATCCCCAGTTTACACTGGAAATGGGGAGAGATCTGGCCTCAAGATTTGCCGGAGAGGGCGTAACCAAGGTGCTGACCGTAGAGGCGTCAGGCATCGCCGTGGCCCTGTCCACCGGGCTGGCCATGGGAGTTCCGGTGGTTTTTGCCAAAAAAGGCCGGGCCAGCACTCAGAATGCCGGGGTGTACACCTCGGAAATTTTTTCTTTTACCCGCCAGGAATCAGTAGGCATATATGTTTCCGGAAGGTTTTTGGGACCGGAGGACACGGTGCTTATTGTGGATGATTTTCTGGCCCACGGTGAGGCCCTCAGGGGCATGGTAGAAATAGTAAGACAGGCGGGGTGCCGCCTGGCCGGTGTGGGGATAGTGATTGAAAAGGAATTCCAGGGCGGGGGCAAAAAACTCAGGGACCAGGGCATAAGGATAGAGTCCCTGGCCGCAATTAAGAGCATGTCGGAAGGGCATGTTGATTTCTTATAAGCCGGGTATTTATAGTGGGAATACAAGCCCCTTAAATGAAGGCTGAATTTTAATTGTTTGTTTTACTGGTGTCTTTGTATGCGAAGAGGTGAGTGGAAATGGTTAAAGTAAAGGATCACCGTGAAGTCAGGACGTTCCGGGGGAAAGTTTCCTTTTTCGGGATGGGAACGCTTAAAACATTTGCCTTCCTGTGGGACGGCAATCTTGTGGACACAGGGCCGGGAACCCTGGAAAGGAAGTTCTTGCCGGCATTTCTTGACAGCCCCGTGAGGAGAGTGCTGCTTACCCACTTTCACGAGGACCACTCGGGAAATGCAGCCAGGCTGCAGATGGAAATGAAGGTGCCTGTTTTCGCGGACCCTGGTGCACTGGATTTACTAAGGAGGGATGCCGGACTTCCCTTTTACAGGCGGTATATCTGGGGGAAGAGGAGGAAACTGGAGCCTGTCCCCTATGGTGAGGCAGTGGACTCGGAAAATGGCCGGCTGGAGGTGATTAAAACACCGGGACACAGCCAAGACCATGTATGCCTGTTAAACCGCCGGGAGGGTTTTATATTTACCGGGGACCTTTTTGTTACACCCGGGATCAGGGCAGCTATGCGAGGGGAGTCCGTTCCGGAAATTATCAGATCTCTAAAAAGGCTGCTGCAGGAGGATTTTGAAACACTGTACTGCGCCCACGCCGGGGTGGTGGAAAAGGGGCGGGAAATGGTGGAAAAAAAACTGGCCTACCTTGAAGAGCTGAGTGAAAGGGTGCTGGGCATGCACCGCCAGGGGCTGTCCAGCCGTGAAATAAACCGGAAAATTTTCGGCAAGGCCCAGATGCTGGACTACATATCCCTCGGCGAGTGGTCGTCCAGGCATATAATCAGTTCAATAATAAAGGGATAGTGCCTCCTGTCTCCTGATCCGGGGTAAAGCTATTGAGCGGTCTCCTGTCTCCCCGCCGTCTGAAAGACGGCACCGCCGGAACGGCGGATCAGTATCCCGGCAGCTTGAACTGCTCCATGTAAAATTCCTCCACACCTCATTTTAAGGTGGTTCGGGTAAGGGTAACAAAAATTATTAGTTTACACTTTTGTTAATCTGGAAGCACTTAAGGGTATCTATTTTCCAGCAGGTAAGGTTGGCATCGATGTTTTCTGCATCGCTCAGCTCAAGCACAAGAGGTATATAGTCGTCTTCTTCAGCGGCGGCAGGAGGCTCCTGGTCGGCAGGGGTAACCATTATGCTGGCGCAGTGCGGCGAATGGTATTTAATATCTCCAAACCGGGGATTATTCAGCAGTTCGCCAATGGATTCCCTCAGGGCGGTGATGATGGGGCCAAGCACACCGTCAAGAAACTCCTTTTCAAGGGTCAGTTTCATTATGGTATGGATATTCATGGTCTCCATGGCGTAAAACCAGAGGCCCAGGAAATAGCCCTGCCCCCGTTTGTCCAAGATGTTCCAGAAGGCCCTCGAATCACCCGCCTTTACTGATTCCAGAAAGCGGACTACAGTCTCCCGGGCCGGGTCTTCTTTTTCATTCAGAAGGTTATTCAATAAGGTACGGCACCCCCCAGTCTAATTTATTTGAAACATTACTTAATAATACCATAAAACTGTGCAGCTAAAGTCAAAAATTAGGTTGACAAAAAATTACTTGCAGCGTTCGTTAGACAGATATAGACCTTGTAATATATAATTTACCCAGGCCGGAGGCGGGGATATGAATGGGATTCCGCCGGAAAAGCAGGATGGATAGTGGACGGGGGGAAAAGAATATGTCCGGCAAGCTGTGTGTAGGACTTGCCTGCAGTCCCCGCAGGGAGGGGAACACCGCCATACTTTTGGAAAGGGCCGCAGCAGCACTGAGGTCCCGGAATGTAGAAACAGAAATATACCGCCTGGCCGATATCGGTTTCTCCCCCTGCATGGCCTGCGAGGGCTGCAGCAGTACGGGAAAGTGTGTCATTGATGATGGCGCCATGCCCGTGTACGACAGAATACTGAAGGCCGACATGTTTATAATGTCCGCCCCGGTCTTCAGCATGGGCATATGTGCTCATGCCAAAATGTTTATCGATAGGGCGCAGCAGTTCTGGGCGGCTAAATACCTGCTGGGCAGGCCGGTGGTGGAGGATGACCATTTTCGCCGGTCAAGGAGAGGTATTTTTATATCCTGTGCCGGTACTAAAATTGACGGGGTGTTTGAAGGCCCGGTGAAGGTGGCCGGGTATTTTTTTAAAATGCTGGATATAAGGCTGGCAGGAATGTACTGCTATCCCGGTGTGGACAGCAAGGGCGATATACTGTCCGACAAAGCGGCCCTGGATGAGATAAGAGATGCCTCCATAAAACTTGTGTCAGGGTAGTTGTCCATGCCGCCAGCGGCACCGTCAGAAAACGAAAACATAAGGAATGCCCAAACTATTCTGGCTTCTGACTTCTGAATTCTGTATTCCGGCCGATAAGAATTTCAGTATAAGCGTCTTTTCAGGGTAGTCTGACCAAAGGCTGGGAATGGAGTGATTTTTTGAGGGATCAAACCTCCATAAAAATGCTGGATAACAGGTGGTTTACCCTAAGAATAGCTGTATTGGCAGCTGCCTTTCTTGTTTTTAACGCAGCTGCCGGGAACCTGTATTTTATCATAAAAGGCAGTATTTACCCCACGGTGCATAACATAATAGAGTTTGCCAGCATTATAGCAGCCATGTCGGTTTCTGTAATGAGCTGGTATGAGCACAGGAACAGGGGAGACCTCAGGTCCCTGATTTTGTCTGCGGTTTTTTGCATGGTAGGCCTGCTGGACATGGCACATTCCCTTGCTTACCTGGGGATGCCGGACTTTATCGGGGCCAACTCGGTGAACAAGGCTTCAACCTACTGGATAATAGCGAGGATAGTACAGTCGGTGGGCATACTGATAGCTGTCTGTGCCGGGGTGCGGCCGTACCGGGGAAGGGGCACCGGCCTGGTACTGCTGGCCTCTGCCGGAGCCGCGGCGGCCGCAGTTTATTATACCGCGGTCTGGATTAACTGGCTGCCTCCCATGTATGACACTGCGCTCAAGGTTCAGACACCTTTAAAAATCGCCCTGGAATATATGGTTATGGCCGTAATGTCAGCTGCAGCGGTTATTATTCTTAAAAAAGGGCAAAAAAACAGGAGCGATTTTCTGCTGGCTGCCGCGCTCATAGCCGGTGTTATGTCTGAAATGGCCTTTACCTCCTATTCCAATGCCTATGACGTCTATAACCTTTTGGGACATGCTTATAAAATTGTATCATTTTCCTTTATACTTAAGGCCCTGGTGGATGAGGGCCTGGCCGTGGTATACCAGGCCAACAGGGAGCTGGCGGTTAAAAGTGAAGAGCTGGCCGAGATGAACAGGCAGCTGACCATTGCGGATGGGCTAAAGAATGATTTCCTGGCCAACACCAATCACGAGCTGAGAACACCCCTATCAGCCGTAGTGGCCTTTACAGAGCTGCTCCTTGACGAGGTAAACACCGGCAGGCTTAATGATCTCCAGAGGGATTACCTGAAGGAAATAAACGACAGCAGCCGGGAATTGATGGGTAGGATAAAAGGACTGCTGGAGCTGTCCGGAATACTGGGGGGAAAAATAGTTCTCCACAAAGAAAATATATTGCTTGCCGAGGCGGTGGCAGCCACTGTATCTGCCCATGAAGAGTCCTTCAGAGAAAAAGGCGTAAGACTGGAGGCGATTTATGGCGGTAAGGCAGAAATATATGTGGACAGGGAGAAGATTGCCCGCATACTGGCTAACCTGTTGGACAACGCCCTTAAATTTACTGACTCCGGCGGGTCTGTTACGGTTACGGCAGGGATTGAGCCGGTCAGGCAGAAAGCCTTTATCAGTGTGTGCGATACCGGGGTGGGTATAGAGCCCAGGCACTGTGACTCGGTGTTTGAAATGTTTTACCAGGCCGATGGCACCAGTACAAGAAAGTACGGGGGAACCGGAATAGGGCTGACGCTGGCTGTCAGGCTGGCTGAAATGAACGGAGGCACAATAGAGCTGGAAAGCGAGTGCGGAAAGGGCAGTAAATTCACGTTGGTGCTGCCCCTTTTTAAGGAGGTGCAGTAATGCCGCAGAAAATAATGGTGGTTGATGACGAGCCCAAAATTATCAAGATAGTGGAGCACGCCCTTAAAAAGGAAGGCCTTGAAGTAATAAAGGCGGGCGGTGGGGCAGAGGCCCTGGAGTTGGCGGCAAAGGACCGCCCGGACCTGGTGCTGCTTGATATAATGATGCCCGGGATGGACGGGTTTGAAACATTTCAGAGGCTGAAGGCCATGATGGATGTTCCGGTGATCATACTCTCAGCCAGAAGTGATGAGATAGATAAGGTTGTGGGCTTTAGAATGGGAGTGGATGATTACCAGACCAAGCCTTTTAGCCCCACCGAGCTGGCCCTGAGGATAAAGGCGGTGCTAAGGCGGGTGGGGGAAAATACTGGCCGGGAAAAGGACGTCCTGGACTTCGGGGAACTATCCATCGACAGCCGCAGCCGCCTTTTATCAGTTGGCGGGCAAAAGGCGGAGCTGACTCCCAAGGAGTTTGATCTGCTGTGGCTTCTGGCCTCCAGCCCCAACAGGGTTTTTACCAAAGGACAGATTCTGGACATGGTCTGGGACAGCTCCTATTATGGTGATGAAAACACGGTAATGGTTCATATAAGACGTCTGAGAGAGAAGATTGAAGGGGATCCCTCCAGACCAAGGTATATAAAGACAGTTTGGGGGACCGGCTACAAATTTGAAAGCCCCGGTAAAAAATAAACATAAGTCAAACTGGATTGTATTGGATACGCAATCGAATATAAACAATTGGAGTATAGCTGAAACTAAATCATTTATATTTAATAATTCAACCGAATACAGTAAATATCGAATAAACATCACTGAGTACAGAGATTGTGGCCCGGATATTGTCAAAAATGTAATAAGGATGTCAGGTGTTACAGCCAAAGAATTTTGGGCTGTGTACAATGGAGCGAAGTATATACCTGGCAAATGAATATATAACTAATCAACAGAATCCTTCCTTCGGGGAGGTTTTTCTTTCAAATAAGGCTGATTAGTCAGGCTCAAAAATCTCTGTGACCGCTGGGGATTTAAAGGACCAAAGTCTTCATCCTCTTAGATGGCCGCTTTAGTCGGCCCGGGAGTCTGATTTCTCAACTCTCCCGTCTCTCCGCCGTCTGCAAGACGGCACCGCCGCAATACCGGCGGTTTTTTTATGGTGAAACCATATGACGCGTTAAAGCGCTAAAGCAATAAAGTGACTTAAAAAGCATTTTTGCCCCGGGGGGTTAAGAAGGGGGAACTCCCCCTTAATTGCGGGGTGGGGCGCTATAGCCCAGGGGCGGCAGCCCC
>JAMCVT010000082.1 GCA_023475565.1 Actinomycetota bacterium
GGTGTCCTCCTTTTCCGGATGGGACTCCGCCCGGTAGCGCCTGGCCTTTTCCGGGTCCAGAGCCAGGCCGAACATCCTCTGCCAGTCCAGGTTGCGCCTGGCCTCGCTCATTTCCTCATCCCACCGGACGGCCCCGGGTATGCCCTTGGCTATATCGGCGGCATGGGCAGCGATCCTGGAGGCCATTATACCCTCCTTCATGTCTTCCAGGGTGGGCAGGCGCAGATGTTCCGCCGGTGTGACATAGCAGAGAAAGTCAGCGCCGTTGGCGGCGGCTATGGCCCCGCCTATGGCGCTGGTGATATGGTCATATCCCGGGGCGATGTCGGTGACCAGCGGACCCAGCACGTAAAAGGGGGCGCCGTGGCAGAGTTTTTTCTCCAGCAGCATGTTGGGGGCTATTTCATTGAGGGCCATGTGCCCCGGCCCCTCTATCATCACCTGCACATCCACGGCCCAGGCCCTTTTGGTCAGCTCTCCCAGAACGATCAGCTCCTGAATCTGGGAGGCGTCGGTGGCGTCCTTTATGCTTCCCGGCCGGCAGGCATCCCCCAGGCTGATGGTCACATCATACCTCCTGCATATATCCAGTAAATGGTCATAGTGCTCATAGAAGGGATTTTCCCTGCCGTTCATTTCCATCCAGGCGAAAATAAGCGCCCCTCCCCTGGAGACTATATTGGTCAGACGGGGGTTTTTCCTGAACCTGGCGGCGGTTTCACGATTGAGACCGGCATGGATGGTCATAAAATCCACACCGTCTTCAGCATGTTTTTCCACCACCCCCAAAAACTCCTTGGCGGTAATATCCTTTAATTCCTTGCCGTAAAAGCCCACGGCATCGTAAACCGGCACCGTGCCTATGGCGGCGGGGGACACCTCCACCAGTCTGCGGCGGAACTCCCCGGTCTTACCATAACAGCTGAGGTCCATAATGGCATCGGCCTTTAGATCCAGGGCCTTTCTCACCTTTTCCAGCTCGGCCTCAATGCTGCAGCAGTCCCGGGAAACCCCCAGGTTGACATTTATCTTGGTCCTCATTCCCTGCCCTATACCGCAGGGCTCCAGGGAGACGTGGTTCCTGTTGCCCGGGATTACCACCTTCCCCGAGGCAACCAGCTGCCGCAGGGTTTCGGTGTCCACTCCCTCCCTGCGGGCCACTGCCTCCATCTGTCCTGTGATTAGGCCCTGGCGGGCCGCTTCCATCTGGGTTGCGTAATTCAATTTTCTTCAGTCCTCCTTCCTGCCAAGGCGGCCCTCAGGCTGCGTACCCTGGCCGCAATGTCTCCGGCTCCCACTATTTCGGTCACCAGCGCTATACAGCGAGCACCCCTTTTGTGCACCGCGGCAATGTTGTGTTCCTTTATCCCGCCGATGGCCACAAAGGGCAAAGCAATGTTTTTTACTACAAAGTCAAGGTATTCCAGTCCCACCGGCGCGCAAACGTCCTTCTTTGTCCGGGTGGAAAATATGGGGCCCACCCCTATGTAGTCCACCCCGGACCTCGCCGCCGCCCCGGCCTGGGCGGGCGAATGGGTGGAAAGGCCGATAATCATCTCATCTCCCACCAGTTCCCTCACCTTTCCCGGGGGCAGGTCGTCCTGCCCCAGGTGCACCCCGTCGGCCCCCACCATAAGGGCCAGGTCGGCATGGTCGTTGACAATAAAAGTAACCCCCAACCTGGCGGTCATTTCCCTAATCTCCAGGCACTCCCGGTATTTCTCGCCCAGACTCTTTTCCTTTTCCCGGTATTGTACCACCTTTATTCCGGATTCAATCATGGCCCTGACCACCTCTGTGTTGCTCCTGCCCAGAGAGTGTTCCCAGGCGGTTATCCCGTAAATGCCCGCCTCCGAAAATACGGCCAGGCCCCTCTTTGACGCCACGGCAGCCCCTCCCTTCGGTTTTTCCCAAAAAATAGCTGAGCACCACATCGGCCTGTTTGGCGGCGGTGACGGCCACCCCCGGGGCCAGGGCGGGACAGTCCGGACCGGCCCCGGACACCAAATCCCCCACCAGGAAAAAATTGTCCTTTACCCGGCGCACCCGGATATTGTCCGTTTCCCCCCAGCCGCCCAGGCCCGAAGCCGCCACCAGCAGTATATCCGTATTCATGTAGGCCTCAATAAGCAGCTTTTTGTATTCCACTCCGTCCAGTGCCTCCACCACTGCCTGGCAGCCTGTAAATATGCGCCCGGCGGATTCACCGTCTATTCTTTCCACGGAAATTTCAATTTCCAGGTCCGGGCTGACCGAAAGAAGGTTTTCTTTCAGCGCCTTCACCTTCTCTTCACCCACCTGCCGGTAAAAGAAAAACTGGCGGTTCAGGTTACTGTAATCCACCCGGTCAAAGTCCACTATTTTAAACCTTTTAAAACCGCTTCTGGCCAGAAACAGGGCGGCGTTTGACCCCAGTCCCCCGGCGCCGGCCACGCCAATTCTGACCTGCTGCAGCCGGCGCAGCTTCTCTTCGCCAAAGGTTGCGGCCAGGGCCTTATCCAGTCCGTTCATGGCGTTCGCCCTCATAGGTTCTGCCAGTCCTTGTAGACCGGCTGGTACCCCAGGGCATAAATGTTTTCCGCCATCTGGGCCACGCTGCGCCCGTCCGATATTTCGAACTGGGCCTCCGACCCGCCGTCCACCCGCCCGCCCACAGCGGTGCACACTCCGGCCGACATTTTGGTGGCGCCCAGCCCTACCAGGTGATCCCGCAGTTCCGGTGACTCCCTGGTGGATATGGTTATTCCCGCCCTGGGCATAAACAGCCTGAAGGACAGCATGTACTGCACCAGGTTCCTGTCGCTGACCTTCACCCTGGGCATGAAGCCGCCCAGGTGCGGCCTCATCCGTGGAGGTGACACACTGACCTCCACGTGGGGGAAGGCGTTTTGCAGATAATCGGCGTGCAGTCCGGAAAAAAAGGCCTCGGACCGCCAGTGGTGCAGCCCCAGAAGGGCCCCCACGTTCACAGTCCTTATCCCGGCGCGGCAGGCCCGCTCCGGCGCCTCCAGCCGGAAGCGGTAGTCCCGCTTGGGCCCCGCCGGGTGCATTTCCGCATATACCTTCCGGTCATAAACCTCCTGGTAGATGGTCAGCCCGTCCACCCCGGCCAGCACAAGCTCCCTGTATTCCTCCTCCTCCAGGGGATAAATCTCAATGCTTATGGAGCTAAAATACTTTCTGAGCACCTCTACGCAGTCCCTTATGTACGATACCGGCGATTCCTTCCTGGACTCACCGGTGAGTATCAGAATGTGCTTCAGCCCTGTGGACGCTATTATCCCGGCTTCCTCCTCCACCCCGGCAAGGGAGAGTTTTTTTTCTTTTCATCCTGTTGTCTGCCTTGAAGCCGCAGTAAACACAGCGGTTAACGCAGTAATTGGCCAGGTACAGAGGGGTAAAAAGAAAAATCACCCTGCCGAAATGCTGCACCGTCAGGCGATGGGCCCTCCGGGCCATAGCTTCCAGCCGCCCCTCGGCCCTGGGAGACAGCAGCGCCAGGTAATCAATCTCCTTAAGACGGTTCCGGGCAAGAACTCTGGCTATGTCCCGGTCCTGCACCCGGTCGAAAAAACCATTAAAATCAAAACCCCCGTATTTCTGCAATAATTCATAAAAACCCATATCTGCATCCCCCGACAAAATTTAACTAGTCCCTTAAAAAGCCGGTAAGGGGTGACGAGGCCCTGGCGTAGTCACTTATCTCTCCCGGTTCTGAGAGGAAAGCCGCCCGCCCGGCCTCCACCGCCAGCCCGAAGGCCCGGGCCATGGACACCGGGTCACCGGCGGTGGCAATGGCCGTGTTCACCAGTACAGCCGCGGCCCCCATTTCCATTGCCTCCGCAGCCTCGGAGGGGCGCCCGATGCCGGCATCCACTATGATAGGCAGAGGTATTTCCTCTATGAGAATCCTCACCAGCTCCCTGGTCTTTAGTCCCCTGTTGCTGCCTATGGGCGCCCCCAGCGGCATCACCGCCGCCGCCCCGGCCTCCGCCAGACTCCTGGCCGCCGTCAGATCCGGACTCATGTAGGGAAGCACAACAAAACCCTCCCGGGCAAGTATTTCGGTGGCTCTGATAGTCTCGTAATTGTCCGGCAGCAGGTAGCGGTTGTCTTTAATTACCTCAATCTTCACCCAGTCGCCACAGCCCGCCGCCCGGGCAAGCCTGGCAATTCTCACGGCCTCCCCGGCATTCCTGGCCCCGGAGGTATTGGGCATTAGTATACAGTCCCCGGGGATGTATGACGCTATATTTTCCTCCCCGTACTCCCGGTCTATCCTCCTTAGGGCCATGGTAACCACCTGGGCACCGGACGAACGCACCACCTCCGGGATCAACCGGTTGGAGGAAAATTTGCCGGTACCCAGAAACAAGCGGCTTGTCAGCTCCTTCCCGCCAATCTGCAAAACATCCCTCACTGAATCAACCTCCTCCCACCAGCCTCAAAATTTCCAGCCTGTCGCCTTCATTCAGCACGATCCCGTCCCACTCTTCACTTTTCACCAGTTTATTGTTGTGCTCCACTATGACCGACTGCGGGTTAATTCCCTTAAAAGAAATTAACCCGGCCAGAGTGACACCTTCCGGCAGCGCCTCATCCCTGCCGTTCAAGGTAATCTTCATAACCGGACCTCCCCCATAAAAAAAGCCTACCCCCAACAGGTAAGCTTGTTTAAACTGTACTAATTAAAAAAATACAGCTTTGCATCCCTACGTTGGAATTACCCAAATCAGGTTCAGAGGGTTGAGTCATGAACTCTCTCAGCCTTGCGGCACCCCTAGCGGCTATGCAGTTGTCAGTAATGAGATTATAGATTATACTGGCGGCTCTGTCAACAAAACACTTTACGGCAAAATTATCCGAAAAAGGACTGCAGCACTTCCCGGGCGCCCATGCCGGAAACCTCTTCTTATGCCTGTTTAAAAGCCTGAAAGCGTATTTTATTAAAACTTGCAGACCATGCAAAACACAAAAAACTTTACCCACTTTACTGGCTAATCAGTTAGAATAGTATCAGTTGGCTGATACAAAGTGTATTGGGCTGGTGCCGCTTGCGGCATAGGCAGCTGTTGATTAAAGAAAGTGAATCTTTGGTCATTCCCGGTTCTAGAAGAATCTATGTCCGGAGGTGGGTAAAACCGGTGCAGAGGCAGGAGTTCCTCTCCAGGTGGATTGAAATAATAAAAAGGTCCTCGGCAACGCTTGTTTACAAGCAGAATTTTGTTAACGCCGTGCTGCGGGCAGTGAGAAACTGCTCCACCAGGCATACCTACGGCACCGCCTGGGCCAGGGCCGTGGTGGAAGAGTTGGAGGGGCATAAAATAAGTCCGGAACGGGGCGAAATTGCCCTGGACCTGAGGTCCACGGCCAGAAAAATGGCCGGGTATTACTGGGACCAGACCGTTTATTTCAGCCTCAGGCAGGGACCCAACCCACTGCGCCAGCCCAGGATACTGCGGGGGATAAAAGATCTTTTAAAGGAATACCGCAAGAGAAGCCCCCAGTGCGCGCCGGTGCCCTTCCGGGAGGCAGTCTTCAGCCCCGGGCTGAAGGAAATGCTTGACCAGGTAGTGGATACCGCCCTTGAAATTGTAACAGGGGAAATACTACCCCGCTTCCAGCTTAAGGGGCAGGGGAAAGAAAATTTTATAAATTACCAGAAGGGGGCCGATGTGCTGTATCTCCCCCAGGCCGCGGCTTCAGCCATAGTGGAAAACAGTCCTCTGATACTGGAAGCTGTCTATTACAGGTGGGCGCAGATACTGGAGATGTACAACACCTCCCCCCGGATCAACAGAAAAGTACGGATCATTGACACGGCAGACTTGAGGGACCGTCCCCTTTCCCATTATGAAAAATACCTGGATATAGAAAATCCCGGGAGGCTGTGCTTCTACTGCGGGCAGCCCGTTGACGGGGAATCACCGACCATGGACCATGTGCTTCCCTGGTCGTACCTGTGCTCCGACGATGTGTGGAACCTGGTTTATGCTCACCCGGGCTGCAGGCCGGGTGAATACGGCCGAGTGCTGCCCCAATTCTTCATGGCCCGCCTGGAGAAAAGAAACAGCGCCCTTCTGGAAAAGCTGGCCGCCTACGCGGAATCCGACATGGTGGCGGGAGCCCTGCAGGACGCTGTAAGCCGTGGGATTGTCCGGAAATACTGGACCCTATGCCAGGACTAGCAATCATCAGGAAACCATCTCTCCCCCGGCTTCCTCCTCAGGTATTTCAACCACGGTGTATTCAACTGACCTGGCCACAATCTCGGCCACATCCAGGGCCGGTACCGGTGTTTCCAGTTCCATAGCCTTTATGCCGTCCTCCAGCATGGTCAGGCAGAAGGGGCAATTTACTCCCACCACCCCGGGCCCGGACTCCATAAGCTGCTCTACCCGCATGCCGTTAATGCGGCGGCCTCCCTGCTCCTCCATCCACATGCGGCCTCCCCCGGCCCCGCAGCAAAAACTCTTTTCCCTGCTGCGGCGGGCCTCCACTACGGTGACCCCCGGCACTGAGCGCAGTATTTTCCTGGGGGCGTCGTACTGGCCATTATACCTTCCAAGATAGCACGAGTCATGGTAGGCTACCCTTAAGCTCTCCAGGTCGCTCCTGAATTTCAACCTTCCCTGGGCGATAAGGCCGGTCAGGAGTTCGGTGTGGTGAACCACCTCAAAATTGCCGCCGAAAGCCGGGTATTCATTTTTCAGGGTATTGAAGCAGTGGGGGCAGTGGGTAACTATCCTGGTAACCCCCAGCTCATTGAGAAGTTCCACATTCTCTGCAGCCAGGGTCTGGAACAGGTACTCGTTGCCCAGCCGGCGGGCCGAGTCCCCACAGCACTTTTCCTCGGACCCCAGCACCGAAAAGCTGACCCCGGCCTCTTTCATTATTTTCACCATGGACCGGGCAATATTTTTGCTCCGGTCGTCAAAGGACCCTGCGCAGCCCACCCAGTACAGGTAGTCAGCCGCGGGCCGATCCACTCCGGCCAAAGGCGCCCCGCTTTCCACGGCCCAGTCCCCCCTGGAATACCAGCCTATTCCCCAGGGATTGTAATTCTTTTCTATGTTCCGGCAGGCCAGCCTGGCCTCTGCGGGTAAATCTCCCCGGTCCAGCACCAGGCTGCGGCGCATGTCCACTATCTTGTTGACATGCTCATTCATCACCGGACACTGCTCCTGGCAGGAATAGCAGGTGGTGCAGGCCCAAATCTCATCCTCGGAAACAACCTGTCCGATCATTTCTGTGTCCGGTATTCCTCCGGACCCGTTCCTGCGGGCGTCCGCCAGCGCGTCCCCCCTCTCCACCAGGTGATCTTTCATCTTCTGCAGGAGCTTTTTGGGGGAAAGGGACTTCCCGCTGAGGTAGGCCGGGCAGTTGTCCTGACATCTCCCGCACTGGGCGCAGGAATACAGGTCCAAAAGCTGCTTCCTGGTAAAGGCCTCTATGCGGCCCGCCCCAAACTCCCCGGCCTCCTCGTCCTCCAGATCCACAGGGTTGATCTGCCCTCCCCGGGGCTTTAAGTTTTTAAGAAATACGTTTACCGGCGCCGCCAGCATGTGCATGTGCTTGGAGTAGGGTATATAGGCAAGGAAACCCAGCAACAGGGTTACATGAGCCCACCACAGCACCTTCTGACCCAGCGCCGGGTTTATTCCACCCACCGGCGATACAGCCGAGGCTATCAGCCGGTAAACCGGGGCCATTTCCCTTACCGGGTCCGGCTTGGCGGCCAGGGCCAGTCCGCCGGCGGCCAGCTCGGTTATAATCAGCCCGGCTATCATGGCCAGTATTACAGCGGACTCAAGGTTGACCCCGAGCCTTTCCGGCCTTATGACAAAGCGCCTGAATGCCGCCGCCGATACCGCGGCCAGCACCAGTACACTGAAAATGTCCTTGACCATGTAAAAATAGGGGTTTACCCCCAGCAGGGGTATTTTAAAGCCTTCACTGAGGCCCTCGCCCACAAACTGCAGGGTGCCCAGAGATATTATTATAAATCCCCAGAATATAATAAAGTGCACTATGCCGAATTTTTCCTTGAAAAGCTTTTTTTGTCCCAGCACCAGCACAATAAATCCGGCGATCCTGCGGCCTGTGCCGGCCAGCCTTTTTTCCGGCCGCCCCATCATCAGGTGGCCCACTCTTCTCTTCAGGGCGTATCCAAAGACAGCCAGAGCCACAGCCAGCTCGGCAAAAAACAGAGTCAAGGTATAGTTCATTACAATCACTGCCTTTTCCTTAATTTTGGGCACAAAAATACCCCGATAAGCACCTGTTTCGCGTACCGGGGTTGCTTTTCAGGCTTAACCAATAAATTGCCGGGGAGATTTAAATTATGCCACAGCCACACTACTTTGAGAATTTCCTTCGGCGATATCGGCCAAAACCCTTAAATTATCTACGATATCGATAACATCGAGAAGGTCAATATGATCGGTATACTTCTCAATTATGGTGGTAATCTCAGATATGGCCTTGTACAGGGGGCTCTCCGGACTAATCTGTTTCACTGCTGTTTTGGTCACGTCAATCACTCCTTTTTTAATATCTCTATAGATTTTTCATAATTATACAAGCATCTTCCGGTTACCTCAATCTAGAGTAATAATGATAACCTTCACTGATTGAATTCATTCTACCACTGTCTGATGGAAATGTTAAATTGCCCTTTATTATCCTACACATAAGCATCACTTATAGTTACCCCTGTCCGGGCGTTATTTTTGTCCCAGTGGAAGATTCCCGTACCGAGCGGTAAAAAGAAGAAAATAAAAATATTGTCGTTTTCTGCGAACGGGCCTTCTAAGCAGTTGTACGGGGAATAATAAAAACATTTTTAAGTCCGGTCAGCTGATCAGCCCTTGTATTCAACGCTTTAAAAAAAATGCGGGATACAAAGTATCCCGCACACCTATATTTGACCGGTTTTTGAGCTTAATGACCTACCCTTTTTTTTAACAGCCTGGCCAGGCCGTACATGGCCGCAAAGGTTAGGGCCGTCCCGGCCACCCCGGCCACAGCAGTGGCCACCGCCCCGTTTTCAATGCCGGGAAATGTATAGTCGGGAACCGGTGACTCCATTACCTGGCTGCCCTCACCCTTTTCAATAAAGTCCAGGTCGGTGGCCACCCTCTCCAGCCCGTCGGGATTGGATGACGCCAGGGGGGAAAGCAGGGCCGCGACAAGAACGGCGGCCAGGAGCACTTTATAAACAGATTTCATGAACGGCTCACCCCCTCCCCGGCGCCTTTGCCACCTGCAAAGCCTATTTTTTCCATAAATTTTACCACCGCCACGGTGATCAGCCCCTCACCAAGTCCAATGAGAGTATGCACGCCCAGCATACCCTTCAGAATAAAGCCAAAGCTGACCTGGTGCACGCTGTGGGAAAGCCCCAGCTCCAGCGAGGCCATCAGCGCCGCCGCCATCACCGAAAACCAGGCGGCCAGGAAAACTGAGGCGTTTCGCCCCATAGAGCCGGGCAGTATCCTGGACAGAAGGCCGTAGACCAGATAGGCTGCCAGCACACCCATCACCGCCATGTTGAACATGTTGGCCCCCAGCGCAGTAATCCCTCCGTCACCAAAGAACAGCATCTGGATGGCCAGCACAGTTGAAATAATTATGCAGGCGCTCCACGGGCCCAGCATTATGGCAGCCAGGGCGGCCCCCAGGAGGTGTCCTGAAGCCACTCCGGCAATGACCGGGAAGTTGACCATCTGGGCGGCGAATATAAATGCCGCCATAACCCCCAGCCGGGGCACCTGCCTTTCGTTCAGCTCCTCCCTGGACTTTTTGATACTGTAGCCTATCGCCCCGGCACTCAGTAAGTACGCGGGCGCCCATGTCTGGGCATTGAGAAAACCGTCAGGTATATGCATGCTGCCGCTAATCCTCCTTCTACTATGTAGTTGCCACGATTCTTCCATTGGCCAACAAAAAAACCATGAAGTTCAAACCGTTTCTACGGTCCAATACCTTCATGGTATTATGGCGGTTTTATTCAACCCCTGCTTAAAATCTACCCGACCGGCTCCGGCCGATCACTGACAGTATTACTTTAACACATCAGAGGAGGGCTTTCAAGAGGAAATTGTCTGCCCCGAACGGAAGGCCGCCCGCAGGGATCCGTACAGCATGGACAGGGCAAGCAGCACCACCGCTGTCATTATAACCACCCCGCCCGGCGCCAGGTTGAAATAAAAAGACGCAAACAGCCCGGAGATAACGGCCAGCTCACCCAATGCCACCGAAAGGAAGAGAGCGCCCCTGAAACTGCCGGCCAGCTTTAGGGCTGCGGCCACAGGCAGGATCATCAGCGACGAGACCAGCAGTATGCCCACTATCTTTATAGATATGGCTATGGTCAGGGCGGTCAGCGCCGTGAAGCCCACCGAAATGAGCCTTACCGGCAGGCCTGCCACCATGGCGGCCTCCTCATCAAAGGTGATCATGAACAGCTCCTTGTAAAAAAGCCTTACCAGCACCAGTATAACGGCCACCGCAGCAGAAATGATCAGCACATCGGAACCGCCCACCGTTACTATGCTGCCGAAAAGGTAGCTCATGAAATTGGCGCTCAGCCCCTTGCCCAGCCCCAGAAGTATGGCACCTCCGGCCACCCCGGCGGATAGAATAATGGCAATGGCCAGCTCGGGGTAGGTCTTGTACTTAAGCCTTATGGCCTCGATAAGAAGGCCCCCGGAAATGGAAAACAGAGAGGCCGTAAGCACCGGGTGGGCTCCCATAAGCAGTCCTGCCGCCACACCGGCAAGGCACACATGGGAAAGGGCGTCAGAGATCATGGACAGCCTTTTCAGGGTGACAAAAAGCCCCACCACCGGGCAGACCAGACCCACCAGCATTCCGGTAACAAATGCGTTTCTCATAAATTCATAGTCAAATATACTCATAAAAGTCCTCCCAAGTCTACAGCCGGCCGTTTGAAAAGGCCGGGAAGAGCCCGCCGCAGCTATCGGCCGGGGGGCCCCCGGGGAAAACGCTCCAGCTGTTGCAGGTACAAAGGTGCAGGTTGAGGCAAACCTGTCGGGTGCAGAACCCGGCAATGCCCTCTATGTCGTGGGAGACCACCACCAGGGTCATGCTCTTCTCCCTGTTAAGGTCTTTCAGAATGGAGTACAGCTTCTGCTTGGTGGCCTGGTCCACCCCCACCGTGGGCTCATCCATTATCAGCAGCTCCGGCTCGGCGGCCAGTGCCCTGGCGATGAACGCCCTCTGCTGCTGCCCGCCGGACATTTCGGTAATGGGATGGTTTCTGTAAGCCTGCAGATCCATTATTTCCAGCGCGGTTTCCGCCGCCCTCACATCAGCCGGGCCAAAGCTTTTGAAAAGCCCCTTCCGTCCGGTGCAACCGGAAAGAACCACTTCCATAACGGTGGCCGGGAAGGCCTGATTAAAATAGGCGGCCCTTTGCGGAACAAAGCCCACCCTCCTCCTCCAGCCGCCACTGGACACATCCGACCCGTAAATGCTTATTTCCCCCTCCTGGAGCGGCAGCCTGCCCACCAGAAGATTAATAAGTGTTGTTTTCCCGGCCCCGTTGGGGCCGGTGATGCCCACCGCCTCCCCGGCCATTATGTTCAGACTGACATCCTCCAGAACCGGGTGACACCCGTAGGTAAAAAACAGTGTTTTGATTTCGACAACCGGAAAAGTGTTCATATCATTCATATCATTCATCTCATTCATCACCTGGCCTCACAGGCCGCTTTCAGATTCTCCAGGTTTTCTCCCATAATTTTAAGGTAGTCCTCTCCCCCGGCCATTTCCTCTTCCGAAAGGCCGGCCACCGGGTTGAGCACCAGTGTGCCCACACCGGCCTCTTCGGCTATGGTTTCGGATACCTTGGGGCTGACCAGTGTTTCATAAAAGATATATTTAATATGATGTTCCCTGACCAGCTCCACTATCTCGGCCAGCCTGGCCGGGCTGGGCTCGGAGTCGGCGGAGAGCCCCCGGGCGGATATCTGCTCCAGCCCGTACCGGCGGGCCAGGTAGCCGAAGGCATCGTGGGAAACCACTATTTGCCTTATCCCTGCCCCGGAAAGGGCGGCCCGGTAACGGCCGTCCAGTTCAGCCAGCCTGGCCTTGTATTCCCGGGCGTTGGCCGCATAGTAATCCTTATTGGCCGGGTCGGCCTTAACCAGCCCTTCCAGTATGTTGTCCACCATCTTCTGGGCGTTGACCGGGTCCAGCCATATATGGGGGTCCTGGCCCTGCTCTCCATCTTCGCCCCTTATAAGGTCAACCCCGCTGCTGGAGTCCACCACGGCGGTTTTATTCCGGTCCACCTGGATCAGGGTGTTTTCCAGCCAGGATTCCAGCCCTGCCCCATTGTATACTAAGACATCAGACCCGCTTATCTTTATAATATCTCCCGGGGCAGGCTCCCAGTGGTGCGGCTCGGCCCCCGGAGGCAAAAGCATGAATGCCTCTATACGGTCACCCCCTATGTTTTTGGCAAAATCATAGAGGGGATAGGTGGTGGCGCAAACCCTTATTTTCCCTCCCGAAGAGCGGCCGGGCGGCCCCCCGGAACAGCCGGCCAGGAATAGAGCCATAATAATTAATAGAGCCACCGGTCTCAGAAACTTTATCATATTAAATCCCATACCCCCAATATTGTATTAAGCCCTTGAGCATCTCTGGCAGTAGCCGTATATTTCAAAGCTGTGCCTTTCCACCCTGAAATTTTTTTCCCTCAGCAGTTTTGCATCAATAAACTGCAGCGGGCAGAAATCAAGCTCCTCGGACCCCCCGCACTTAATGCACACCAGATGGTGGTGGTGGCTGTTCCCGGCCGCCAGCGATGCTC
>JAMCVT010000093.1 GCA_023475565.1 Actinomycetota bacterium
ATCATATTTGCAAAAACCATCCTTTTGTTGACGGCAATAAAAGGACAGGCCTTGCCTGTAGTCTTGTCTTTCTTGAAATGAACGGCATTGCATTACTCGATGAGACTGGTATACTATACGATACTGTTATGTCAATCATTTCAGGAAAGCTTGAAAAGTCCGGTGTGGCAAATATTTACCGGGAATTATACCGGGGACCTGTGTAGAACGCAAATTAAGTTAAGAAAGTTAAGAGCCTGACACCATTTTATCTTTACTTGTCGTGCATTATGTCAAGTATTCAGGCCTGACCCCCTTATCCCCCCTAATATGTCAGCAGAACCGTGCCTGTGACACGTTTTTTAGCAAAGGGTTCTTTGACAGTCTGAGAGTGAGTTACTCACTCTTTAATTACATGAATGGCGAAGTTGATCGATACTAATTTTTAATTAAATCTTTTAGATTATTTTCGTCCATTCCATTCCCGAATAGAATATTATGTGTATCCTTTGCTATACCAATAACATAATTTCCATTAGCTTTATATTGTTGTTTTTCATATTTACCATTTACTAATTTTACGAAACCTTGGTATGGATTAACATGATCAGCAGGCCTTTATCATTTGTTAAAAGGAAAAATATTCCCTGCATATTTGGGGTGTAAATCTCCGGATAATCAGTAGGATAGTCTATGCCTTTATAGGAACCGCCCAATTGTCTAACCTGAATTACATCACCAGGTTTAAGGGTGCCCTTTAATGATTCGATTACACGGACATCTGACACGGTAAAAACAGCTTTCATTGGTTCCTCCGAAGCAGTTCCCTCATTAATAAATTTGTAATTATTTATTACAATGTTTTTTATTAATAGAGGGCATAATGGGGTCAGGCTTTCTCTCCAGGTATTCGGAATTATTCTGTCTGTACAACCATCTGTTTAGCCATCTTTCCTGGCCCGGAAAAAACTCGTCTTCCTGCCAGGCGAAAGCCAGGAGAATTGCATACAAGCATTTCGCAGCCATTGACAGGCCTGTTGCAAAAAGAACCTTATTGGGGACAGTAGTAAACCCACGCCGAAGCGTGGGGTCCAGAATAACCAATGTTTTTTCTTATACACTCCCCCAAAAAATAGTCAGAAGACATATTCTCTTGCTGCCGAATATGGGCTATGGTATATTTGTCATAAGGTGGTGTTCTCCATGCAGGCCAAAGAACGTTTAATAAAAGAAATAGAGTCGCTCGGTCCACACAATATTTTACGGGTCTACGATCTCGTTTTAACCCTCAAGACACAGGACAAAAAAATACAACTCAGAAAACCAAATAATGGCTATTTACGTACCCGCCTTGCTTTAAAGAATTGCAAAGGTTCGCTTAGCGACGATATCATAAAAGAGAGAAATGAACGTATATGAATCTTTTTTTTGATACCTCAGCATTGATTAAGTTTTTTCATGAAGAACAAGGAACGGTAACTGTTACTGATCTGATAACGAACCCTGAAAGCACCATCCACGTTTCCGACCTGGTACGGATAGAGTTCATCTCCGCTTTATATCGTCGTTATCGAAATAAAGAAATTGACGACAAGGCGCTAAGTGAAGCTACAAATGGCTTTTATGAAGAGTACTCCCGGTTTAACGTAGAGCCTTTAGGCCATGCCGTGCTGCAGGAAGCGGAAGAATTGTTGATTAAACATGGCAGAAACCATGGTTTAAGAACCTTAGACGCTTTGCACCTCGCTACTTGTGTATTATTAAAAGAAGCCAGTTGATTTTTGTTGCCAGTGATGACAACCTAATTTCGGTTGCAAAAGCTATAGGGCTATCAACATTTAATCCATTAACCGACATCCTGTAAGAGGCGGTTTGAAATGGCTTTAACCAAAACCTTTCTACCGCTTTTTCTACCAACATGTTTTTATAGCCCAATATTTTTGTTTTAAAAGAAATATCGCTGAGTCGTCCAAACCGCGTAAAATATGGACTCAGCGATATTGCATTTAAAGCCCCTGTACCCCTAAGTAAAACTCAAAGTCCACCGCTAATCAATCAAGATTCATAATAAAATAGAATCATTTTTACGAAAGCCACTCATCAACGAGTGGCTCTTTTTCTTAGACCTCAATGCAAGTCTGTAATTGGCCCCCAGGTCAGCCGTCCTGGCTGGCCAAATGTTCTCCTGCAAGACGCACCGGAGGCTTCAAACGGAGGCGTAAGGACGAATGGTGCCAGGCCCTTAACTTTTTTTTTAGCAGAAGGTAGCGACGATATCCGCTATTGCCTACCAGGAATTTGACACCGTTTTGTTTTATCGGGGTGTCAAGGGAACGGAGGAAATGACATAAAGCCAACCGTGCAAAACACTTGCAGGATAGAAACGTACAATTGTAAACGGTTGCTCAATTATTGGCTAAAAGCCGCGAAATACTGCGAAAACCATGTCAATTCCCCCGTCCCTGTGACAATGTTGAGTTTTGGGGGTTTTTAATTTTAAAGTTTCAAAGTCGAGTTTCAGATTAACAAATTACTCAGTGTTTGCAATAAAAGAGAATCAGACTTAAAAACCACCCGAGCGCAGGATTGAAACCAGGAACCAGAAACCCAGCACCCCGGCCACTAAAAATCCCGCCTCCGCTACTGGCACCTGCCCTAACAGAGTACTTTCCTTCAGGGCCAGAAAAGCAGTTCCGATAATTAGGCCGGTTATCACAATACTAAAGGCAAGCCGGTTGATCATTATATTTACCCTGGTCAGAACTTCATCAATCTGGGGAAGCTGGTGTTTTAATTCCAACTCACCTTCCGCAGCTAGGTCCAGTATTTTACTGACCTGTTTCGGCAAAAGGGAAAGAATATCCCCAAATTCCCGGAGGCTTTTTACTGCGGTTTTAGACAATGCTTGAGGTGAGAGCTTCTCCATAAGCAGCCTTTTCCCAAACGGCTTGGCTACTTTAATAATGCTCAAATTCGGGTCAAGTTCTTCCACTACCCCTTCCATGATCAACAGTGCCTTTACCAGCAAGGTAAATTCCGTTGGTACCCGGATGTGATATTTAAAGGCAACACCCATGATGTCATTTAATGCTTCTCCCAGGCTAATCTGACTTAAGGGCACCTCATAATACTTTCTCTGTAACAAGTCGATATCCCGGCGCAGAAGCTTTTTGTCAACATTTTTAGGAACAACCCCCAGGTCTAAAACTGCCTTCATCACTGCGTCGGAGCTTTTACCTACCAGAGCCATCATCAGGTTGCCCACTTTACTTTTGGTTTCTTCGGTAAGGAGTCCTACCATACCGAAGTCCATAAAGACAATTTTTCCCCCGGAGAGGACCGCCAGGTTTCCGGGGTGCGGGTCGCCATGAAAGAAACCGTCTATTAAAATCTGTTTAAATATTACCTGGGCCACTTTCCTGGCCAAAGCCAGCCGGTCCAAACCCAGGCGGTTAATTTCCTGTATGTTATTCAGCTTTACCCCATGTACATAATCCATGGTTAAGACTTTTCTGGTAGAAAAATCCCAGTAGACCATAGGAATGAACACTTCGGGGTCGCCGGCAAAATTCTTTCTGAAAGTATCAGCGTTGCGGCCCTCGGCGTTATAATCCAGCTCTTCGTGGAGGGTCCGGTCAAACTCAGCCACCATCTCGACAAAACTGTACATCTCCGCCCAGTTCGAACGGCTCTCGATAAAACGCGCCACATCATATAGTATTTCGAGATCAATGTTGATCATTTTTTCAATATCCGGGCGCTGGACTTTAATAACTACCTTCTGGCCGCCAGGCAGCACGGCCCGGTACACCTGGCCTATGGACGCGGCGGCCAGCGGTTTGGGGTCAAACTCGGCAAATATTTCCTCTAAAGGTTTGTCTAATTCCCTTTCAATCTGCTGTTTGGCCGTATCAAATTCAAAAGCCGGTACCCTATCTTGAAGTTTTTCCAATTCACTTATATAATCCGGGGGCAGCAGGTCGGGTCTGGTACTTAGAATTTGGCCCACTTTAATAAAGGTCGGCCCCAGTTCCTCAATTGCCAATCTTACCCTTTGGGGTATGGAAAATTGTTCTATCCCGGGCTCTATTTTAAACAGCACTTTTCCGGGAATGGATAGAAATTCCGCCAAACCCAGCTGGTGTAAAATGTGGCCGAAGCCGTGTTTTAGCAAAATATTTATAATCTCCCGGTAGCGCTTCAAATGTTTGTACCGCCTGCGCAGTTGCATATCAGCATCATCCTTTGCCTTATTCAATTTTACCCCGCCAACCCTTTCTTTATGGGGTGAGTAAAAAATTATCTGTCAAGGGGACGGAGGAAATGACATAAAGTTAATCAGTGTATAACACTATAGTAGAGACATTCAAAAGGTTGTCAATTTAGGCTATAAATCGTGAAATACTGCGAAAACCATGTCAATTCCCCCGTCCCTGTGACACGCCTTTTGCTTGGCGCACTTAAGGGCCTGTCACCATTTGTCCCAACTTAAAGGGTGATTATCTTTAAGTTAATAGCCTGGCACCATTTTGTCACAACTGAGCGGAGGTCATAGAACAAAGGTTTAGGATGATGCGGAGTTGCTTGTCCTGCTTTCAGTTGCCAGAAAGCCCAAACCTTTAAGCCTGGGTTCTGGTGGAAAATATGGAACATGTTTTGCTATATTGAAAAATTATTTATCGGCTCCGCAATAACCGCCATGAGGCATTGAACCGAAAACCAGCAGGATTAAGACAAGAAATAGAATAAAGCTTCCGTCAAAACCTCCGCCACCGCCATGACCGCAGCCACCATCATAACCGCCGCCGCCACCCATACCGAATCCCATGTTTATACCACCTTTCCTAAATATGTTATAGTATTCGGTGGTTTTTAAAATGGTTACAGCAGCCTATAAGGAGCGCTCTTGGTCAATATGTCAAGGGGGAAAATAATGGGGTCAGGCTTTCAGTTATGCATCTAAACGAGCATTTCGGGACGTCTCTTGACTTGTGTCTTCGCAATTCAAGAAATGCCCCTATGAGACCTTCAAAAGCAAGCAGCATATAAAAGAGCCGCTCATAATTGAGCGGCCATTCTTTATTCCGACCCTGGAACACTGGCAAAATATTATCCGGCCCCCGGCCAGCCGTCCTGGCTGGCCAAATGTTCTCCTGCAAGGCGCACCGGAGGCTTTTAGCGGAGGCGTAATGGAATTACGTTGGAGCGCGGAAGCCGAGGAGCAACGCCGCAGGAGGATATTTGGACGACCCCAGCCTACTTGACGAGGCGGGCCTTGGCGTACGTACGATAAACTTTGGCCACCTCCACCGTCACCGTCTCCCCCACCAAACTCCCGGCCCCCTCTATATCCAGTATAAAGCCGTCCACCCTGGCTATGCCGTCGTTTACGTTGGTGATGTGGGGCTCCTCCACTCTTACCTCCAGCACCTGGCCCTGGCGGGCCGGGAGGGTGTTGGCCAGGATCTCGGCCTGGTTGTGCAGGGGGCGGACTTCCACCGACTCTATGTGCTGGCCCTGGGAGCCCCTTATGTAGAGGCTCTTGCCGGTTCTTTGCTCCAACTCCCTGAGGTTGGCCCCGCCGCTGCCTATGAGTCTTGCGGCCACCAGGGGGTTGGCCTCCACCAGTATGGTTTCGGCCGAGGTCTGGCGGGCCATCCGGCAGATGTGGTTTTTAAAGTGTATGCCCACGGTTTCCTCGGAGAGCACCTTTCCCCTGCCCTCGCAGTAGGGGCAGGGCCTCTGCATTACCTCACTGAGGCTGGGGCGGACCTTTTTGCGGGTCATTTCCACCAGTCCCAGCTGGGTGATGCCCAGTATGTTGGTCTTGGTCTTGTCCTTTCTAATCTCGTCTTCAAGCAGCTGCAGCACCTGCTGCCGGTGTTCCTCCAGGTGCATGTCTATAAAGTCTACTATTATGATCCCGCCCAGGTTTCTCAGCCTCAGCTGGCGGGCTATTTCCACGGCGGCGTCCAGGTTTGTCCGCAGCACGGTGTCTTCCAGGTTGGTGGTGCCGACGTATTTGCCGGTATTGACGTCTATGGCGGTCAGGGCCTCGGCCTGGTCAATAACTATGTAGCCCCCGCACTTGAGCCAGACCTTCCTTTTGAGGGCCTTTTCCAGCTCCTGCTCGATGCCGTAATCTTTAAATATATTGTCTCTCTCATCGTGGTAAACCTTGAATTTGAGCCTGGGACCGGTAATGTCCAGCAGGTCCAGCATTTTCTCGTACTCGTAGCGGGAGTCTATGGTGAGCCGGTCCACATCCTCGGTGAATATGTCCCTCATTATTCTCTGGATCAGTTCCAGGTCCCGGTGCAGCAGGTTGGGAACCGGACCGTGGGAGGCCCGTTGGGAGATCTTTTTCCAGAGCCTGGCCAGAATGGCCACGTCCTGCTTAAGCTCCTCCTCCTCCACACCCTCGGCCACCGTTCTGACGATAACCCCCATGTCCCCGGGCTTCACCCTGGCGGCCAGCTCCTTGAGGCGCTCGCGCTCCTTCTCGTTTTCGATGCGGCGGGATATGCCTATATAGTCCATGGTGGGCATGATGACCAGGTACCGTCCGGGCAGGGTGATGTGGGTGGTAACCCGGGGGCCCTTGGTGCCGATGGGCTCCTTTACTATCTGCACGATCAGTTCCTGACCCTGTTTGAGTATGTCGCATATATTGGCGCCCATGGCCGATCCCTGTCCGTGGCCTTCCGGAGACCTGGCCGGGAGGGCGTCCTCCACGTATAGGAAGGCGTTTTTATCAAGCCCTATGTCCACAAAGGCGGCCTGCATGCCGGGCAGCACATTTTCCACCCGGCCCTTGAAAATGTTGCCCACCAGCCTCTGGGTAACCGACCTCTCTATATACAGCTCGACCGGGGTTTTGTCCTCGAGGACGGCAACCCTGGTCTCCTCCTCGCTTACATTTATTACAATCTCTCTAAGCATGCAAAACCATCCTTATAGTCAGGGCAAAACAAAACAGTGCATTTTCTCCTGACAGTTACTGATTCCCGGGATAAACCGATTTTTCCCTGCACTGGCATCAAAATAAATCTTTGCCCCCATCACCCGCAACCCGGGAGCGGGTGATATCAAGGTGGCAGTCCTCGCCGAAATCACCGCACCGGCCGGTTATAGCCGCTAGGACCTCCTGGGGGCGGACGTTAAAGCTGCTGGAGGTTACGAGCTCCATTTCCAGCACCATTGCGCCTTCTTCATCCCGGGCGGCAAGGTGCAGAAGGCCCGGGCGAATGTCGAAGGGAATATCCCGGCCATCCTTTTTGCGGCGCATAACGGTAACCTCTTCAGAATTCAGCAGGCCCTCCAGGCAGCCTTTCAGCTGTCCTGCCCCGGCCGTGGAACATTTCCTGTCTGCCCGTATAATGTAGGCGGACCGCTCTGTAGAGGCCATAAGAGAAGGGGCGCCCTCCTCCACCGGCCTGGCCCCGGTAACCCTCATGCCCGGGGGCATGGCCCGGTCCAGCGCCTGGGCAACCTCTTCCGGGGAAACTTCAGTGTCAAGGTCGATATCCACATACTCTTCCAGCCCGGATACTCCCACCGAAAGAGGGAAGCCGAAGCTGAACCTGGGATGAGGATTGAATCCCTGGCTGAAGGACACCGGGATTCCCGCCCGGCGAACCACCCGCTCGAAGGTTCGCAGCATATCCAGGTGCGATATGAATTTGGCGGCCTCTTCTTTAGAGTACCTTATCCTGTAGCGGGGCAAGGACAACACCCCCACCTATTTCCGGATTTATTCCCAGGCCGTCACATACACCGCAGGCCGGGCACTTGCCCCCCCTGCAGTCCGGCGTGGGCCGGGCCTCCATGGCCCTTTTGTGCTCTCTGACCAGGAATTTTCTTTCAATTCCCGACTCTATGTGGTCCCAGGGCAGTATATGGTCATAATCGTACCTGTGGTGGGCATACCAGCCGGGGTCAATACCGGTGTCTGCAAAGGCTTCAAGCCATTTTCTATAGTCAAAGCACTCCGACCAGCCGTCAAAGCGGCACCCCAGCCTGAAGGCCCTTTCCAGCACGGCGGACAGCCTCCTGTCGCCCCTGGCGAATACCCCTTCCAGTATGCTTACCTCTGGCTCATGCCATTTAAAGGATATCCTCTTGTCCCTGATCAGCGTTTTAAGAAAGATCTGCTTTTCCCTTAACTCCCCAATGGTATTCTGAGGCTCCCACTGAAAGGGGGTATGGGATTTGGGCACAAAGGAGGAGGCGCTGACGGTAACCTTAAGCCGTCCTTTTTTGGCACCGGCCTCCAGCCCTTTTTTAAGAACATCCTCCGCCAGGCCGGCTATTCCCCTGATATCTTCCATGGTTTCGGTGGGCAGGCCGATCATGAAATACAGCTTTACAGCCTGCCACCCTGCGGAAAAGGCGGCTGACACCGCATCTAAGAGGTTCTCCCCGGTGACTCCCTTGTTGATCACATCCCTGAGGCGCTGGGTACCCGCCTCGGGCGCAAAGGTAAGGCTGGAGCGGCGGACCCTCTGTATTTCCCTGGCCAGGTCCACTGAGAAGGCGTCAACCCGCAGGGAGGGGAGGGAAACCCCCACCCCGCTGCCTCCCATCCTGTCCAGCAGCTCCCGGGCCACCCGGTCTATTCCGGTGTAGTCGGCCGAACTGAGTGAGGTAAGGGATATCTCATCATAACCGGTGTTTTTAACCAGCTTTTCAGCCTGATCGATCAGTGTCCCGGGAGATTTTTCACGTACCGGCCGGTAGATGGCCCCGGCCTGGCAAAACCGGCAGCCCCTGGTGCAGCCCCTGAGCACCTCCAGCATTATCCTGTCGTGCACCACCCCGGTATTGGGGACTATAGGCCTTTCGGGAAAGGGGGACCGGTCAAAGTTGGCCACCGCCCTTTTCCTTACCTTTTCAGGCGCTCCCTCAACCCCGGGACTAACGGACTGTATTGTTCCGTCCTCATTGTAGAGGACCCGGTAAAGCCCGGGGACGTAAATTCCCTGAATACCGGCCAGGTCTTTCAGAAGGCTATCCCTGCCCTGTCCCCTGCCCGCCTTAAAGGCGTCAATTATGTCGTGAATAAGCTCTTCCCCTTCCCCGATGGCGAATACGTCGATAAAGTCCGCCAGGGGCTCGGGATTAAAAGCGCAGGGCCCCCCGGCAATGATCAGGGGAAAGCCCTCGCCCCGGTCTGCTGACCTTAATGGTATGCCCGCCAGGTCCAGCATGTTCAATATGTTTGTAAAGCTCATTTCATACTGCAGGGTAAAGGCCACTATGTCAAATTGGCCCAGCGGCCTCTTTGACTCCAGACTCAAAAGGGGCAGGCCGCTTCGCCTCATCTGGCTCTCCATGTCTCCCCAGGGCGCAAAGGACCTTTCCATAAGGGCATCATCGCGGCTGTTGACGGTGTGGTAAAGTATCTGCAGTCCCAGGTGTGACATGCCTACCTCGTATACATCGGGGAAGGAAAAGGCCATTTTTACTGCGGTCCGCTCCCAGTCCTTTACCACCGAGTTCAGCTCGCCGCCTGCATAGCGCGCTGGTTTCTGCACCCTGGCCAAAATCCTTTCCAGTTTCACACCATAGTCCTGATCTGCTGCAAAAGTCAAAAATTTCCCTCCAGTAAATAATGCAGGCCGTAATCCACCCCGGGAAAGCGGGTCCCCGGCTATTAACAAAAAATACCTGCCGGAGTATATCTCTTCTACAAGACTTTATAATTTACCTGCGACTTTCCAAAAGTATTCCATAAACCAGACGGGACACTTTAGCCGTATATCTGAAGATCCTTGCCGCCGGCAGCCTTTATTATGTTGAGGGGCACATCATTTCTCATGATCCTGACCTGTTCCAGGTAGCCTTCATCTATCAGCCTGTTCATGGCGATGACTATCTTTTTAAAGCAGAAATCCCTGTACTCCTCAGGCAATCTGGTTTTTTCCACGTAGGCCTGGGCCGTCCTGATAAAGGTCAGATACCGGTAGCGCTCTTCCTGACCGGCAATAAAACGCTTCAAATCCTCCAGGTCAACCTCGTAGCTGATACCGGTTATTTCTATTACATCGTCCTTTCCGGCTGCCATCTGAAGCTCCCGGCTTATCGATCCCTTTACCCCCACCACAATTACCCTTCTGCCGTCCCTTATCTTAAGCCTGGCTACAACATTTGAAAAATGACCATCCCCGGTGGCCAGTATTATGATGGCCACATCCCTGTTTTCTTCCTTGAACACAAACAGGTCTTCAACTATCTTGAAATCGGTATAGGATTTTTCTTTACCGCCCACCACCTCGGTCCTGGTGTGCACCACCTCGAAGCTGGCGGCCCTGAGCTTGGGCACCTCGTTTTTTATATAGGGGTTTTTTTCAAAGTCCCCGTACGCCCTGGCCGTCATTATCTGCCCGTATTCCCGGGCGATGCTGATAAAGTCCATCGGATCGGGCTGGGCCTGGTACTTGTTGTGCATACTGTAAAACAGGTTTTCATAGTCAACAAAAATTGCCACCTTGCCGGTTTCTATATTATCCATTTCCCTTTCACCTCCTTTAAAGCCCGGTATTTTAAGTATTGCCCCAATGATTTAAATCCATGCCCGGGCCCGCTGCCGGCTACAGGGAATTAATCTCACCTATGCGGTGATCAAAACCGTATGCAAACAGCGCGTCAATAATTTTATTTTCTGACAGAACCCCCTTAAACTCCAGCTCGCCGGAATAAACAGCCACAAAATAAAACCTTTGCGGAAGAAAAAGGCGGACAACCTCCCCCAGGGTGGCGTCCTCCCGGGCCACCAGACCTTCGGCGGGGAGAACTCCCGATCTCAACAGCTCCTCTTTTTTCTGCATCATCTGCCGCATGAAAAGAAAAGGGGCGGACACCCTTTCTCTGGTGGCCGCATAAAAAAGAAAAAGGCCGGTGACAAGCACATCCAGTCCTGTCCTGCCCATAGCCAGGCCGGCGGACCCGGCCAGCATGATCATTACCGCCCAGACCTGCCCCAGCCCGGCCGCCCTGTAGGTGGCGTTTTTAATGCCCACCTTACCGGCCAGGAAGGCCCGGTATACCCTTCCCCCGTCCAGGGGCAGGGCGGGCAGTATGTTAAAGGCGGCAATAATCATATTGCTCTGTAGAAAGAAGGGACCCAGATTGTCATCCCACACCCCGTGGTTTTTGAAAGCCAGCCCGGCCATAAAAAGAATCAGATTCCCAAAAGGCCCGGCGGCAGCTATGAGCATCTCTCTATCCGGCCTGACAGGCATGTCGCCACCCATCCTGGTGACCCCCCCAAAGGGAAGCAGCTCAACGTCGGACACCGGAACGCCCAGTTTTTTGGCCATGGCGGCGTGGGCAAACTCGTGGGCCAGCACCACGCCAAAGGCAATGAGTCCTTTATCCATAATGCCGGCCACAAAAAACAGGCCCAAAAGGGCCAGAAAGAAAGGATTCAGATAAATATTAACACCCATTATCCGGCCGATTTTCAAAAACTGTCCCCCCTATTTCACCGGTGGAAAATCGATCCTGTCCAGAGGGTCGGTCAGGGCGCCCTTTTCCCTCAGCTCAAAGTGAAGCCCCCCGCCGCTGACATCCCCGGCCCGGGCCGTATCTCCAATGGCTTCCCCGGCCTTGACCGTCTGCCCCTCAGCCACCTTAACATTTTCTATGCCGGCATAAAGTGTGTACACTCCTTCACCATGGTCAAGGACCACATAACGGCCGTACTTCTGGTCCGACCCCACCTTTTTGACTTTCCCGGCCAGGGCGGCCTTTACGGGTGCGCCTGCTTTGGCGGCTATATCAATGCCGGGGTGAAACCTTTCCATATCGTCCAGGGCGTCCTTGTTCCACCCGTATTCCCGCACCACCCTGCCGGATACCGGTATGGTCATGGGGCCGGGGTCGCCGGTAGTGCTAACGGCCTCCTTCATGGTCCCGTCCTGGGGCATCCCGCTGTCCAGCCGGCTGTCCACGCCGGCCATCTGCAGGCCGAACTTTACCGCCTTTTCCATGGCCGGCCTGACATCCCAGTCGGTGGTCAGCACATATCTCAGTCCCGACCGCATGCTCTCACCCACCGGGTGATCGGTCTGCCTGACCACAAAAAGCAGCGCCAGTATGGACAGCACCGCCGCCACCCGGAACAGGGTGCGCCGGCCGGAGGAACTCCTCTCCGGCGGCTGTCCCCATCCAAAGGAGGTCTTTTTTCTTTTGGGCCTGTAGTAATCTATCCAGTCGTAATCCTGGGTGTATTTTTTATCCTGATAAAACTCCTGCAGGGACTGGGAATTCTTATTCCTCCTATTCCAAAACAATACATTCACCCCCATTTTTTCCATTTTTGGATATTGAATATATATTTGGGGGGTTGGACAAATATGACAAGCTATAAAAAAACCGCCGGTATTGCGGCGGTGCCGTCTTGCAGACGGCGGAATCCAGAATCCAGAAGTCAGAAGCCAGAAGGTTATAAAGCCTACATTTGAAGCTGCTTATAGGAGCATCATACCAAAACAACTCTTAGTGGTCACTGAATTGCATTATATCAAGTAGTTCAAAGGCTTTAGTACTTATTCTCCTGTTTTAAACAGTAAGGAAAAGCCCACTAGGACGCTTTCACTTTAAGAAATGCCCAAGCCATTCTGAATTCTGGATTCAGACAAAAATTTCACTCAGTATTAGAGATCGGAAGA
>JAMCVT010000001.1 GCA_023475565.1 Actinomycetota bacterium
GGTTCGCTATTTAAAGGATAATTCGGCTCTTTCAACAAGAGAAATAGCTGCCGTTATGGGTATTAACAGGGGTATGGTGCAAAGGGTATAAATGATCCAGAGAACCGTCCCCTGTCACAAAATGGATTTATGGGAAAAGGGCCGGGGTGGACTATTTCAGAAAAGCTGATAAACGGGCCATTACAAGGCTGTTTAATTGGGGAAGAAAGGGAAGAATTTTTAATAAAACCTTCCCTCTGAATTCGGTATTTGTTATTTTATGCCAGTTTTGAAATCTAAAAAAACCAATGTATTCAATGGTTTGCAATTTTGACTTTAACAATGCAATGGGCCTTCTTACAACTTCTAATCCGTAGGTCGGGGGTTCGGATCCCTCCTGGGACGCCATAGAAAGTCAGTATTACCAAGGTTCTTGGATGCTGGCTTTATTATTTTTAGCGGAGCGTTAGGAGCCGCAATTACCAACACTGGCAAGCGGCCTAGTGAACTAAGTTCGCAGGGGCGAGATCGCTAAGTGATAATAGGTTATCAATACGTGTATTGACACGTAGCGCTTTACGTGTTATAATACGTGCAGGGAGGTGGGGAACGGAAATGAAATCCTACTCATCCCAGGAAATAATAAAAAGATTAAAGCAAGACGGATGGATACTTGACAGGGTAGTAGGAAGCCACCAACAGTATAAACACAAAACAAAACCAGGAACAGTGACGGTTCCTCACCCAAGGAAAAACCTGCCGATAAAAACAGTAAGGAACATATTCAAACAAGCGGAGATAGAGTTGTAAAAGCTCTATCAATCCCAAAAGGAGGCCTAAAAATGGCTAAAGACAAGTATATTTATCCAGCTATCTTTGACTACGCCGACGATGGTATTTCTGTCGAGTTCCCCGATCTTCCCGGATGTCTTACCTGCGGAGATACTGACGAAGAAGCTTTAAATATGGCCAAGGAAGCAATGGCACTCCGCATTTACGGGATGGAGCAAGATAACGAATTTATCCCTGAGCCAACCAGTATCAGCCGGATTGAAGTAGAAAACAACCAGGCTGTGGTTTTAATTGAAGTGTGGATGCCACCATTTCGTGATGCCGTTCAGGAAAAAGCCGTCAAGAAAACCCTCACTATTCCTAAATGGCTTAATGATTTGGCAGAGGAGAACCGGGTCAACTTCTCTTATATACTCCAAGAGGCCTTAAAAAACTACCTGGGGGTAACGGATAGTTTAAAGAGGCAGCCTTAAGGGTTGCTTTCTTTTACGGTTACGCTGCGCTGGCCGCAATTCTGACTTAACAGCAGATTTCCGGCCATACTGGCGGGGATGTCCACAATTTTCCTCGGGGGAAAAATGAATAGGGGGGAAAAATAAGGTTGCCGTAGTATTTATATAAAAGTATTTCTATAAAGAAGCGGGGGGGTTACCTTGATACCATTAAGAGACAGCGTCAGGCCCCGGACCACTCCTTTCGTGAACTGGATCCTCATAGCCATTAACCTGTATATTTTTATAAGAGAAGTAATGCTTCCCCCCGGCCAGCTGAACGAGGTTTATTACACCCTGGGGCTCATTCCGGCCAGTGTGACCCAGCTTTTCCTGAACGGGTCCGCCATGGGGTCTGTGATAATAACCTTTTTTACCGCCATGTTCCTGCACGGCGGGTGGACGCACGTACTGGGCAACATGCTTTTTCTGTGGGTTTTCGGCGATAATGTGGAGGACCGGCTGGGCCATTTCAAGTTTCTTCTTTTTTACCTGGCCACCGGAATAATCGGCGTCATCGCACATATACTGTCCAACCCCTTTTCAGAGGTGCCTATTATTGGGGCCAGCGGCGCCATCGCCGGAGTGCTGGGCGCCTATTTCGTTACTTTCCCCCGGGCCAGGGTGCTCACACTGCTGCCCATCATTATTTTCTTTACCATAGTGGAGATTCCCGCCGTGGTCTTCCTGGCCTTTTGGTTTGTGCTGCAGTTGTTCAACGGCACTGCCTCCCTGGGAGGGTCCGCCAATCCCGTGGCCTGGTGGGCCCACGTGGGCGGCTTTTTGTCCGGAATAATTCTTATCAAGATAATGGCGCCGGGAAGGAAACATATCTACAACAGGGAGTAATTATCTCACCCGTTTTGGAAATAATATGAACAGTAAGCCAGCGGGAGGTTTAATATGTCCAGAGATATAAGGGTAGTGGGAATACTGGTGGAGAAGAGAGCGTCGCACGCACCGGAGGTTCAGGATGTGCTGACCAGGTACGGCTCCAGGATACTGATGAGGTGCGGCATACCGGACCCCGGCAGGGAAAGGGGAATAATCACCCTGACCATGCAGGCCGGGGAGGATGAATACCGGGTCATGGAAAATGATCTCCGGCAAATAGAAGGTGTATCGGTAAAAAGCGTCTCCCTGGCTGAGGCCATGGGATGATTAAATTTAAAAGCAGTCCTTTAAAAGTCAAGGGGGCCGGTACGTCTATACTGTACCTGCCCCCTACCGGTTTCCTTCAATTTTTGGCTGCAATGCATGTACCTCCAATCTCCAGATTTGTATGTTAACTTAATAAGTCAACATACTGTCTAATAATACCTACTGTTCTTCGTCTTCATGGTCACGGTCGATGCTTTCCAGACCAATCTCCTTGAGAATTGCATCGATAAGCTCTTTCGTCATTGAGTACCCCCCCTCATTACAGTTTGGTGTAAGTTATAAAATATAAATCTCACACCTGATTCATATGATTATATTCTTTTTTTGTTACATGTCAATAAAAATCTGGTTAAAAAGCTGTAAAAATTAAATGAGTGGTAGAAAAATCAAGTCCAATTGCAGCCCGTCCAGGAAAATAATTATGACACGCAGCCATTTTCTCTTGCTTTTTGCAACTGCAGATAGTATATTACTGTTATAACTAAATGTTGATTGTAAAATCTATGAAGGAGAAAAGTAGGCTGGATACAACCCTCCAGGGAGAAGGCGTCACCGACTGTAAGCGCCTTCAGGGAATGCCTTGCTGAAGTTCTCTCCGGAGATGCAGGCTGAAGCTTATTTCCCAACCGGGAAACGGTGCGTAGGCTGGGCCGTGATTCCCACGTTACAGGGAGGGGGTATCGGATCTGTTCCCGTACCTTGCCGAGTGGGTGCGCTGTGATATATTCACGGCGGGCCAATGGGGTGGTAACACGGATAGCAATGCTTTTCGTCCCTAGAAAAGGGATGAAGGGCTTTTTTTGTTTATCCGGGGATTTTTCCGGTAGCTGCAAAAGGGGGTCCCTGTATGGGGATCAATAAGGGTGGTACCACGGAAGCCTGCTTTCGTCCCCGGGGCGATGGCAGGCTTTTCTGATGAATGGGGACACACCGAAAGCGGAAAGGGGACACACCTCCCTGGCATGATTGGCTCTGCGAGTCGGAGGAATGTCCCCGATCGGGGTAGATGGGACACACCAAACAAGGAAACCCGATCGGAGTATCCTGGATCGTTGGCTTTGGGGGTGTCCTGAATGGGGGGTGGTTCGATGAGTGATGATGGTGGCTTTTTTATAAGCATATCGTGTCCCTTTATGAATTTAAAAACTATTAAAAGAGGAGGTGTTCCGGCTCGCCCGGGGTGTGGTTAGTAGGGGGGCCGGGGAAAATATGATTATAGTTATGGAAATAAACTGCCCGGAAGAACAGGTGGACGCAGTGGTGGGAAAACTGGAGCAGCATGGCCTGCAGGCTCACCTGATCAGAGGCGTAAAAAGAATAGTTATAGGCGCGGTGGGAGACAAGGGCTCCATACAGACCATGGGTATTGAGGGAATGCCCGGGGTGATGAGCGTGGTACCCATTATGAAGCCCTTCAAGCTGGTAAGCAGGGAGGCCCGGGGCGAGAATTCGGTGGTCAGGGTTGGTAATGTTGACATAGGCGGGAGGCAGATTGCCCTCATGGCTGGGCCCTGCGCGGTGGAAACAGCCGATCAGATGTATGCGGCGGCCGAGGCGGTCAAATCCTCCGGGGCAGGTATTTTAAGAGGGGGAGCCTTCAAGCCCAGGACTTCTCCCTACAGCTTCCAGGGACTGGAGGAGGAAGGGCTCAAAATGATGTCCGAGGCCGCCAAAAAATTCGGCCTGGCTACGGTCACTGAGGTAATAGACCTGCAGAGCCTTGATAAAGCCCTGAAATACGTTGACATGGTGCAGATAGGGGCCAGAAATATGCAGAATTTCAGGCTGCTGCAGGCGGTGGGCAGGGCGGGGTGCCCGGTTCTCCTCAAAAGGGGCCTGTCGGCCACCGTTGAGGAGTGGCTGATGGCGGCTGAGTATATAGCTTCCGAGGGCAACGCCGGTATAGTGCTCTGCGAAAGGGGCATAAGGACTTTCGAAGGCTATACCAGGAATACCCTGGACCTCAGTGCAGTACCCCTGGTGAAGAGTCTTTCCCACCTTCCTGTAGTGGTGGACCCCAGTCATGCCACGGGGATTAGGGCTCTGGTGGGGCCCATGAGCCTGGCGGCCGTGGCCGCCGGGGCGGACGGCCTGCTGGTGGAAGTACACCCTGATCCTCAGAGGGCTCTGTGTGACGGTAAGCAGTCTCTCAGTCCGGGGGAATTCAGCAGGGTAGCCGAAGAATTGAAGGCGGTTGCCGCAGCCGTAGGGCGGGCAGCCTGAACGGGGGTGCTAATCTGAAAAGGATAGGATATTTGGGGCCTTCCGGAACTTTCACCGAGGCTGCCGCCAGGCGGTACTCTGGTGAAGACCCGGTGGAACTGGTATGCTGCCGCAGTTTCCCCCAGATAGTGTCAGCGGTAAAAAGCGGCGCTCTGGACGAAGGCGTAGTTCCACTGGAAAACTCCACCGAAGGGGCTGTAAGCCAGATACTGGATCTGCTGGCCCAGGAGGAAGGGGTGATGTTCCGGGGGGAAATAGTATTAGGTGTGCGGCACAACCTTCTGGTAAGGCCGGGAACAGAAATTAGAGAGATAAAAAAAGTTCTGTCGCATCCCCAGGCACTGGCCCAGTGCAGGGGGTATCTCTCCCGGGAACTACCCGGGGCAGAGATAGAGGAAGCCACCAGCACTGCCCTGGCGGCCAGTATTGTGGCAGGATCGGCCGGGCCGTGGGCAGCCATAGGGACAGAACTGGCCGCCAGTAATTACAGCCTGAAGATAGCTGTGGCCGAAATCCAGGACAGCAGCCAGAACGCCACCCGGTTTATAGTGCTGGGCAGGGACGACGCGGTACCGGGGAATAACTGCCGTACTTCAATAATTGTGGAGGCCAGGGACCGTCCGGGGGCGCTGTACAGCATACTGAGGGAGTTTGCCTTAAGAGATATAAGCCTTACCAGGATAGAGTCAAGGCCCGTCAAAAAAAGGCTGGGGCAGTATATGTTTTTTATAGACCTGGAAGGGCATCGCAGTGATCAGAAGGTGGGGGAGGCCCTGGAGGCTGTTGCCCGAAACGCATACTACCTGAGAATTCTAGGTTCCTACCCGGCGGATGTCACTCTGACGCCCCGGGAGGAGCCCTCTCCGGAACAGGGTATAACTCTGGAGGAGATTAGGGCGGAAATAGATATGGTGGACAGCCAGATAGTGGAGCTTATTGGAATAAGGACCAAGCTGGTGGAAAAAATTGCCGTTGTTAAAAATCCCGGGAGGATACGGGACGAGGCCAGGGAGGAAGAGGTACTGAGGAGGGTTCGGTCTGTGGCCGGGGCTAAGGGCGCCGACCCGGAAATGATTGAAAGTATGTATAGGATTATGTTAACAGAGTATGTGAAGATGCAGAAGCGAAAGATACAGAAAAGAATGTCCGGGTGTTAACGGGAAAAACCGGCCTGTGGGAGGGCCGGTTTTTCTTATCTAAGCTCGGACTGTTTAGCCTATGCATTGGTTCAGCAGCATCTGTCTTTGAACCTTCCCAGATGGTGTCCGCGGTATCTTGCACACCGTCACCGATACCGGCGCCCGGCGGCATTCTGACTTGTTAATGCACTGGTTGATTATTGACTGGGCGTTTAGAGCAGTGTCTTCCTCCGGTTCTACAAAAGCTTTGAGCACCGGCTCTCCTGAAGGCTGTTCGACTGAGATGACAACCACATCGCTGACGCCCTCAATCCGGGAAATAAGTTTTTCCAACTCCCTTACATAATGATGAACATCCGTGCATTCAAGCACGCCGATCCCCTCCCCCGTATCTATATAGTTTATTCCTCCTGAGTCACAGCTTCCATTATTATTCTCAGGCTATCCACTATGTCAATAATGTCCAGCAATTCTATCTGGTCGGCATATTTATTCAGTATGGAGGTGATTGTTTCTGTGGCTTTTTCCGCTGGGCTCATTAGATTCCCCTCCCCTGAATATACTTATTTAATTATATGATCTCTTAATACGGCAAGCCAATAATTAAGTCTTAAAAGGCAGTATATTGATATTGACTGGTTTATATAGCATCTATAATAAACAATGGCATTTTAGGCCGGGTAAATTTCATTGGTTTTAAATTAGTGTATAATAATTATGGTTACATATCCGGCTACAGGTTTAATAATTATATGGTGAATGTAATCACAAACAAGTATGGAGGGAGATCTGCTTAGCCCCGGCGGCATTGCCGCGGGCCGGGAGACAGCAAAACAGGAGGTTTGGAGGATAAAAAAGGCTGCGGCCGGGCCACCGCAGCCTTTTTTATTTTGAGGCAGGGAGTGCCTTTTGGTATATTACATTTTTTGCTACTCCCCCGGGAATAGATACTCAGTCGCAAAGCGATATTTTTCTTCTGTATAATCCATTATTTCCCTGCACGCTTTTAAAAAATCAGCGTATAACCGGGACACTTCGACACCATGATAACCATGGGTCATATTACTTTTGCCGGGGAGGTTGTATCATGAAGAAACTACGGGTGGCAATAATCGGGGCAGGCATGGCCTTTGAGCGTCTGCACTACCCCGCTTACCAGGAAATGACGGACAAATATCAGATTGTGGCAGTCTGTGACGAGAACAGGGAAAAGGCCTCTTTCTGGGCGGGAAGGCTGGGTATAGACAACGGCGGGGTATACACCGACTACAGGGAGATGTGCAGAAGGGATGATATTGACTGTTTTGATATAATGGTGCCCATCGACAAGAATTTCTTGGTGACCGAGGAAGTCGCCCGAACGGCACGAAAGCCCATTATCTGCGAGAAGCCGCTGGCCCCCACCAGGGAGCAGGCCATTGCCCACCGGGACCTGCCTGAAAAATACGGCCTTCCCATACTTATTGCTGAAAACTTCAGGTACAACGAGGAGATTAATATAATAAGAGACCTGATCAGGACAAAAAAGGTGGGGGATATGGTATATTTCATTCAGAACAGGGTGTATGCCTTCCCCATAGACATGAAGAAGAATTCGTTCGCCAGTGTGGAATGGAGACAGCACCCGGATTACCCCGGGGGAACCATACTGGACACCACGGTGCACGACCTGGCGGCGCTGAGGCATATTCTAGGCCCTATCGACAGGCTCCAGGCCTTTGGTGTGCCCCAGGACGACCAGTTCTCCCCCTACTCTGTGATCAATGTCAATATGAAGTTTAAGAGCGGGGTAATCGGCAATTTCTCTTTCTGCTGCGCCGGGGTGGAAATGCAGAGGCCCCTTATAGGGCTGCGGATGTTCGGGACCGGGGGCATGATTTACCTGGAGGAAAGGGACTGCGGGACTATTAATGTAGCCCACAATGACGGCGGGTATGAGAGGATTCCTTACCGGCCCCAGAGGGGCTTCTATAACGAGCTGCTCAACTTTTACAACGCCGCCACGGGCAGTGAACCACTTTCTGTTACCCCGGAGATGGAATTTGGGGATGCCATGACTGTATTTGCAATACTGGATTCTATCAAGGAAAAGAGTATTGTCGAGGTGGACAGGTACGGCGTTTACGACCCTGCCTACCGGGCTGCCGGGGAACACCACCGGCAGCATGAAGAAAACAGGCCCTTTATGCAGTAGCTGTCAAAAAGAGACAGGCTGTTTTGGTTATTTGCACAGCCTGTCCCCTTTTTATCCATGTAGAAAATTTGCATCAAAACTTATATAATTATATAATCAGTCAATATAACAGCTGATTAACATTATTATCAACCGGGGGGTAAAGAAATGACGGCTTTGGATTACGGTGAGATAGCCGCTGAAAGTATGATCGTGGTAACTATACCCCAAAATGGAGAATACAGGGTGCCCAAGGGCTCCAGGGCGGAAGAGGCCATGAAATACGATACTGAGGCCAGGGATACCCCGGTGGTGGCTGTTAAAATAGATAATTCCCTGGAAGATTTGGACACTGTTTTGGAAAAAGACTGCACCCTTGAATTTGTGGACCTTGAGAGCGAAGAGGGCATGAGGATTTACCAGAACGGCCTGACACTGGTACTGGCCAGGGCCGCCGGGGAAATCATCCCGGAGGGCAGGGTGATGCTGGAGCATACCCTGGGCAACGCTGTATACGGGGAAATCATCATGAAGGTGGCCCTAAAGGCCAGTGAAGTGGAAAAGATTGAAAAGAAAATGAGATCTATAATAAACGGTGGAGGGGAGATAGAAAAGATCACCCTTCCCCTGGAGGATGCCGTAAACCTCTTTGGGTCCAGGGGCATGAAGGACAAGGTGGACCTTCTGGGATACTGGGACTCACAGGAGGTCAGGGTGGTCAGGAGCGGTGACTACTATGATTGCGTAATGGGCCCGGTTGTGCCGGACCTGGGCATATTAAAGCACTTCAGGCTGAAGTTTTATCTTCCCGGCTTTATATTGGAACTTCCCCGCAAGGAAGACCCCTTAAGGCTGCCCGATTATATTGAGCACGGCAAGCTGGCCAATGTCTTCTTCGAGGCCGATAAGTGGGGAAAAATACTAAGGGTCAGGGATGTTGTTTCGCTGAACAGGGTATTGGAAAGAGGGGATCCGGGAGATTTGATCAGGGTGGCCGAGGCTTTTCAGGAAAAAAAGATCAGCCAGGTGGCCGACATGATCACCTCCAATATCGACCGGACAAGGTTAGTCCTTATTGCAGGCCCCTCCTCGTCGGGGAAAACCACTTTTTCCAAGCGGCTGTCCATACAGCTCAGGGTCAACGGCATTAACCCTTACGCCATTTCCCTGGATGACTACTTTGTGGATAGGGAGAGAACCCCCCGGGGAGAAAACGGTGAGTATGACTTTGAAAGTATTGACGCTATTGACCGGGAACTTTTTAATGAGCACCTGATAAAACTTATCCAGGGGGAGGAAATTGATCTTCCGCGGTATAATTTCAAAACCGGGATGAGGGAGTACCATGGGGAAAAACTGCAGCTTAAAAGCTGTGACCTTATAGTTGTAGAGGGTATTCACGGGCTGAATGACAAGCTGACAGCTTCCATCCCCAAGGGAAGAAAGTTTAAGGTGTACGTGAGCGCCATCACCCACCTGTCTCTGGACAGGCAGAAAAGAATCCACACCACAGACCTGAGGCTTATAAGGCGGATGGTCAGGGACTTTAACTTCAGGGGCTACAGCGCCGTACAGACTCTGGAAAGGTGGCCCATGGTGAGGCTCGGGGAGGAAAGAAATATATTCCCCTTCCAGGAAGAGGCCGATGCCATGTTCAATTCTGCTCTGGTGTATGAGCTGGCAGTATTAAAAGGATATGCCCAGCCCCTTCTTGAAGGTGTCGCCAGAGAGTCCCCGCAGTACTCCGAGGCCGGGAGGCTTCTCAGGATACTGAGCTTCGTAAAGGTGCTGGGCTGCGATGAGGTGCCCTCCAACTCGCTTATCAGGGAATTCATAGGGCAGAGCTGCTTTTATTAAAGAAATGAAATGAGGCGGCCGTAAGGCCGCCTTAAAATATTTTGCGGGGTGTTCTGAATTCCGGATTCCTCCATACGCAAGACGGCGCCGCCGGGACGGCGGCTGATTAGTTGAGCATTACGGGCACCACTTCAATCACTGTGCCGCAGTTGTCGCATGCTATTTTCCTGCGGGATGAATTCCTGTCGGTAAGTATCTCCCTTTCACAAGCGGGACACTGCACGGCGGAGTATCCTTGGGGATTTATATATTCAGGCGCCCTGCAGTCGCTTTCACACCCGCCGCAGCCGGCACAGCCCCCTGACATATACATCCACCATCCTTTCATATTCTGTATTCCATAAAAAATATTCCCCTACATCAGTAGGGGCTTTGCTTACGCAATGTTGATTTTCAGCACTGCCCCGCTTGGGCAGGCCCGTTGGCATTTGCCGCAGCGTTTGCAGTTGTCCTGGTTTATAGCGTAGTTAACATTATCGTCTACATAAATTGCGCCGTCCTTGCATTCAAGTTCACAGGCTGCGCAGGCCATACAGTCCTGGGCGTTAATCTGAAAACTGAATTTAAATTTTTTTGGTTCAGCGGTCATGCGTTACCTCCCCCTCCAGTATTACTTTTTCTTTATAGAAGAAACTTTAAATTCCACTAATTTAATTCTTTTCTACGGTGGGGGTTAAAATCCTCCTCCTGCATCAGGTCATTTCCTAAATAAATATTTCTTTGTCAGGGAAAATAATAGGTATCCGGTTTATAAGGGGGGATATAAAATGACCAGAAAAGTTATCAGGGGTGTGGCTAAAAAATATACCGCCCCGGACAGCGGCCCCCGGGGTTACCGGCCTGTATGGGATACCGGTCCGGCAGCGTACCACAGCAGGCTAAAAAAGGTTACCGGCATCAACAGGCCAAGTACCTGAGGAGCTATTGGCGGTGCTGTCCTCCTGACAGACATATGCTTGAAGGATTATTCCATATAATGGCAAATATATTTAAGGTTGGCATAATATGGATGAGATGGGGGATAGTATGTTCCGTTTTGGTTTCAAAAACAGGCAAAGGGAAATGCTGGGTCTTACCATTACCGAACTAAGGGAGCTAAAGGCCGAGCTGTCCGACTTAAAAGAACAGCTCAGGCAGATTATACCAAAAGACCCTGAGGACACCCGTAAAAAGGAAATCCCGGCGGGGGAGAACTGGGATTATGGCGATACAGCCGGTGGGGAGTTTCCCGGCCTGGGAGAGGAGTATTTTGCTTCCGGTGGGACAGACCCTGGAAAGGGTCAGGGGGAGCCTGATAACACCGGTTCGGAAACTGAAACAGCTGCTGATTCTCAGGGTAGGCCGGACGATGCTTCCTGCGACGTCACGGAGGCTGCCTGCGGTATTGATGAAAGCATGGAAAACGAGGCCCCGGCCGGGAAAGAAACAGTACCCGATCAGGCCGGGGAAGGTTCTGCGGAGACGCCGGTAATGGAAGAAGGCGGAGAAGAGGTATTGGAAAACAGGAGAGAGTGGGCGGTGGTAAACTACTGCCAGGAAAGAAAGCCCTGGTGGAAATTGTTGGGGAGACGGGGGAAAGTCCATGGAGATTACTCCGGCGGGGGATCGCAGTGAGAAAAAGAAATACTGCCGGGTATGCGGCCTGAGGGTCCGGCGTCTTCATAATAACGGGGGCTGGAGAAGGTGCGTAGTCTGTCTGCACCGGACCCATAGCGAGCACATGGCCGGGAATAAAAGGGTGTGCACCCAATGTTTCCTGGAAGAGAGTCATGTTCCGGGGGAATATGAGATAAGGCCTGATTCCGTATCTCTTCTGCTTCTGACTGACCTGCATTTCAGCCGGGACGGCAGCGGGGAGAACCTCTGCCTTAAAAACTGGCTTAAGGATAGGGGAATGGACTATGTTCTCATCAGTGGAGATTTGACCGCCAGGGCTGAAAGTGAGGAGTACCGGCGGGCGGCCGGGTGGATACGGGAAATAGAGCTTTCCGGAATAAGGGCGGCGGTGGTTCCGGGAAACCATGACATAGGCTATTGGGGGAACGCGGCATCCCTGGGCAGACAGCTGTCCGGGAATAAATACCACCGGTGGATTGAAATAATTGACAGGCCTATTGAGCCCTGTTTGAGGGGTCCTTTCTTTATGTCTCTGGGGCTTAATACGGCCCACGGAATCAGCCCCACCAGGTTTTTAAACGGCTATTTAAGGAGCGGTCAAAGGGCCAGGGCCAGGGAACTGCTGGCGGCAACTCCCCGGAAACACCTCAAGGTGGTGTTCTGCCACCACCCCCTGGTAAGGTTCCCAAACAGCTTTCACAAAGCACTGTTCCGGGCCGAAGATGTTAAAGGGGAGATGCTGGACAGCGGGGCCGACCTTTTGCTCTGGGGGCACCAGCACAGCTTTGACACGGCCTGGCTGGAGAGGGACGGGGGGAAATGCATAGCCATACAGGGGCCCACCATGTCGGAAAGGACCAGGGACGGCGGCTGCCCCGGCTTTGTTTCCGTCCGCTGGCTCTTTGACAGAAAGGTAGTTATCACATCATACAGGGTGGAGGGAAAAAGTAGCATAAAAGAAGACAGGGTGGTTGAATACAACTTTAGGCACATTTAGCATCAGGAAGGAACAGGGCGCGCCGCCGTGGAAATATATTGCTAGAGGGTAATACCTCCGGTCAGAATTCTGACTCCTGTATTCTGAATTCCGACAGAATAAGAATTTCAGTATAAGCTTTTTTAAGGGGAGGTGTCCCGGTTGATTTTTGAACAGGGTCCCATCAGGCCGCCCAGTGAGGCGGAAAGTCT
>JAMCVT010000084.1 GCA_023475565.1 Actinomycetota bacterium
TATAAAAGAAAAAATCTGGAAAGACAGGGGCGTAGATATTTTTGAATGTAAACCCGGTGGACATTGTGGCTCATGTGCAGATAAATCAGTATGTGATAACATTAGAAAAATTGGCGCAGGAACGCTAAATGACACCAACGAAGGGTAGAATAGATACATTCAGCCAATAAAGTCTAAATATGTTAAGGAGAAAAAAATGGGTGAAAAGATTTGTGAAATGAATGGTGATGTTAAGAAAAGAGTTATAGCGGTATGCGGAAAAGGCGGTGTTGGCAAAACAGCCTTTTCCGCTATTATGGCGAGAATTCTACTGGAGAGTAAGAGGGCGGGAAACCTGCTTGTGATTGACGCTGATCCGGCTATGGGTTTGCCGAATACACTTGGAATAAATGTTAAAAGAACGATCGGGCAGGTTCGTGAGCAAATTATTTACACAGCTCGGAGTGGAACCTGGGTAGACAAGATGGAATTATCGAACAGGCTGGACTATCTAGTATTGGAAACCCTTATGGAGACTGATGAACTGGCTTTTCTCGCTATGGGGCGGACTGATACGCAAGGATGCTTTTGCTCTGTTAATGACCTCTTGAAAAAATCCATCACGGTTCTTTCCGACAGGTTTGATACGATTGTCATTGATGGAGAAGCAGGATTGGAGCAAATCAACCGGCAAGTTATGAGCATGGTTGATATATTGATCATACTGACAGACATGTCCTCCCGAGGGATACAAACAGTTGAACACATAAAGAAAATGGCTATGGAAGAACATGTTATGGATTGCAGGAAGATCGGAGTGGTGTTTAACAGAGTGATAGACAATAAAGAGTACTTGCTTCGATCCGCAGAGAACGTTGGTATTGAAGTTTTCGGAGTAATTCCTCAGGATGAGAATATCGTAAGCTATGATTTGATTGGACAGCCTTTGACGAAAATTCCTTCAGATTCACCGGCTTTAGCGGCTGTCCGGAGTGTGGTTGAGAAGTGTATTTTGAAGGACTGATTTACTCTACGATGCATTGCAGAGAGGGATAAAATAAGGCTCGGGCTGGCCAGTGACATAACCGAAGTAATGCCGCATCTGAATACTTGTCATAAAGAACGTTATATTCAACCGGTATGACCCTCTGCTCTCCTTTACCAGGGAATCCAGGCTGATGGTGCTCTATCCCCAAAGCCTGACCATGGCCAAGGCGGTGGACCGGGCCGACGCGAGGCAGGTTTTGGAGTGGCTTAAGGACTTGATTAACGGCACCTGGGAGAATAGGGACTCTGTAACTCCTAACTATGAAAAGAAAATAAGGCCCAGCGTCCCCCAGTTCTACAGCTGGCTGCCCCGGACAAACTGCCGGGAGTGCGGCGAGGCCAGCTGCTGGGCCTTTGCCGCTATGCTGCTAACGGGAAAGCAGAGCATTGAAAACTGCAGGCCGCTTTTTACTCCGGAGTACGTAAAAGAGAGAGAAGCCATCACCGGGGTACTAGACGCCCTACTGTAGCCTCCGGGTAAAAAAATGGGGGCTGGCGCCCCCATATCTATCTAAAAAAGGGGCTGCCGCCCCTGGGCTATAGCGCCCCACCCCGCAATTAAGGGGGAGTTCCCCCTTCTTAACCCCCCGGGGCAAAAATGCTTTTTAAGTCACTTTATTGCTTTAGCGCTTTAACGCGTCATATAGTTTCCTGGCTACACCATAAAAAAGCGCCTCCGGTATAACCGGAGGCGCTTTTGGAATGTTCACTTTCCAGATCCATTTTTACATCCTGGGATAGGTTATGTTGGTTTTGAGGGATAATGAATTAGTTAGCCTGAACCCATTCACCGTTCTCAACCTTTACAAAAACCAGGCTGTCCGGATCAAGGCCGTTATGGTCGGTGGGGGACATATTAAAAACACCCGAGATCCCAACGAAATAACTATTTTCTATTTCATACCTTATTTTTGCCTTATCAGGCCCGGCCTCCCGCAAGGCGCCGATAACTATATTGACAGCATCCGAGGCATGACCTCCAAAGGTATTGCTAGGGGCGCCATACGAGGCTTTAAATTTGGTGGCGTAAAGGGCCAGTACTGTTTTCTGGGGATCTGAGGCTGAAAGGTTTTCAGCCGCCAGAAGTTTGCCTGCCGGGAACAACACACCGTCAGCGGCGTCTCCTGCTAAGTCAAGGAAGTTTTTATTGCCGATCCCATGGCTGTGTATAAGGGGCATGGTCAGGCCAAGCCGGCGGTAGTTAACGGTAAAACTGGAGGCCGAAGGCGGGATGGCCCAGCAGACAACGGCCTGTGGATTATGTTTTTTAATATTGGCAAGCTGTGATGTCAGGTCTTTATCGTTCGGACCAAATCTTTCACTGGCTATAATGGTAATACCCGCCTTGGCGGCCGCGGCGGAGAATTCCTTCTGTCCGCTGTCTCCATAGGCGTTGTTCATACCGGCAAAGGCAACTTTTGTCAGACCTTTTGACTTAAGAAAGGCAACTATTTTTTCAGCAGCCAGACTGTCGCTGTGGGCAGTTTGGAACACCCATTTGCGTTCATTCACCGGATCAACCATTTTGGTGCCGGCAACGGTGGATACCAGGGTGATTTCAGCCTTCTGAAATGCGTCCAGCATGGCCATGGCGGTCCCGCTCCGGCTGCCGCCGACAACAGCCAATACGCCCTGCTCAATAAGCTTTTCAGCTGCCAGGGCGGCCTCGGCTTCATCACTCTTGCTGTCAAGCATGATTAATTCTACCTGATGGCCGTTGACGCCACCTTTTCTGTTCAGGTCATCAATAATCATCTGAGTTGTATCCCGCTCCGGAATGCCAAGTGAAGAACCCTGCCCGGAGATATCAAATATGGCGCCGATTTTATAAGCTTCCTTTATTTCTGTACCCTCTTTTGCGCCGATGAAACCGGTCCAGATCAGTATACATAAAGCCAATAATTGTATTGAATTATCAAGAAGTGGAATTAACATTCCTATTTTCTTTTTAACTGTCATCACTTAACACTCCACATAAAATTACTTTAACATTTTTTATATAATCATCCGGTGCGAGTACTGTCTAAAAACCCTGTGATTGTTGAGTATTATCTATAGTACTATATCATATTGTAAAATTCATTTAAAGCTACATATCGATGAAGATGTACACTATATGTATTATGTATTAGTTAAATTATCCAGTTGGTTTCATTGCGGTGTGATAAAATGAGAGGTATAATCCGAACACATGCAAAGTTGGTTCCGCTGATTGACTAAAGACCCTGTCTGGGTAAGGGCTGACGAAAAAGTCTGGAAAAACTGTCTATATAAAGAAGAACCCCCGGAACGGTCCCGGAGGTTCTTCTTTTACTTATTAAGCTATTTTTTCCACCTTGACGGAGCAGACCTTGAGCTCCGGTATCTTGGCTATGGAGTCCCGGGCCGGGTTGGTCAGCTTGTTGATGGCCACCTCGGGGAAGTGGAAGGAGGTAAACACCATCCCTTCCGGAACAATTTCGGTCAGGCGGGCCATAAGCTCCACGCTGCCCCGGCGGGAGGTCACCTTCACCATGTCCCCTTCCTTTACGCCCAGCTTGGCGGCGTCGGCAGAGTTGATTTCCAGGTGCTCCTTGCTGTAGTACACTTCCAGCGCGCCGGTGCGCATGGTCATGGTGCCGGTGTGGTAGTGCGCGCGCCTGCGGCCGGTGCTGAGCACCAGAGGGTAATGCTCGTCGGGAGTTTCCGCCGGCGGCACGTATTCCACCGGGTGGAATTTGCCCGGGCCCCGGGAGAATTTGCCCACGTGGAGGACCGGAGTCCCCGGGTGGCCGGCGGTGGGACAGGGCCACTGAATGCCGCCACTCTCCAGCCGCTCATAGGATATTCCGGCATAAGAAGGCGTCACCGAGGCAATCTCCTTCATTATGTCGGCGGGAGAATCGTACTGCATGGCATAGCCCATAGCGCAGGCCACGTCGCAGATAATCCGCCAGTCGGGCCTGGCGTTCCCCACCGGTTCAACCGCTTTACGCACCCTCTGCACCCGGCGCTCGGTGTTGCTGAAGGTGCCGTCTTTTTCGGCGAAGCTGGCCCCGGGCAGCACCACATCGGCCAGCCGGGCGGTCTCGGTGAGGAAAATATCCTGGACCACTAAAAACTCCAGCTTTTTAAGGGAGTGCGCGGCATGATCGGCGTCGGGGTCCGACAGCACCGGGTTCTCACCCATAATATACATGCCCTTGACGGTTCCCTTGTCCGCACCCTCCAAAAGCTCACCCACGGTCAGCCCGGGCTTGGCCGGAAGCTGCTTACAGCCCCAGTTCGACTCGAATCTGGCCCTGACCTCGTCGGAAATAACCGGCTGGTAGCCGGTGAACACGTTGGGCAGGGCACCCATATCGCAGGCGCCCTGAACGTTGTTCTGGCCCCTTAAGGGGTTAACCCCGCTGTGGGGCTTGCCAATCTGACCGCACAGCATGGCCAGGTTGGCCACGGCAAACACGTTGTGGGTGCCGCAGATGTGCTGGGTAATGCCCATGGTATACAGTATGGTGGCGTTTTCGGCCTTGGCGTATTCCCTGGCCACTTCCCTGATGGCGGCGGCGGGAACACCTGTGATACCCTCAGTGTATTCCGGGGTGTATTTGGCCGCAACGCTCTTTAAGGCCTCGAAATCCTCGGTTCTTTCGGCCACAAACTCCTTGTTGTAAAGGTCCTCGCTAATTATTACGTTGGCCATGCCGTTTAAGAGGGCAATATCGGAACCTGATTTAATCTGCAGATGGCTCTTGGCCAGATCGGCCACCTCAGTTTTTCTGGGGTCGGCCACCACCAGTATGGAGCCCTGCCGGACCGCCTTTTTAACCTGCAGCCCGATAATGGGGTGGGACTCGGTGGTGTTGGTGCCTATGGCCAGTATAAATTCAGCCCCGGCAATGTCCCCGATGGGGTTGGTCATCGCCCCGCTCCCAAAAGCAGCCGCCAGACCGGCGACAGTGGGAGCGTGTCAGAGACGGGCGCAGTGGTCGATATTGTTGGTACCGATCACCGCGCGGGTCAATTTGCCGAGCAAATAATTCTCTTCATTGGTACAGCGGGCCGAGGTGAGCACCCCCAGGGAATCCGGCCCGTAATTATCCCGGATGGACCCCAGTTGCCCGGCCACCAGCCCGATGGCCTCCTCCCAGGTGGCCTTCACAAACTGCCCGTCTTTTTTAATCAGGGGGCTGGTCAGCCGGTCCGGGTGGTGAATAAACCCGTAGCCGAAGCGCCCCTTGACGCACAGTGCGCGGCCGTTGACATCCCCGTCACAGGATGTCACACCGACCACGCGGCCGTCCTTGACGTTCAAATCAAAGTTACACCCCGTGCCGCAGTACGGGCAGGTGGTGCGGACCTTTTTAATCTCCCAGGTGCGCGCGCTGGACCGCAGGACCTTTTCCTGCAGCGCGCCGGTGGGGCACACTGCTACGCAGTTGCCGCAGAAAACGCACTCGGACCCGGCCAGGGAGGTGTCCATGGCCGGAGTTACCTTGGTCCTGAAACCCCTGTAGGCAAAGTCCACCACGTTGTTGCCCTGGATTTCAGCGCACATGCGGATGCACTTGCCGCATAGTATGCATTTATTCATATCCCTGACGAAAAATGGGTTGTCGTCCTCCAGGGGGTAGGTGTGTCTTTCCCCGGCGAACTTCGACCCGGAGCGGATCCCGTACATATAGGCATAGTCCTGCAGCCTGCAGTCCCCGTTCCGCCCGCAGGTGAGGCAGTCCTCGGGGTGATTGGCCAGCAGGAGTTCCAGAATAGTCTTGCGCGCCTCCAGCACAGCCGGTGTGTCGGTCTCTACCACCATCCCATCCCTGGCTATGGTGGCGCAGGAAACCGTCAGGTTTTTGGAACCCTTGGTCTCCACCACACAGATGCGGCATGAACCGGGACGGCTCAGCTCGGGGTCATAGCAAAAAGTGGGGATAAACACGCCCAGCTTGCGGGCAGCGTCCAGGATAGTACTGCCCTCGGGCACAGATACCCCGATGCCGTTTATAGTTAAAGTGACATCAGCCACCTTGCCACCTCCTTTACAGGGAAATAGTCAAGGATTATTCCCCTTCCAGTTTTTTAATTTTGTCAATTACCCCTTTCAGTCCAAGGGCCTCGGCCCAGGATACCTCCTGAAAAACGTCACCCTTCTTCAGCTGCGGAGTTACGGGGTCATCACAGTAAAGAAGCTCCATTCCCAGGCGGCCCTTGAGGCACAGGGGCCGGCCAAGACCGGGGGAACCGGCGGAAACGCCAATAACCCTACCACCTTTTTTATTCAGGTAGAATTGACACCCGCTCTCGCAGAAGGAACAGGTAACCGGCTCCCTGGCAATTTCCCAGGTGCGTCCCTTACCGGCCATGGGCTTGTACAGGAGTGCCCCCACCGGGCATACCGCCACGCACCGCCCGCAGTATACACAGTCGGAATCTCCGAGGGTGTTGTTCATGGGCGGCGCCACCTTCGTTCTGAAGCCCCTGAAAGCGTAGTCTATAACCGCCCTTCCCTCCACCTGGGCGCATGTGCGCACGCATTTGCCGCACAGTATACATTTGTTCATATCCCTGATGATATAAGGGTTGTCTTCTTCTATGGCGTAATTATGCCTTTCTCCCGTAAAACCGCCTTCCTTGACGCCGTAAATAAAGGCGTAGTCCTGCAAGCGGCAGTCGCCGTTCTTTTCACAGGTCAGGCAGTCCTGGGGATGGTTGGCCAGAATCAATTCCAGTATTGTTTTGCGGGCCTCCACCACAGCCGGGGATTCCGTCTCCACCACCATTCCCTCTCTTACCGCAGTCATGCACGAAGGGGTAAGATTTTTCTGGCCCTTTACCTCCACTACGCAGATCCTGCAGGAAGCTACCCCGGGCAGGTTGGGGTCATGGCAGAATGTGGGGATAAAAATTCCCTGTGCCACAGCCGCATCCAGAATGGTGCTGCCGGCGGGGGCACTCACCTGCCGACCGTTAATCGTCAGGTTAACGTTATCCATATTTTTTCACTCTCCTCTCCACCGGCGAAAGCTATTTCTTCTCCACGGCGCCGAATTTGCACTTCTGGAAGCAGTTGCCGCACTTTATGCAGGCTTTTATGTCAATGACGTGGGGCTGTTTCTTTTCTCCCGTGATGGCCCCGGCAGGGCAGTTTTTAGCGCAAAGCCCGCAGCCGGTGCACTTTTCCGCGTTGATGGAGTAAACCAGCAACGCCTGGCAGGTGCCGGCCGGACACCTTTTTTCATTGATATGGGCCAGGTACTCGTCCTTAAAATACCTCAGCGTAGACATGACCGGGTTGGGAGCGCTCTGGCCGAGGCCGCACAGGGAAGTTTTAACGATTACCCGGGACAGCCTGTCCAGGGTTTCAATATCTTCGGGCACACCTTTTCCCTCACAGATGCGGGTGAGTATGTCCAGCATCCTCTTGGTCCCTTCACGGCAGGGGGTGCATTTGCCGCAAGACTCACTCTGAGTAAAATTTAGGAAATACCTGGCTACATCTACCATGCAGGTGGTGTCGTCCATTACCACAAGGCCGCCGGAACCCATCATGGCCCCCACCGCGCCCAGGGAGTCGTAATCGATAGGCAGGTCCAGGTGCTCGGTGGGCAGGCAGCCGCCGGAAGGACCGCCGGCCTGGACGGCTTTAAAGCCTTTGCCACCCATTATGCCGCCGCCTACGTCAAAAATTATCTGGCGCAGGGTGGCGCCCATGGGCACCTCCACCAGTCCGGTATTGATTACTTTACCGGTTAACGAGAATATTTTCGTGCCCTTGCTCTTTTCGGTGCCTATAGCGGCGTACCAGCCACCGCCCTGGTTTATGATCATCGGAACGTTGGCAAAGGTCTCCACGTTATTCAGCGTGGTGGGTTTGTCCCACAGCCCCTTCTCGGTGGAGCGGCCTACCTTGAACCTGGGCATGCCCCGGTTGCCCTCAATGGAGGTCATCAGCGCAGTGCCCTCGCCGCAAACAAAGGCGCCGGCGCCGGCTTTGATTTTAATATGGAAATTAAATCCCGAGTTTAATATATTGTCGCCCAGCAGGCCGTACTGCTCTGCCTGGGCGATGGCTATCTTCAGCCTGTAGATGGCCATCGGGTATTCCGCCCGCACGTAGATGTAGCCCTCGTCGGATCCGGTGGCGTAGCCGCAGACGATCATCCCCTCCAGCACTGCGTGGGGGTCCCCCTCCAGCACGCTGCGGTCCATGAACGCCCCCGGGTCTCCCTCATCGGCGTTGCAGACGACGTACCTCTTATCCTTAGTCCTGGCGTTAAGGGCGCCCTCCCACTTGGCGCCGGTGGGGAATCCCGCCCCGCCGCGGCCCCTCAGACCGGACACCTTGACATCGTCCACCACTTCCCGCGGGGTCATGCCGTAAAGAACCTTGACCAGTGCCCTGTAGCCCCCCATAGCAACGTAGTGGTCTATCCGCTCGGGACTAATAAAGCCGCAATTTTTCAGGACAAGCTTTTGCTGGCGAGCGTAAAAGGGTACTTGATCGTAGCGGGTTACTTTACCGCCGGTTTCCGGGTCGGTGAATAGCAGCCTCTCCACCACCTGGCCGCCGATGGAAGCCACTATTTCATCCACATCGTCTTCGGTGACCCTGGTATAGAAGACCTTGTCCGGTTCCAGGGTAACGATGGGCCCCATTTCGCAGAAACCGTGGCAACCCACCTTGCGGACCTCGACACTGCCACCAAGGCCCTTTTCCGCCAAGGCCTTTTCCAGTTTATCATACACCTTCATAGATCCAGAGGAAATACAGCCGCCGGCGCAGACGCATATCACTGTGCGCCCCTGCCCGGGAGCCGGGTTTACCTCGTCCCTGAACCGGGCGCGCTTTTCTTTACATGCCTCGTCCTGGTGACAAATAGGCCCGTCCAGCCTGCAGGCGACATAATCTTTACAGGGTGTCTGCGGGGAGTGGGCACACTTGTCACAGCATTTATCCATTAAGTTGTTCACAGATCGTCCCTCCTACTCGTACTGCTTCAGGGTTACCACTGATTTTTCCGGTGTCAGCCGGCCATGGGTGTCGTCGTTAACCATCATGGCAGGGGCCAGTCCGCAGGCGCCCAGGCAGGCCACGGTCTCCAGGGTAAAACGCAGGTCGCCGGTGGTGCCGTTTATGCCCACGCCCAGGTCTTCCGACACCGCGTCAAACACCCTGGAAGCCCCTCTTACGTGACAGGCGGTCCCCTGGCACATCCGGATGATATTCCGGCCCCGCGGCTTCAAGTGAAACTGGGCATAAAAGGTAACCACCCCGAAGGTCTTGCTGAAGGGTATGCTGAGCCCGCTGGAAATCTGCTGCATTACCTCCTTGGGCAGGTAGCCGTATATGTCCTGGGCTTCCTGCAGCAGAGGTATCAGCCCGCCCTTTACTGCCTTGAACTTTTCAATGGCCGCTTGCAGGTCTTCCTGCTTAACACTGTCGTCAACGTGTCCACATTTGCAAGTCAAAACTATTAACCCCCTCTCAGATTCTCTCCCTTTACTTTAATATCCCATGAAAGGACAGCATTCCCCGGTTCTGTCCGGCAAACCCGTCCAGTTCACTCCTTTAAATTCCCCATTACCCGTTCCTCGGTGACTATTATGTGCACCGGGACATCCAGGGGACCCGGAAAAACATCATCCACCACCTGCGCCTCGAAGGCCGGGGCCAGATATACCGTGCCGGGCTTTGTGCGGGGCAGGAAGCGGTCATAAAACCCTCCCCCGTAGCCCAGCCTGTTGCCCCCTTTGTCATAGGCCACCCCCGGCACTACCACCAGGTCGATATCCCCGGGATCAACCGGGCGCAAACAGTCCTTTTTAGGCTCCAGAATACCCCACGCGCCGGGCTCAAGATCCCCGGGATAGTCCAGCAGCGCTGAGGGAATGAGCCTTTTCCCCTCAATGTCTGTAATGGGCACAGACACCTTTTTGCCGGCCTTCAGGCAGTGGGCTATCAGGGTCCCGGTGCTGACCTCGTTCCTGAAGTCAACGTATACCATTATCGACCCGGCACTCCGGTAGGCCTCAGAAGAAATTACCCTGGCCGTAATGATGCCGCTTTTTTCCCTGACCAACTGGGGAGACAGGGCCATTCTGGCCTTTAACGCTCTTTGCCTTACTTCGTTTCTGTTCAAGAAAAATCTCACCCCAGTTTTTTTATAACCATTTAAACTTCTTAAACTTCGCCAAAATAAAAAAAATATCCTTCTAATATAAGGAGACCAGATAATATTTATAGGGGCGGCTGATAAAACACCGCCCCTATAGGAAATTATCATAGAAGGAGGTAACGCTTAAAGGTCATAAACCTTTGACCCGTCCAATATGGTTATTCCCTTTAACTGTAGCACTTTGACGGCCTCATCTATCTGCTCCACCCTGAAGACCACCAGGGCGGCCTGGGAGGCTCTGGTCAAAAAGGCATACAGATATTCGATGTTGATGCCGGCATCTCTCAAGTACTCCAGGGGGTCGGCCAGACCACCCGGGGAGTCGGTAACTTCCACTGCTATCACATCGGTGACATTAACTGAAAAGCCGGCTTCCTTAAGAGCCCTGAAAGCAGTATCGGGGTCATTCACTATCAGGCGGAGAATCCCAAAATCAGTGGTATCCGCGATGGAAAGGGCCCTTATGTTGATTTTCTTTTCACCCAGCACCCTGGTTACCCTGGCCAGACGTCCCGACTTGTTTTCAAGAAAAATGGAAATTTGCTTTATTTTCAATGGGCACAACCCCCTCAATTAATTTTTAAAATGAGCCTGTTTGATTAGCCTTATGTAACTTATAAGGACTACCCAAACCCTTCTGGCTCCTGAATTCTGTATTCCGACCGTATTTCCTATCAGTATAAGCTATTAGGTTATAATTCCCTCTTGTCCACCACACGCTTGGCCTTGCCCTCGCTGCGGGGTATGGTTCTGGGCTCCACCAGCTTAACCCTGGCTGATATTCCCAGCACGCTGGCAATGCGTTCCTTAAGCCTGCCCTCCACCTCTTCCAGCTGGCGCACCTTGTCGCTGAACCACTTCTCCGAAAGCTCCACCCATATTTCCAGATCGTCAAGGTTGCCCTTGCGGTCCACCACCAGGAGATAGTGGGGCTCGGTCTCGCCGAATTCCAGCAGAATGCTCTCCACCTGGGACGGGAATACATTAACGCCCCGTATAATAAGCATGTCGTCGGTACGCCCGGTGACCCGTCTCATCCGTACGTGGGTGCGCCCGCAGGAACAGGGCTCTTCGCTAAGCATTGTTATATCCCTGGTGCGGTATCTTATGACGGGGAAGGCCTCCTTGGTCAGGGAGGTGAATACCAGTTCCCCCTGCTGTCCGAAGGGTAGCGGCTCCCCTGACTCCGGATCTATTATCTCGGCCAGGAAATGGTCCTCGAAAATGTGCATGCCCTCCTGGGCCGGGCACTCCATAGACACTCCGGGGCCCAGCACCTCGCTCAGCCCGTATATATCGTAGGCCTTTATAGAAAGCTTGTCTTCCAGCTGCCGGCGCATTCTTTCCGACCAGGGCTCCGCCCCGAAAACCCCTGCCTTTAAGGGCAGCTTTTTAAAATCCAGCCCGGCGTTTTCGCCCTCCTCGGCAAGGTACAGCGCATAAGAAGGGGTGCAGGTCAGCACGGTGGAGCTGAAGTCCTGCATAAGCATCAGCTGTCTCCCGGTATTCCCCCCGGATATGGGGACAACGGTGGCCCCTATCTTTTCGGCCCCGTAGTGGACCCCCATGCCCCCGGTAAAGAGGCCGTACCCGTATCCATTCTGCACCACGTCGCCCTTCCCGGCCCCGACCATGGTAAGCGCCCTGGCTATAAGACCGGCCCAGGTATTGATGTCATTCTGAGTATAGCCCACCACGATGGGCTTGCCGGTGGTTCCGGAGGAGGCGTGCACCCGCACCACATCGTCCATGGGCACCGCAAAGAGCCCGAAGGGATAGTTGTCCCGAAGGTCCTTTTTAACGGTGAAGGGAAGTTTCCTGACATCGTCAAGGGCCTTTATGTCCGATGGCCTTATACCCCTTTCATCCATGGCCTTTTTATAAAAAGGAACATTATTGTATACCCTGCCCAGCGTTGCTCTAAGCCTTTCCAGCTGCAGCTCCCTTATTTTCTCCCTGGGCATTGTCTCAAATTCCCGGTCCCAGTACATAACTTACTCCTTTCATAATAACTGTACGTTTAAAATATAAATATTTCAACAACATATACCAGAATCCTTCAAGGACCCTAAAAAGTATTAACCCAAGGCCGTAGGCTTTCTCTCATTCTGAATTGTCGAGTAAGAAGGGCCTCTCCCAAGCTCTGAGTCTAGGAATTGTGCCCTCGCTCCTCACAGATCCGTGCGAGCGTAATTCACGCACACGGCTCCTCAAAAACATCATTCACAAAACGGCAGAAGAACTAACCGTAAATGTTCACATAGATTTTCGGCTGCGGCAGAGGATTGAATTTAAGAAATTTGTCAAAGCGCTCCAG
>JAMCVT010000147.1 GCA_023475565.1 Actinomycetota bacterium
GACATTTAATAGGCAGCTCAAGGCCTTTTCATATCCTCCCGTTTTTTTTACTCGGGAAAATATTACCATAATCACAAATGGTCATACAATATGAGCAGTTAAACGACATTTAGACCGGGCAGAAACACCAATAGAATCTTTTGCTAAATTTCCAGATAATTATTCTGAAGTATATATTAAAAACAGAGACGATAATAGATAATCTGTCAATGATATTCCTAACTGATCGATTAGTGTCATTGATTTGCTTAACAATATGGTATTTTTTCCCTTGAACTGGCAGCCATAGAGTCGCTAAACAGCCGTAGAAAAAGTGAAGAATATCTGCAAAATACTTGAAAGCAGATAATATTCAGGAATGTCAGGTCTAGTCAAAAAAAGATTAAACGTAATCATTCTGGAAAGCACTTGAAAGCATAAAAAAAGCGCTCCACAAAACTCAAGATAGAGTAGTCGGTGATGATCGGTTGCGTCACATGGGTTCCCCACTATCTCCGACAAAAATAATGAGATTCTAATATTAGCTGAAGGGATTCTCACTATTAAATGTAAGAATCCCTTCAGCCGTGGTTAAGAAAGTGGACAGTTTTTATTATCATAAACCCCTCTGTGTCCTCTGTGTTCTCTGTGGTTAAAAAAATACATGCATGGCTCAGTATAAGGGTTTGTTAATTGCCAACCCCCTTCATACTCAGTGAAACCCTCTTCCGGCGGGTGTCCACCTCCAGCACCCGGACATCCACCACATCCCCCACCGACACCACGTCCATGGGGTGCTTTATATAGCGGTCACTGATCTGTGACAGGTGGACCAGGCCGTCCACCTTTACCCCTATATCCACAAAGGCCCCGAAGTCCACCACGTTGCGCACCGTGCCCTTCAGCTCCATGCCCGGGCTCAGGTCCTCCAGGGAGAGCACATCGCTGCGGAAAAGAGGGCCGGGCAGATCTTCCCTGGGGTCGCGGCCGGGACGCTTTAGGCTGTCCAGTATGTCCCGCACGGTGGGCACTCCTGCCCCCAGGCGGGCGGCGGCCTCCCCGGGCTCCACCTCCTCCAGCTTCCGCCGTAATTCCGGGGTCCCCACCCGCTCCAGGGAGCCGTCCACCATCCCCAGCAGCTTTTCCGCCAGGCCGTAAGATTCCGGGTGAATGGAGGTATGGTCAAGGGGGTTGCCGCTCTCGGGGATGCGCAAAAAGCCCACGCACTGCTCAAAGGTCTTGGGCCCCAGGCGGGGAACTTTCTTCAAATGCCTCCGGTCTTTAAACCTGCCCGTTTCCTCCCTGTATCTGACAATGTTCTCCGCAACAGCGCTGTTTATCCCCGATATGTAAGCCAAAAGGGGCGCCGATGCGGTATTGAGGTCACAGCCCACATAATTGACCACCGACTCCACCACTGCGGCCAGGCTTTCTTCCAGCCTTTTGGGCGCCAGGTCGTGCTGGTACTGGCCCACTCCCACCGCCCGGGGCTCTATTTTAACCAGCTCCGCCAGGGGGTCCTGCAGCCTCCTGGCAATGGACACGGCGCTGCGCCCCGAAACGTCCAGATCAGGAAACTCCCGGGCGGCCAGCTCCGAGGCTGAATACACACTGGCCCCGGCCTCACTCACAATTATGTAACGGAGGTCCTTTTTTCCGTACCCGCTGATAAATGAGGCCGCAAACTGCTCGGTTTCCCTGGAGGCGGTGCCGTTGCCTATGGCTATCACATTTATGCCGTACTTGCCGGCCAGCCTGGTAAACTCCCGCAGGGCCTCCTCCACCCTGTTCTGCGGCGGGGTGGGATAGACCACGCCTATCTCCAAAAGCCTGCCGGTGTCGTCCACCACCGCCCACTTGCACCCGGTGCGATAGGCCGGGTCCACCCCCAGCACCACCTTGCCCTTCACCGGGGACTGCAGCAATAGCTGGCGCAGGTTTTTGGAAAAAACCGCCACGGCCTGCTCCTCGGCCTTTTCGGTGAGCCCTCCGCGCACGTCCCTCTCCACCGCCGGGGCTATCAGCCTGCGGTAGCTGTCCCTGGCCGCCGCCAGGACTATTTCCGAGGTTACCGAGGGCGTCTTCACCCACTTCCGGGCAATGTGGCCCATGATTATTTCCTCGTCGGCCTCTATGGACACCCTTAAGAATTCCTCCCGCTCGCCGCGGTTTATGGCCAGCACCCGGTGGGGGGCCGCCTGTTTTACCGGCTCCCGGTAGTCATAATACATTTCATAAACCGAGGACGTCTTCCTGTCCCTGGCAGTGACCGCAACAGTCCCGTTTTTATTGGTGTATTCCCGCACCCACCCCCGCACGTCGGGGTCATCGGATATCTCCTCGGCCACTATATCCATGGCCCCCTGCAGGGCCTCTTCCGCAGTGCCGACCCCTTTTTCCGGGTCCAGATATTCTTGTGCCTCCCCGGCCGGGTCCCCGGACGGAGGGAAGGCAAGAAGGTACCGGGCCAGGGGGTCCAGCCCCTTTTCCCTGGCCACCGAGGCCCTGGTTTTTCTCTTCTGCCGGTACGGCCTGTATAGGTCTTCCACCCCGGTGACCCTGGTGGCCTTCAGTATCCTTTCCTTTAACTCTTCGGTCAGCTTTCCCTGCTCGCCGATCAGCCGGATAACCTCTTCTTTGCGGGCGTTGAGTCCCCGGTAGAATTTCAGCCTTTCTTCCACCAGACGTATTTTCACCTCGTCCAGCTCCCCGGTGACCTCTTTCCGGTAGCGGGCAATAAAGGGAACGGTGTTGCCGTCGTCCAGCAGGGCCGCTGTTTTGTCAACCTGCCCCGGGGTTACGCCGGCCTCTCCGGCTATTAAATGAAAAAGCTGCCTGTCTTCCATGTTTACCTCCAAATCACACATTATGCGCCAGCTCTACTAGAAAGGCATAAAACCTTTTTGCCACAGCCATACCGCTGCCAGCACCTGTAAAACCATTATGACAGGCACAACCACGGCAAATTTGAAATGCCTGGTCTTGTGCCTGAAGCTCCTTAAGCCAAGGATAACACCAGCCGCTCCTCCGGCCAGGGAGACCAGCAGAAAGCGGCGTTCGGGAATCCTCCGGGCACCGGTCCGGGCCCTGGATTTGTCCAGGCCCATCATAAGCAGGCCCAAAAGGTTCACCAGCAGAAGATAGCCGGTAAATACAACCCAAGGCTTCATATAAATCCCTCCCCGGGCGCGCCAACATTAAAAGCTGCCTTTAAAGGCAGCTTTTAAATAACGTCTGGAATTTTTAATGCTGCAGCCCCTCTATTTTCATACTTTTCCAGACTCCTTCCCCGGTCATGGAGATATTAACTCCCTCCGGGTCAGTCAGGGCGTCCTTGCGAAGGTATACCGTGACACCGTTGGCAACCACGCTTTCATATTCTTCAGGAGGTGTCGGCTGGCCTGCATACACGGCAGGCTCATAAGATACGCCCCTTCACCCCTTGCACATTTCTATCTGCACGGTTATAGTGTCAGTCTGCTTCAAAATAAACTCCCTTGCCTCGTCGGTAATCTGAACCTTTGCCAATTTGATCCCTCCTGAAATATTATTATTTACCCCTGCTGCTCATTTTTCGCCGGCCCGTACCGGAATTTCCGGCCTGCGGGCCTGGCCGCACCGGGGATTAATCCCTGTTTTTGTCTCTTCCTGGTTTATTCTAGCTTACTGTATTAATTCCTCTTTTTAACTACATAATTCAGCCCCGGGCGCCCCGGTCATGGAGGAAGCGGTCCAGCTCCAGGCCGATAAGTCCCAAAAGCGCCGCCACCCCGGTGATAAGGTAAAGGCCCAGGCCGATGCCCATACCCAGCCCGGCGGTGAGCCAGATGCTTGCGGCGGTGGTGATTCCCCTTATATGGTCCTGGTCCTTGAATATAATTCCCCCGCCAATAAAGCCCACCCCGCTGACTATCTGGGCAGCCACCCGGGCAGGGTCGTTATTCCTGATCATGGCGTCTCCATCCGGAACTGGAAAGCCATACAGCCCGGCAAGGGTAAAAAGGGACGCCCCCAGACAGACCAGGGTATGGGTGCGCAGTCCCGCAGGCTTGTGGCGCCTTTCTCTCTCCAGCCCAAACAGCCCGCCCAGCAAAAAAGAAAGTACCAGCCTGATGACAATTTCGAACTCATCTTTCATAACCGGCCGCCCCCCATTCTTTCAGTATTGTCCCCAAAAGAGCGGCTATAAAACCAAAAGGCCCTTTTCCACAAAAAAGTCCGCCCTATACAGGCGGCGCCAATAATAGTAGTCGGACATCAGACGTCAGACTTCAGGAATAACAACTTTTTATAGATACGAAAAGCTAGCAGAATTCTGACGACCGATTACCGAATTAGCCGGTTCACTTAAATCAATAATACTTTCTCAACAACCTGACCCTCCGGGCGGTTTACAGGCTGGCATCACTTTCCGGCATGTCCCTGGCCACACCGGTCCGCCTGGCTGCCTCCTCCACCGCCCTGGCCACCGCCGGGGCCACCTCCTCGTTGAATACCGAGGGGATGATGTCTTCGGCCGACAGGTGCCCGGCGTCCACCACTCCGGCCAGGGCATGGGCCGCCGCCAGGCACATTTCATCATTAACAGTCCGGGCCCGGCAGTCCAGTGCCCCCCTGAAAACACCGGGGAAGGCCAGAGCATTGTTTATCTGGTTGGGATAGTCGGACCTTCCGCTGGCAACCACACCGGCTATGTCAAATATGTCCTCGGGACTGATTTCCGGCTCCGGGTTGGCCAGGGCGAATACTACGGGCTTACCGGCCATTTTCTTTATGTCCTCCCGGTTGAGAAGTCCCGGGCCGGACACACCAATGAACACATCGGCCCCCCGGAGGACCTCTTTCAAAGTACCCCGGACACCCTTCCCGTTGGTGTTCTGCGCCAGCCAGGCCTTCGACGGGTCTGCGGGGGGACTCTCCCGGGAAATAGCCCCCTTCCTGTCACACACAATGATGTCCCGGGCCCCGGCACTGATCAGTATTTTTGTTATGGCCACCCCTGCCGCCCCGGCCCCGCTCATGACCACCCGCACCTTCCGCATATCCTTTTCCACCACCCTGAGGGCGTTGATCAGGCCTGCCAGGGCAACAACAGCAGTACCATGCTGGTCATCGTGAAAAACCGGTATGTCCAACCTTTTCGAAAGCTGCTCCTCTATCTCAAAACATTTGGGGGCGGCTATATCCTCCAGGTTGATTCCCCCAAAGGCCGGGGCCAGGGCTGCCACAATATCTATAATCTGAAGAGGGTCCTGGACGTCCAGGCATATGGGGAAGGCATCAATGCCGGAGAACTTCTTAAAAAGAAGGGCTTTACCCTCCATCACCGGCAGTGCGGCGGCAGCGCCCAGGTTGCCCAGGCCGAGAACCGCTGATCCATCTGTTACAATGGCCACCGAATTGCCCTTCATGGTTAGCCGGTAGGCGAGGCCGGGATCTTTGGCGATGGCCTCGGAAATTCGGGCCACACCCGGAGTGTACACCAGGGACAGGTCTTCCCAGTCGGTCACCGGCTTTTTGGGCTGAATTTCTATCTTGCCTCCCAGGTGCCTGTTATAGACCCTGTCGGCAACATGTATCACATTTACCCCCGGAATCTGGCCCAGGGCGCTGACCAGCCCCTCAATGGCGTCCCTTCCCTGCAGGCGCACCATTACATCCCTGATCAGCTGTGTCGGTGAGGCCGAAATAAGTTCGATGGCCCCCACATTTCCGCCTTCTCTGGCGATAGCGGTCAGCACACCGGCCAGTGTGCCGGGCCGGTTGGACAGTTTGACCCGTATTACCATATTTAAGGACATTCCCATAAAAAGCCCTCCTAATCTTTAAGCAGGCCTGCTCGCGGATATATTATATTCATTATACATTCAAAAATCAATTATCAGGGTAAAAGCAGCTTTATTTGTTGACAGCCCCTTCCCGCAGTGAGTACAGCAGAGCAAGTAAGAATAAGGAGGATATTCGGTATTTATGGCGAATTTACACATTAATACCTTAATACCACCACAACACAAAAGGGCCGGCATTTCCTATGCCGGCCTGAAATATAAAATGTTCAGAGTACTAAATGTTCCCAGCTGATTTACAGGGGGGGTTATAATAGTGCTGGACTTTTTAAGGGATTTGATACTGAACCTGCCGGGCTTCTCCGGAAGAGTACTTTTGGGTTTAACAGGAGGCGCTTTCGGCCAAAGGATGGAGTATTATGCGGCAGCCATTCTGTTTTTACTGCTGGTGGTTTCTTTATTCCTGCCCGGGACGAGGCTGAGGCTGAGGAGAAAAATACTGATCGCCCTCCTGTTCGCAGTTTCTCCGATAATACTGCTGTTTATCGTACCTGTATACACATCCTCTCCGGACAGCAGGATGGCCATGGACTGGCCTTACTTTTCACTTATCGCCTTTATTTTTATAATTTTATATACCTTTGAAGAAATACTGCTATGGCGTCATTTTTACAGAAAAAGGAAGAATTACTACCCCTCATGGCTTAAGCCGCCCGAAAAATATTGAAACCAACAGGAACAATTACGTAATGGCCTCTAGCAGGCCCAGACGGCGGAATCCGGAATAAAGAAGTCAGAATCCGAAAATACGCAGGTGAAGACCTTCCTTTATTGCAGAATCTACAGGTACCTTTCCACCTGCTTTTCCACGGCGGCAATTTCCTCCCCGGTCAGATCCCGGCCTAGAAAGCTTGACAGGGCCTTTATAGAGGCCCCCACGGCCACCCTTCGCACATCCACTTCAGCCGGCTTTTCCACCGGGCGGGACCGCTGATCGTATTTTGACGAGGGAAGCCCGGGGCTCTGCCTGTCCGCCATACGGTCAAGCTGTTTTTCCATGTCCGGCACCGGGGTATAGTCATCCTCCCTCTCCGGCCGTCCCCTGCCGGCTTTTTTCACCACAGCCGGCTCCTCAGGCGCCCAGACGGGAATCTCCGGGCTTTCCTTCTTTGCGGCCCGCCTTTCCTTTTCCGCTTCCTTTTTCTTAGAGTACTTGGCAAAGGCTTCGGCTATTTCCTCCTCCACCTGGGACAGCTCTGCCCTGTGCTGGTCTATAAACACGGTATCCTTCGGGCCGCCCTTGGCCAGCATTTCCATCAGGTCCAGCTGATTTGCAATCACGGCCTGCAGAGCCGGGGAAACCTTAATCGGCACCCTCACCAGGTCACTATCGTACTGATAGCCCGAGGCTGTAAGCGTTTCCTGCTTTTTATTCTCAGCCAAAAACAACACCCCATCCATTTATTTTCTGATTAACTGGTTATTTCTAAGTTTACCACCGTTCCGGCTCTGTGAAAAGGAAGCCGGAAAATATCCTGCCACCCTAAAAAGCCATAAAAAAGACATGACCCCGGTATTCTTCGGGGTCTGCCTTTCAGGGGAGGGCAAGCTTATTTAAACACCCGTCCTTTGAGGGCGGATATGTACCTCACTGCTGACAGTCATGCTATAAGGGTTTTATATGGGGCAGGTTTATGGTCAACAAAGCCAGGGCTATAACAAACCCTACAAAAATAGCGAATCGCCCGTTTATCTCAATCACCTCCTTTAAAACTGCCGCCGCCGCGACAAAGCCCCGTGACCGGAGGCCCCCGGCTCATTACTGCCGGATATAAAACTGGTGGCGGCGGCTGTTTACTTTTTGTATGTATAGACGCTGCAGAAGACTATATGTTTCAAAAAAATATTCCTTTTTATATGACAGCGCCGGGATAAAAAAAATAACATTCCAGTTTAGTTTTCCAATAAGCCCTAATCAAACCTGGATACATTTTGCTTCACTATTGTACTGGATATCCCACAGCTTTATACTCTATACGGATCTTTACATATCGTGAAACAGACTCCAGGTTACAAATTAATCGTGCGTATAACCAGCCTTCTAAGTATATTGCCGCTGATTTCCAGATCTACATCTCTACTTTTACTGACCCCGCCATTAAAACCTGTTATCCTGGCCCGGTACACCCCGTCATCAGGCCAAAAACCGTCTGCTGTCTTATCCGGCACAGTAAACATGTATTCCCAGCGCCCGGTAGCGCCATTTAATATCATATCAACGCTTATGGGAGTATCCCCGGGGGCCAGGGCGGGGTCGCCGTCCAGCTTTACCGGCAGGGGAAATTCCACTCTACACCAATCCAGGTTTACCGGCTCTCCTGTGGTTAACTTGACCGCTGCTGCAGAGATGGTAGCATTCCTGCCTCTCTCTGCCGGCTGGGGGTCAACATATGCGTTGATGGTAAAGTCTGCCTCACACTCCAGTCTTACATGCAAAATTTTTGGAGTAACCTGTGTATCCGTGGTATCAAGAACAGCCCTCAAAACAAAACTTGTACCCCCTGGTATGGCTGTCCAGCCGCCGGGTGTTATGGCCGTATAGGTGCTTCCCCCGTCTGAAGAAACATAGTAATTTACAGACGCGCCTGCCGGTATATCGTCTATTACCGTCAGGCATGCCGCATTGCAGGTAAATGATGAAGTCATTACTTTTGAGTAGTAGGACTTAGGATGAGCATACCCGCTGTTAAGTGTCAGCCCGGCAATCTCCAGGCCGGGGTCCCGGACCATTCTCCCTGCCGCGTCATCGTATGACCACCACTGTACATTGCCGTCCCCGTCTACAATGGCCTGCTCATAAGTGCCGGTCTTAAGTGACACGGCCACCGGATTATTTACCGGGCCCGGGCTGAAAACATCCACCCTGGCCGCCCCGCCGGTGTCGCCGTTCATGTAATATCCCGCGTCACTATTAGTGAGGATAGAGCTGCCTGTATCGTCACCACTGGCTGATATGATGTCTGCCAGTCCGGATACCCGTTTGACCGGGTCCTCAACGTAGGAACCCCCGGCATCGTCGTAGGAATAGTAATATGCGGTGTCCTCTGTAATGAGCCGGAAGTCCGGAGAGTCATTAACCATGGACACCGCAACGGGATCGGAAACACCGGGCTCGATAACAAGTGACGGGTTAAGGCTTCCCCCGGCGTCGTACCGGGTTATCCTGGCCAGATTACCGTCCGCCTGCAAAACCAGGGCGGATTCTTTATTTTTAAAGGCCGCCACCGACAGAACACTGTTTAGCCCGGACATTTTAAGGGCCGGGTCGTTGCTCATGCCCGTTCCGTTATACTTATAATAGGCCACACTATCCTCGGTAATGGCCCATATATTGAGATTGTCCTGGCGCAGGGAAACCCCGGTGGCATCGGTGGCCCAGGGGCAGGCAAACTCCGGGTTGGCTTCAATAGTCCCGGTAGCGTCATCCAGTTCATACAGAGTGATTCCGCTATTTGAAGCTACGGCGTAGCCTAGACTGTTTTTCAGCATATCCACCGCACTGGCCAGAGACCTTTCTGGAAGAAGGACGCAATGATTGACAGTATCCACCCTGGCTGAGGTTCTGGTCAGGTCCACCTGGGATGTGTCTGTAAAACTGTCATCCAGGACAACTTCAGCAAATACCGGTAAGGAAAATACCAAACACATAAAAATAACTGAAAATATTATAATTAGCTTCCTCAAGCAGACCTGTCACCTCCCCCTTATATTTCTTCTATACCGGCTATCTTCCAGGACCCATTTACCAGTACCGCATCAATAAGAAACAGTGCCTGTTTTTCAGCTCCGTCCCTTGCAACGCTGCAGGCGGCCTTTACCACTGCATAATCATCTGAGATTCCAAGGCATTCAAGGCTTTTTACCATCGTTACCGTTCTCTGCAGCACCCCGTATGTCTTTGCGTCCACAGGCAAAACTTTGGATTTTTCCGAGTCCTTAAGGAGCTTGCCGGTCAGGTATATATGATCCTTGGCCCTTTTATCCGCATAGGGCATCTCCAGGTATGCCCTGATGGCGACGGCTGTTTCCGCCGGGAGCTGACCGGGCATTAGATCGTCATGCAGGTACTCGCCCCAGGTGGTTTTGTATATAAGCCACTTGTCTCCGGAACGGATCAGGCAGAAGGTGTAAGCAAGCCTGTCAAACCCGTCACCGGTGCTTTTGGTGAAATCTGCATCCACTTTTGCGAGATGGCCGCTTACCCGGATAACATTATATTTTGTAGAGATTATTTTCCCGTCAACCGTTGCCTGTCCCGCATTGGCCTTTGCCCTGACCAGGGCCTCCCCGGTCAGGGTTTTATATACCTCCTGCCAGTTTCCGGCCGCAGCGTTTTCCAGGTAACTGTCCACCACTGGATATAATTCTTTTTCAAGTCCATTGCCGCCCGTGGACCTGCTTATATTTGAGCAGCCTGCTGCTGCCAGAATACAAAACAACCATAGCAGCGCTTTCTTCAAACTCATCCCCCCTCTATAAAAAGGAAAAAACCGGAACTTATCCGGATTTTAATAAGACTTAAAGCTTTCTTATGGTTATTGAATTTCTGCCGACATTGCCTGCCCCATCCTTCACCCACACTGTAATGAGGTTGGCGCCTGGTGCGCTTATTGGCAGGCTCACCACCCCGTTAGCCGGCAAAGACTGATATACAGTTCCGTTAAGGCTGTACTCAAAGGCTGTGCTCACGTTATCGCTGACATTTACCACTGCGCTTATTGAGTTCCCGGAGGTGGCCAGTGCCCCTGACACTGTGGCTATTTGAACTACCGGCGGTGAGGTATCCAACCCTATATTATTTTGTATGTTGGTTACCGCGGTGGACAGTGAATCAATTTTTGTGTTTACCGTTTGGGCTGTATTATACGCATTCAGCGCGTTTGTGCTTGCCTGGGAAGCATACGTGCCGGCATTTGATGCATTGGTCTTTGCTTGCCGGGCCTCCGACAATACTGTACCGCTGCCATCCCTTACGGCTGTGATGGTGTTGCCGTTGGCGTTATATACTGAGTTATAGGCATTTAAAGCTCTCGTGCTGGCTGTATCGGCAGAAATTTTTGCCTGCCCGGCCGCTGTGTTTGCTGCATTAGCCGCGTCTGTAGCTGTTTTTATCGATACACCCGTGAACGTCCCTGAGGTATTTTTTGTGTCATTAACAGGCATAGCAAAGAAATTCATGGCGACATATCCTTCGGTGGAGTATTCGTATGATACCATATTTACGGATCCAACAATTTGCCATGTAGAACCATCGTCAGGTAAATTATAAGTTAAAGTAAAATGATAATAATTACTAGAAAGAGTAGATGACACAGTTCCAATTATCTTCTGAGTAAACCCGTGTGTTTTATTTAAACCCATCAAATCAATATTTGATACAGTATATGACCTTCGATTATAATTACCATAACAATCACCTAAATAATAGGTATACGATGCTGCAAATGCACTTGGGGCGAAGCACAATAGAATTATTAACAACAATCCCAGAGTAATGCATTTTTTCATCACATTAAAACCTCCCGCATAAATGATTAAATTTGATCCACCGGTCTGCTGATCAGCTCCGGCCCTGCCGTGACATGGCAGTACATGGTGGTTTCCTCCGGCAGGCCGGCCAGCTTTGAAAATGCTCCGCTTTTTACCGGAAAGCTAATCACCGCCACTACCGAAACCATGTTTATTGTTTCGGTAAAGCCGTTAAAGGTATAGGTAAACGGAATCTCCTCCGGCTTGACCACCTTAAAATAAGCAACCTGCACCGGGCCGGAATTAAGCATCGACCCTGTAAGGGGATTCAGGCTATCGTCCAGCAGCAAATTTATTTTAAGGGTATCGTAAAAGGTCTGGGCTGCCCTGGCCTCGTCGATGACAAGGCCGGCATTCTTTAGCTCTTCCTCATCGATCTGGGCCGCCGCGCTTCTCGCTGCCAGGTTAAGCTTGTTTTTTACCGCCACCTTAATGCAGAAATGCTCACCCACATCGGTGACCAGGGCTGTTACCGAAAAAAAACATATGACCATGAGGAGGGCCAGTATATAGGCCGACCCTCTCTGGTCATTTAGAAATTTTCTCATTCTATAAACACCTCGCTTTGGGCGACGGCATTAACCTTGAGACGCATACTTTCTTCGCTTGCCACATAGCTCATCAGGCTGTCGATTATAAAGAATTTGAAGCGCCAGGGATAGCTGATGTTCACATTTATGTAGGAACCCCTTTGCACCGGCGTGTCCATGCCGGTGCCGTAAATATATACTGTGTTGCTATCAAGGGCGCCCGGCGGGGCGGTTCCGGAAACGTCGTAATTGTATTCCTGACCATTCACTGTCCAGTCTGCTACCTTTGCGGCCAGCTGGACCCTCACCTCACCGGTAAACTGCCCCCTGGTGGCGGAGGCTTCAGCAGTGCTGCAGACATAATAGTTTATCACCCCCCAGTTGTACATGAGATAGCCCATTTCAACGATGAAGCAAAAAATCATAAACAGGAGGGGGATTACTATCAGCGCCTCTATGAAGACCTGCCCCCTCCTGTCTTTGTGAAGTTTTAAAAACATTCAGTTCCCCACCTGTTCGACCTCGGTTTTTATA
>JAMCVT010000124.1 GCA_023475565.1 Actinomycetota bacterium
GCCTCTTGGCCCCCTGAAACACGGGTGCGAGGCTCCATGTCAAGGGCGGCCACGGCTGCTTTTTGATAATCTGTGAAAACCGAAGAAAATCGCAATTTGCCGTGTCTATTTTTCCGGGGGAAGCTCAAACCATTCTGGATTCTGGCTCCTGACTTCTGGATTCCGACAGTATAGACTATCAGTATAAGTATTTAAAGAAGTTTGCTCACTGCCTCTTCCAGGGCCTTGCAGTCATCCCAGGGGCCTACGCTGGCCAGGGCGAAATTGTTGGGGTCAAGCTTTTCCATGGCCAGTTTCCGAATCTCATCGCCGGTAACCTTTTCAATCCTTAGCACTATCTCCTCGGGAGGCACCACCTTGCCCAGGTACAGCTGGGATTTTCCAAGCCTGCTCATCCTGGTGTTGACGTTTTCCAGGCTTAAAAGCAGGTTGCCCTTGAGCTGGTCCTTGGCCCTCCTCAGCTCCTGGCCGGTGACACCGTTTTGCTGAATATCCTTTATCTCCTTAAAAATCAATTCCAGGGCGGGATTCAGGTTTTCCTTGGACAGGCCGGCGTAGATGCAGAAAAGACCGGCATCATGATACGAGCTGTGGTATGAATAAACTGAGTAGACAAGACCTCTCTGCTCTCTTATCTCCTGGAAGAGACGGGAGCTCAGCCCTCCGCCCAGAATGGTGTTGACAAGCTGAAAAACATATATCTGCTCGTGATCCAGGGGAAGTCCCGGAGCGCCCACACAAAGGTGGACCTGCTCGATTTCCTTGCTGCGGCAGGTAATCTCCCTTTTGGGCTGTGGCAGTTCTATAATTCTGGGCCGGGCAGATCCCTTTCTTTTTTCAAAAATGGAGCTTATCTTCTCTGCTACAGCAGCATGGTTTATATTTCCGGCCACCGTTACCACAATGTTGCCGGGGACGTAATGGCTGCCCACATAGTCAGTAATGGTCTCCCTGCTCAGATCCCTGATTACCTCGGCATAGCCTATGATGGGGCGCCCCAGCGGGTGCACATCCCATATGGTGCCGGCGAAAACATCGTGCACCAGCTCGTCAGGGGTATCCTCGTACATTTTTATTTCTTCAATAATAACATTACGCTCCCTGTCGATGTCCGCACTGTCAAACTTTGAATTGAAAAGCATGTCCGTAAGTATATCCAGGGCCAGCTCAAAGTGTTCGTCCAGAACTTTGGCGTAATAGCAGGTATACTCCTTGGTGGTAAAAGCATTAAGCTGCCCGCCCACGGCATCAAGGGCTTCAGCTATCTCCTTGGCGGTCCTATTTTCAGTTCCCTTGAACATAAGATGCTCGATAAAATGTGATATCCCGGCCACAGGTTCATTCTCATCCCGTGAACCCACATTCACCCAGATGCCAACGGCCACAGACCTTACATGAGGTATATCCTCAGTAAGGAGGTTGACTCCGTTATCAAGCAGTATTTTATTGATCAAAGCGGCACCTACCCAAAAATTATTTATTTCCCCAATTTAAAATAGAAGTTTCGCCATTTTTCACAGTTATCCTTTAATTTACGTCAAATTTAAAGGAAAAGTGAGCTTAAACAATCCTTTTAATAACATTATTTCCATTTATAATGCCACTCCGGGCAGTAATAAATACAGTGTGCTTAAAGAAGGACGGACGGTCACACATGGCCGACGTACTTTCCGTTATGCCGGATTCCGCGGCATTCAGGCCTTCCAGCAGCTTTGGCACAGTAACCAGCTGGTAGCCCTCTTTTTTTAATTTTTGTATAATCTGGGGAAGGGCTTTCACAGTAGGCGCCGTAGGATGCATAAGCACTATGGCCCCGTTGTGCGCCTTTTGAACCACCCGGTCAACAACCACCTCCGGAGGAGGCAGCTGCCAGTCTATGGTGTCCACCGACCAGAGAATGGTGGTGTACGAAGCCTCATCGGCGGCCTGCAGCACCGACGGCCCCCTTTCACCGTAAGGAGGGGCAAAGAGCCTGGGCCTTATACCGGTGGCCTGGTATATAATATCCTCGGCCTTTTGTATATCACGGAGGTTGGCCGATTTGGAAAGCTGGTCCGGGTGGGGGTGGGAATAGCCGTGGCTGCCTATCTCATGGCCTTCCCGGGCTATCCGGGCGGCCAGTTCCGGAAATTTCTTCACCCAGGTCCCCCCCAGGTAAAAGGTAGCCTTTACATTATTCTCTTTCAATATATCCAGCATCTGAGGAATATGCTCCTCCCCCCAGAAGACATTGACAGTAAGGGCAATCTCCTTGTCACGGCTGCTTCCCTGGTAAATGGGATGGCTGTAGACTACTGTCTCGGTATCTCTTATTATAATCATCCCGCTGACAAAAAGCAGCAGGGCGGCCCCCGCCAAAAACAGGGCACTGCCTATACTTCTCCTGTTTAAAATATAAAACCGCATGGCGGCGCCTCCCTTTGGGAATTTTAAGGCACAAATGCACCTTTTGGCATTGCTGTTAACAAATACCTATGCGCCACCTGCGGCCGATATAACCGGCAGACTGTTTAAATACAGTCATTTTTCCATATATTAAAGTCCTGAGTTTATTATATCCTCTCCCACATCCCTTACTATTCTTACCCTCCCAATGACTTCGGGCAGGACAAAGGTGAGCCTGGATGAAACAACCTTTTTATCCCTCTTCATGGACGCCATCATTTCTCTCCTGTCCAGGGAGGGTGGGACGGCTACCGGCAGTCCGGCCCGCAAAAGGAGTGACTCTATCCTTTTTCTCTCCGGGGCGCCTATAAGCCCGCTGTACTCCGCCATCCTGGCCGCCGCCGCCATACCTATGGCCACCGCCTCCCCGTGCCGGTACAGACTGTAGCCGGTAAGGGCTTCCACGGCGTGTCCCACGGTATGGCCATAATTCAGTATGGCCCGCCTTCCCTGCTCCGTTTCATCCTCCTGTACCACAGCGGCCTTTATCCGGCAGGAAACCGTCACGATCCTTTCCAGAACTTCGGGATCAAGTTTCAGGGCCTTTTCCATATTGTCCTCCAGCCACTGAAAAAAACCTTCGTCCTCAATCACCCCGTATTTTATAACCTCCGCCATACCGGCCCTTATTTCTCTCTCGCTCAGCGTCCCCAGGGCGGACAGATCGGCCACCACCAAAGAGGGCTGGTAAAAGGCCCCTATTATGTTTTTGCCCCGGGGGTGGTTCACAGCCACCTTGCCTCCCACGCTGCTGTCCACCTGGGCCAGCAGTGTTGTGGGCACCTGTATGAAAGGCACCCCCCTCAGATAGGTGGCGGCCACAAAACCGGCCAGGTCCCCCACCACTCCCCCACCCAGGGCCAGCACCGGGGTTTTCCGGTCCAGCTCTCCTGAATAGGCCATATCATAAAGCTTTTCAGCCGAAGCCAGGGACTTGTACTCCTCCCCGTCCGGTATTTCGGCCAATAGCACCTCAAAACCGGCCTTCTCCAGCTGCCTGGCGGCGGCTTTGCCGTAAAGGCCGTTCACGGTGGGGTTGGTCACCACCATTATCCTCGGGCTCCGGAAAATCTGTCCCGCCAGCTCACCAAGAGACCCCAAAATACCCTGCCCTATATGTATGGTATAGCTCCTGGGACCCAGATCAATAAATACCCTGCCCATTAAATATATTTCCTTTCCCTGAGCATATTAATCACCATGGCGGCCACCTCTTCCCTGCTTTCCTCACAGGTGAACACCTCCAGGTCGGCGGACCCGGCGTAAACCTCTTCACGCTCGGTCATAAGATCCTTTATGCGCTGCCCGATGTCCTCGGCCCAGGCCAGCAGCGGCCGGCCCCGCCCGGAATTAACCCTTCTCAGTATTATTTCCGGAGTGGTTTTTAACAGTACCACCACACCGTTCTTTTTAAGGACGGACACATTTTCGGGGTTTAAGACCGCCCCTCCCCCGGTGGCAATGACAAGGCCCCCCCTTTGGGAAAGCTTTTTTATAACCAGGGCCTCCTCGGATCTGAACCTTATACTGCCGTACCGTTCAAAAATCTCCTGCACCGTTCTGCCGGTAACCCTCTCTATCTCATCATCGGTGTCCACAAATGAAAGCCCCAGCCTTTGGGCCACGATTCGCCCCACGGACGTCTTGCCCGTGGCCATGAACCCCGTAAATACAATGTTTCTCATGGCTAATACCCCACCACGCTAAAAACTTCTGGCCCTTTTAATATAGGCCAGCCACCTGGACTTTATTTCCTCAAGGCAGTCGCCCCCGAACTTTTCCAGGCAGGCCCCGGCTATCTCCCAGGCCGCCACGGCCTCGCCCACCACGCAGGCCGCCTGTACAGCGCACACATCGGACCTTTCCACTGAGGCCTCAAAGGGCTCTTTGGTAACCAGGTCCACGCTTTTTAGAGGTTTATACAGGGTGGGAATGGGCTTCATGGCGGCCCTTAGCACCACCGGCTCCCCGTTGGTCATGCCGCCCTCTATCCCCCCGGCCCTGTTGGTCTTCCTGTAAAAGCCCCTCTCCTTTGAGTGGTATATTTCATCATGCACCCGGGACCCGGGGAGACGGGCAGCCCCAAAGCCGAGCCCCACTTCCACCCCTTTGATGGCCTGAATGCTCATTACAGCCCCGGCCAGCCTGCCTTCCAGTTTCCTGTCCCAGGAGGTATAGCTTCCTAAGCCCGGGGGCAGACCGTATATCCTTACCTCAAATACCCCGCCCAGGGAATCCCCGCTCTCCCTGGCCCTGTCTATTTCAGCCTTCATGGCCTCCTCGGCGCCAGGGTCGGCACAGCCTAGGGACGACCGGGCAACCAGCTCCTCCAGCGCCTCCGGCGGAAGGTCGGGCATTTTTGAGGTAACCGGACCAATGCCCACCACCACCCCCATTATTTTTACACCCAGTTCTTCCAAAAGCCTCCGGGCCATGGACCCCACCGCCACCCTGGCAGCGGTTTCCCTGGCGCTGGCCCTTTCCAGAACATTTCTTATATCCCGGTGGCAGTACTTGATGGCCCCGGATAGGTCGGCATGGCCGGGCCTGGGCCGGGTGACCACCCTTTCCCCTGTGTGTGCCCCGGGCCCCGGGCCCATTACCGCTGACCAGTTGGCCCAGTCCCTGTTTTCAATTCTCACGGCCACCGGGCTGCCCAGGGTAAATCCTCCCCGAACGCCGGAAAGAAACTCCGCCCGGTCACTCTCTATCTTCATGCGGCCCCCCCGGCCGTATCCTCCCTGCCTTCTTTTCAGCTGGAGGTTTATGTACTCCTCGGTCAGCGGAATCCCCGACGGGAGGTTCTCCACCACAGCGGTAAGGGCGGGGCCGTGTGATTCTCCCGCCGTAACAAACTTTATCATATGCATTCCACCCTTGCTTCGGAATTGGGAATTGGGGATTAGGAATTAGCTATGGATTGCCCCTAACCTAAATCTTTTCCTTTCACAAATGCCTTGGACTGTATGCTTTTTGTGCCCTGTCCCCCAATTCCTAACTCCTAATTCCCAATTCCTTTTTTAACGCTTCCCGCATAATATCCACCGGGGCCTCCCGGCCGGTCCACAGCTCAAAGGCAATAGCCCCCTGGTGCAGAAGCATGCCTATACCGTTGAAAACAACGGCCCCGGCCTCCCGGCAATTCTGCATAAAGCCGGTGCTGGCGGGGTTGTATACCAGGTCAACGGCCACCTGGCCGGGATGAACCAGATTGTAAGGAATGGGGGGAACAGTGTCCACCGCCGGATGCATGCCCAGGGAGGTGGTCTGCACCAACAGACTTACCCGGCCCAACACAGCGGCCCACTCCCGGTGCTCCCGGCTTCCTTCTGCGGGCTGCCCCTCCCATTTCAGTGCCGAAACACTGCACCTGGTGCTTCCCCCCAGCAGGGAGGACAGTTCCGCCGCCCTTTCCGCCGACCTGTTGGCAATAACAATTTCCCCAGTGCCGTTAAGGGCCAGGGCCACAGCCACGGCCCTGGCGGCCCCGCCGGCGCCTATAATCAGAGCCGGCCCCTTTATATATTCGCTCCCGGCACTTTCACCAAGGGCCCGGATAAAGCCCTCACCATCAGTGTTGTGTCCGGTGAGCACGCCCCCTGAATTGACTATGGTATTTACCGCTCCCGACAGGCGCGCCGCCGGGGAAAGCTCATCCAAAAATTCAGTAACCGCCTGCTTGTGGGGAACGGTCACGTTGACACCGGCCAGGCCCAGGGTCCTCACCGCCTCTACAGCGTAAGCAAGGTTTTCCGGCCTTACCGGAAAGGGAACATAGGCCCTGTTCAGCGATAGATATTTAAAGGCGGCATTGTGCATGGCCGGGGAGAAGGAGTGCTCCACCGGGTACCCGAAAATGCCGCATATTTTTGTCTTTCCGTTTATCCACGACATATCAGGTACAGTCCTTTCCGGAGTAATCCCGCCTGATCCTCCACAGAACCAGCCTTTCCAGCCTTCTGTTGATAAGCTTGGTGGCCCAGTACTCCTTTCCGGGCATGGGCGCCACCAGTATGGTGTAGAGGCCCAGCCTGTTTCCCCCGAGGATGTCGGTGAAAATCTGGTCCCCCACCACGGCGGTCTCCCCGGGGGTCATCCCCAGCATCATCATGGCCTTCCGAAAGGGGGTCTTCCTGGGCTTTACCGCCCGGGTGACCGAGGGAACAGCCTCCATGCCCCGGATTCTGCCGATACGTTCCGGGCCGTTGTTGGAAACCACGCAGACCTTTATTCCCCTGGCCGTAAGTCTGTTCAGCCACTGGGCCACCTCCGGCGGGACATCATTTTTATCCCTGGGAACCACCGTATTGTCGAGATCAAAAAGAACGCACCGGATACCTTTTTCAAAAAGATCATCGGGGTCTATGCGGGTAACCGACGGCACATACATTTTGGGATAAAGCAAATTAATCATAATACCTGCACACACCGGCGTGTTGCGTCAGTGTGTTTTTCCTCACCGCTTCCATAAGCTTCCCCAGATCATAGTGACATTCCGGGCCGGGAAGAGCTTCTCTTTGGATCATCACCACCGGAATATTAAGGTCGGTGGCCGCCCTTACCTTGTTGTAAGTCCCCCCGGACGGGCCGCCGTCCCGGGTAACCACCACACCGGCCCTGTATGCCTGAAAAAGCGTCTTATTCAATTTTACAGAAAAAGGACCCTGCATGGCAACTATATCCCTGGGTGATACCCCCAGGTCCTGGCATTTTTTAATCACCCTGTGATCGGGTATAACCCTTACCACAATCCTTCTGTCCTTAAGATCACGGTGCCTCAAAAAAATTTCCAGGCTGTTGCTGCCGGTGGTCAGAAAAACGCTGTCCCCAAAGGAAGATGCCTTTAGGGCGGCCTCCTCCCAGGAATACGCACTGTGCACTAGAGGACTGGCAGGAAGGTCGGTTTCCCCCCTCCCAAACCTTATATACGGGATTCCTTCAGATGTACAGATATCCCTGGTTATCACCGAAAGGGGACTGGCAAAGGGGTGCGTGGCATCAACCACCTGCCTTACCCCCAGATCTGAAATGATCCCGGCCATCCGGCCGGGTTCGGTAGGGGCGGCCACCACAGCATCAGCCCCGCTGATGCCGGCCAGGCTGCCCCCGTAATCGGTCCGGGTCACGGCAATAACATTAAAACCCTCATTTTTCAGTGACTCTATCAGCAGGCGGGACTCACCGATCCCGTACAGCACCATTATCAACTGCAACCACCGCTCTTTTAGTCAGATATCTAAGATACATTCTCCCCGAAGCCAATAAACTCCTTCCCCTGGACGGTTTACCGGGAGCACTATAAAACTTCTAAGATATTTGAATTCCCCTCTTTGCTTTTTTATAACTATTAATAAAGATTTGAGCTATTAAGGGGTCGAACTGGGTCCCACTATGCCTGGATATTTCCTCCAGTGCCTCCTCATTGCTTTTTGCGCTTCGGTATGGCCGGGAAGTGGTCAAGGCGTCAAAACTGTCCGCCACTGCTATTATGCGTGCCCCGAGGGGGATTTCCTCACCCCGAATGCCATTAGGGTATCCTTTACCGTCATACCTCTCATGATGATGCAAAATCTGGGGAATTGCACTGTCCAGATTCTGCATTGATAAGACCATGCTTGCCCCCCAATTGGGGTGCTGCTTGACTATAGCCCACTCATTTTCGCTAAGGGGTCCATTCTTGTTTAATATGGTGCGTGGTATCTCGATTTTCCCAAGATCGTGCAAAAAGGCGGCCGCTTTTATATCCTTAATGTCTTTTTCGCTAAGGTCCATTAACTTGCAAATTTCTTCTACATACTCGGCAACCTTTTCAAGATGCAAATATGTATCCCTGTCCTTGGCGTTAATAACACCCATGAGCACTTGAATCATATGGAAATAGCCTTCTTCGGATCCCTTCAGCTCCTTCTGAAACTCCTTAAGTGCCGAAAAATACATCTGGACGCCATTCTTATTATTTTGTTTGCACCTGTACATGGCCTCGTCCGCCAGTCTGATTATCTCCTCACTGTTATACGCGTCTTCCGGATAAACGGCTACACCGACGCTTACCGTGACATTGCAATCCTGCATAAGGCCAGTATGCTCAAAAGAATGGTTTTCCACCGTCGACCGTATCCTTTCAGCAAGCATAAGAGCTATGGACCTCCCTGCCCTCGGCAGTATTACAGTAAACTCATCTCCGCCATACCTGCCCACTATATCATGATCCCTGACGCATTTTTTCAGTACCTGGGCAAACTCCTTAAGTAATACATCTCCGGCCAGATGGCCGAACCTGTCGTTATAGAGCTTAAAATCGTCAATATCCATGAGAATATAGGAAAGAGGATAACCTTTTTCTTTACTCTTTTCTACTTCCTCTTTCAGCCTCCGCTTCAAATAAGCGTGATTATACAGGTTGGTGAGGCTGTCCCGCAAGGTCATTGCATAAAGTTTTTCTTCCAGTATTTTTCTTTCAGAAATATCCCTTGCCACTATTACGACTCCACTGGGTATCCGGTCTTGCATCGGCAGACAGTCAACATTCAATGTGCTGCGCCAGCCGTCACTAAAGGTGTAAACCCTTTCCAGATTGCATACTCCAATTCCTGTGCTTATTATTCTCCCAACCGGTAAATCAAGATCAATGGCCTTGCCGCTTCCGATAACTTCATTGAATTTTTTATTGATCCAAAAATCCCTGGGCTTTTCCAAAAAAACCTCTGCTGTACGGTTGACAGAGGTGACAATACCCTTCTCGTCTATAGTTATAGCAATATTTCTTGTAGTATTAAGAATACCGTCATTAATTTTATGAGCCCGGATAAACCTTGGCCCTATAGTGAAACTCAGGGCAACTCCAAGTAAAATTCCCAGGAAGGTAAAATATTCAGATGTTCTGGAAGCATTTTTGCTTTTGTTGACAATTCCCTCCAGAATTGAGACAGTATCATCCTGTCTCAATTTTTGAATTCTGGTTGACATTTCAACTAAGGATTTCTGCCTTTCAATCATATCCCTGGCAAAAAACTCCTGAGTTTTTCCCCCTTCTTTTATCACCGGGATAATTTTCGTCTCACAGATATTGACATATTCAGCATATGCCTGGTGCATCTCCCTGGCCAGGGGTTTTCTTGTATCCCTGATTTTTTCAATCAAAGCGGTTTGCATTTTATTGTTAATATCTGTGTATATGCGAAACTGCTCAAGGTACTCTTCCTTTCCGGTTATTGCATAGTTGTTCATGGCTGTAATCTGGAGGAGGATGTTCTCTTTTGTATCGGAAATTGTTATTATTTTATCCGTTTGAACCATAATGACGTCTATCTGCTTTTCTATACTATTTATTTTCCACACAATTACAAGCGCCATTGCCGTTGTCATGATAACCACGGTTAAAAAAACAGCAGTAATATGTTTTTTTAGGAACTCCCACAAGAATAATTCCCCCCATACCTCTTTGAAAGTATGTTCTCCCACAGAATAGAACTATTTGTTTACCTCTTCATCCACCAGACTTTCATAATCCGGCCTGCCTGAGGACAGTAATTTATAAAATCCGTAAATTACTGTCAGGGAATTTATTTTCTCCTCTGCCATCGGCATCAAAACTTCCTCCGTATTGAAACACCTCCCCTCAAATGAGATTTGCACTACGGAATTATATCTAGTTGTGTTTGTTTTCACTTATACAAACACAAATTTGTCCTTTTTTTATATAGATTTAAACCATTTAGATTAATTTTAACACATTTCAACTGCTTTTATGACAATATTTTCATGTTTTTATCTTTTTTTTGAACTATGATCCTTAATTACCCTCTATCAAGCTATATATACATAATTTAATTGTGATATTTATCTCTTTCTTTTCTAATAGGCCCTCACTACCAACCCATCAGCAGACAGGCACCAAAGCAGCGTTTTTTCCATAGAATTATTTGAGTACCCAGGGGGGGAGGACCTTCGCATGATTGGAAGCTTGTGGACCCTAATGATCCTCTCGGTAACCAACGGAGTTCTTCTGCTCACATCTTATATAGCCAACAATACATTCCCCCACCCTCTTTCTGAGAAAGAGGAGGCAGAATACATTTCCCGCCTCAACAAGGGGGATGCCAATGCCAGGCACGTACTGACCGAGCACAATCTCCGGCTGGTAGCCCACATAGTAAAGAAATTTGACAGCAGCGGCGAGGATGTTGACGACCTTATCTCCATAGGCACCATAGGCCTCATCAAGGCCATAGACACCTACTGCCCGGAAAAAGGCACCCGCCTGGCCACCTACGCCGCCCGGTGCATCGAAAATGAAATTCTCATGCACTTAAGGTTCATAAAAAAGATGAGGTCCGAGGTATCCCTCTACGACCCCATCGGCATAGACAAGGAGGGGAACGAAATCACCCTTCTGGACATAATGGGCACCCACGCCGACGTGGTGTCCGAGATAGTGGAAAACAAATTCGAGCAGCTAAGGCTGCTTGATAAGATAAAAGGCCTCTCGGCCAGGGAGCGCAAGGTGCTGGAACTGCGCTTCGGACTCCTGGACGGCACCCGCAAGACCCAGAGGGAAATAGCCAAGATGCTGGGCATCTCCCGGTCCTATGTCTCCCGCATAGAAAAAAGAGCCATTTTCAAGATAATTAAAGAGATGGCGCTGGATAAGTAAGAACTGATGGCAGGATTTAATAGAATTACTCATCATTTAATAAGTAGAGTAGACCCTGGCATATAGCTTTTAACCATCCTAATAGTAGGATTGGGGAATGTAAATAACTTTGTGTAAATGGAAATTTCACCTGACAAAGAATTGCCGGGTCCAATTCTGCTTTGGATTGGGGCAGTGTTATTGTTATAATTGAATACTGTATAAACGCATAACAATGCTGCTGACAATAGCAATAGAAGCAAGCCTATCCTGAGTATTTGCTTTTTGAAAGCCACCATATGACTGCTCCCCTCAAACGCCCCTCGGATGAATAGACTATTGGCGATACCCGTTCGGATGAGTGCTATGCCAGCGCCACGCACTGGAAAGTATGGTTTCCAGATTGCTGTATATTGGCTCCCAGCCCACAACACCTTTCACAGCTTCAATATCAGCTACCAGGCTGGGCGGATCTCCTGCCCTTCGCTCTTCGTATTCCACTGAAAGGGCATGCCCGGTAATTGCTTCTGATTTTTCGATAATCTCCATTACCGAAATCCCCTTTCCGGTGCCAACATTAAAAATATTGCTTGGCAAGCCGTTTTCCAATTAACCGCCCGGCAGGTGTCTTATCAAGTTTGTGATTCCCTGGCCGCCGATGGAGCCATTGGCCGTGGCAACAACAGATCATGTATCTGCGGTAAAATCAAAATTACCAACTGGAGTCCCGAAGTTGGCAATACTGCCAGTCCAGAACCAGCAGAAGTTAAAAAAGAGGAACCTGCCCGCGAAAGCGTCAACAATGCACGCCCCTGGTACTGGGAGGGCAACATCCAGGCCGCTCTGGTCGCCCACCTTGTCAGCGAAGGCTACGGTATACGCAGGTGGCAGACACCGAATCCCGGGCACCGGGCAAGGACATTATCGCCCTATCCCCGGACGGCAGGGAGCTGTGGGTATCCGTTAAGGGCTTTCCTGAGAACAGCCCCAACACCCAGGCCCGGCACTGGTTCTCAGGCGCAGTATTTGACTTGATTCTATACCACGACGAAAACCCCGATGTCACCCTCGCCCTGGGCCTGCCCGACGGGTTCCCCACCTATAAGGGCCTGCCCCCCCCGTGTCAAGTGGCTTCAGGAATCAATGCCTTTTAGAATATACTGGGTGGCGGAGTCTGGAAGGGTTAGTGTTGAGTAGACTGCAGTAAAAGATTATTTTTCGCACTTATAAATCCTGAATTTATTTTGTTCCGGTATTAAAGCATCTTCAGCAATTATACCGCCAACACGCCCCAGCCTAAATAGCGCTTCAATCCTGATGG
>JAMCVT010000106.1 GCA_023475565.1 Actinomycetota bacterium
GGCGGTGAAGTCTGAAAATGAAAGGGTCCCCATAGGAGACTTTGATGTGGGGGAACGTACCTACCAGCTTATACTGCCTGAATCCTACAGCCCTGAAGCTCTGAACAGGGTTATTGTATCTCGCTCCGGTGACGGCTTTCCGGTGTACCTGCAGGACATCGGGAGGGTCTACCATTCCCAGGGTGAGGACGAGGTATTCATCTACCACAACGGGAAACCCGCCATGGTGTTGGGCATTGTAGTGGAAAAAGGCACCGATGTTCCTTCCCTGCAGGCCAATGTTGACAATATGATGAAGATTTTGACCAAAACCCTTCCCACGTGGGCCTCGGTGGAGCCGGTGTTTTCCCAGAGCCAGAGGGTAAAGGATGCCTATGACGACCTTATAAGGGAAATGATTATCGCTATAGCCGCGGTGCTGTTTGTCTGCACCCTGGGGCTGAACCTTATTACGGCGGTGATAATAGCCTTCGCCATACCCATATCCATGGCTGTCGGGCTAATATTTCTTCCGCCTTTGGGTATTACCTTAAACAGCATTTCCATATACGCCCTTATAATAGTGCTGGGAATTCTGGTGGATGACGCCGTGGTGGTTAACGACAATATTGAGCGGAGGCTGTCGGTGCTTAAGGAAGCTCCCTTTAACGCCTCGGTGAACGGCGCCAGGGAGGTTGCCCTATCCATCATTACCGCCACCCTGGCTACGGTTTTTTCCTTCGGGCCCCTGATGTTCCTGCGCGGCAACTCCGGGGAGTTTATGCGCCCCCTGCCGGTGATCATAATAATGACCATGCTTGCCTCAATGGCGATGTCCCTTACGGTTATCCCCATATTCAGGCACTGGTACGAGCGCCGGAGCAATTCCTCCGGCAACGGGGAAAAACCGCCGGGCCTTTTGGGGAGGCAGTTGGTCAGCCTGACCAGGTGGTATGCGGATAAACTGATGCCGAGGATGCTGAAGCGCCCGTTGAGAACAGGGCTGATCGGGGTGGCCATAGGAACCCTGGCCTACTTCCTGGTACCCTTTACCCCGGTGGAACTTTTTCCGGCAGCAGAACTGGAGGAACTGCCTATCAGTATTCGCCTGCCCCAGGGGACCTCTATTGAAGAAACCAACAGGGTAGTTAATGAAGTAAAGGACTGGGCGGCCAAGCAGCCCGGCGTCAAGACGGTGGCCGCCTGCGCCGGGGCCAGGGCCGATCTGTGGTACGGCGGCAGCACTGCAGTAGACAATATTTCATCCAACAGGGGTCAGGTGATGGTAAAGCTGGACCGGGAAAAGGCAACTCCCGAAGAAGTGTCCGACCGGTGGCAGGAGGAGTTTAAAATGATGCACCCCGGGGTCACCATAACTCCGTCCGTGATAAATACAGGCCCTCCGGTGGGCGACCCCATATCGATACATATCTACGGGGACGATATTGAAAAACTGAGATCCATATCCGAGGATATAAAAAACCGGGTATCAAAAATACCGGGGGTCTACGACATAAAGGATGATTTCGGATTGGACCGCCATACCCTGGAATTCCAGGTTAATAAACCCATGATGGACCAGAAGCTGGTGAGCTATGCCGATTTGTCCAGCACACTGCGCCTGGTCAGCGAGGGCATAAAAATAAGCCAGTTTGATAACGGCAAGGATCTCATCGACATCAATTTGTACCTGGAAAAATCCCGGGGAGATCCCATGACGGTCTTCAACAGCCTGACCGTGCCTAACGCCACGGGCGGGCAGATACCGCTTGCCGAGATAGCTTCCGCCAGGCCGTCCTTCAGTATTCAGTCCATCCCGCACCGCAACCTTTCCAGGTCGGTGAACATTACCGGGGAGGTCAAAGACCGGACTGTCACCGAGGTGACCAACGATATAATGCCGGTGCTGCAAAGCCTGGATCTTCCGGAAGGCTACCGCTGGGATGTGGGCGGGGAGTTTTCCGAGCAGACGGATATCTTTGTAGATATGGGCAAGCTGTCCATAATAGTGTTCTTCCTTATACTGATTCTCATAGCCATGCAGTTTTATTCCCTGACCATCCCTCTGCTGGTGATGAGCACGGTATACCTGGCCGTGGCCGGAAGCCTTATCGGACTATTCATCACCCGGACCCCGCTGGGGTTTGTGTCCATGATGGGCGCCATCGCCCTGGCCGGAATAGTGGTACGGAATGGGATAGTACTCATAGACTTCATAGAGAAATCACGCCAGACGGGCCTGGAGCTTAAGGAGGCCGTCATCAGGGCCGGGGAGGCCAGGCTGAGGCCCATACTGCTTACCTCGGCCACAGCCACCGGGGGGCTTCTGCCCCTGGCCCTGTTCGGCGACCCCCTGCTGGCCCCCATCGCCAAGACCATCATATCAGGGCTTCTTTTCTCCACAGCCCTTACGCTGGTGGTTGTCCCCTCTCTGTATGTGGTGCTGGCCGGATTCAGGGACCGGAAGTCGGCCGGACGGGACAAGAAACGCCCCGGCCCTCCGGGTGATCTGAAGCTTGAATTATAAGAAGGAGGAATAACAGCCACCTTGTTGAATAAATAATTTAATTTTTATATGCAAAGGGTGGAAGTTCTTGAAAAAAATGTTCCCGAAAGACCTGATTAGCCATAAGGCTCTAATAGTGGCTATGTCTGTGCTGCCGGCCCTGGCGGTAATACTTATACTGCCGGTATACCTGCGGGGGGAACCGGATTCCTCCCCGCCCGCCTATCCAAGGAAGCAGTACCAGGTGGGCCAGGACCTGCCGCCCGGTGAGCTTTCCGCGGCGGTTTCCCTGAGCGCCGGACGTAAGCTGGACCTGGATGAGAGGTACTACCTTTTTTTCAGCAACGTTCCGGAAATGCCCACCGAGCCCGGTGTGCTCTGCAGCATTGAGGATGTGATGTCGCCCTCGGGCATGGTGAGGGTGCTTTTCAGCCATCTCAACCTGCTGATTGACTGGTCAAAGCGCCCTGGCAGGAATACTCCGGCCACCGCCGGATTCTGCCTGGAAAACAGGACCGGCATGAAGCTGGATGTTTATGCCGAAAGGGGCGCCCTGGGGGTTAACCGCGCCCCGGACGGCAAGTACCTTTTCATTGAGGACGCCGCCCCGGTAAAGCCGGGAAGCCGGGACCCGGAATATTTCGGATCTGCTGTGGGCAACTGGACGGTTCAGCAGTGGTTTCTTTCGGGAAAAATGCCGCCGGTGCTCCTGGGCAGGATGTCTCCGGGGGGCAGGGTTATAGTTAAAGGGGATGTAGGCCCCCGGGGATGGATAACCGGTATTTACGACCTTAAATTTTATGATTCGGCCAGCGGGCTTCAGGTGGGCAGTGTAGACTTCAGGCCCGGAGAAAAAGTGGCTGTAAAAACATTTATTGTGCCCCTGCGCACAGATATAAACGCCTTTCTGGACAAGGCCGCCAAAACCGGGCGGGTGCTGTCTCCCGGAAAGAATGAAAAGGCCCATATGCGGGGGCTTTTTGTCCCCGGACGCTACCCGGACAGCCCCCAGGGGGAGGCAATTTCCAAAAAGTTTGATGTCGACTTCTCATCTTCTGAAGGAAGGGCGGCAAGCTTTGCGCTGGCTGCGGGCGAATATGACCAGGGAAAAGACCCGGGGCTGCCCTGCTATGTTCCGGATGTTTTTCTCAACGACGGTCTGCGCAACGGAAAAGACCCCTCCAGCAGTGACCGCCGGAGTGTAAATGGCGGCAACTACGGGGTTGATTACACGGTAAACCTGAATGTAACCGGACCGGCCGCCCTGGTGGCGCAGGGGGCGGTTTGGCCCGGGGTCCCGGGAACCGTTGACCTGTACAACCAGATTATGACCTTTGAGCTGGACGGAAAGGTAAACACCGTTCAGCTAAAGAATCCCAATTACAACAAGTATTATACCGACTTTTCCTCCCTTGGGCCCCAGGGCTGCGGGCGGGTGGTGGCGGTATTCCCGGAAGGGGAGAAGGGCAGGCATGTGCTGCGCTTCTCAATGGCCCCCAACGGCTACGGGCCGGTGCGCTTTTACCTGCTGCCCATGTAGCTATGATGGTGGCCGGCCGGGGTCTGGCTGGAAGTTATTTGTCTTTTTTAAGAAGGAGTGTTCTGTTTTAATAAGATCTGGTAAAATGATAGTTAAAACGTTAACCATGTATATAAAAATGGTTAACAATAACCGGGGAGTGACTGAATGGATGGATTTTTTATCGGAAGAGCTGGGAGAACTGAAAAGCAAGGGCCTGTACCGGCGGCTGCGCCGGCTGTCCGGACCTCATAAGACCAGAATGGTAATTGGGGGGAGGGAATGCCTGGTCCTTTCTTCGAATAACTATCTGGGGCTGACCGGCCACCCGGAAGTGAAGGAAGCGGCCATGCAGGCCATCAATAGGTGGGGGACCGGGGCCGGGGGGTCCCGTCTGACAACGGGGAATTTCGACCCGCACGAGGAACTGGAGCAGGAAATTGCCCGTTTTAAGCGGACGCAAGGGGCTATAGTATTCGGGTCCGGGTACGCTGCCAACCTGGGGGTGATCCAGGCGCTGGTGGGCAGTGTGGATGCGGTGCTGGGGGATTTTTTGAACCACGCCAGCATAATAGATGGCTGCCGGCTCAGCCGGGCACAGTTTCTGGTCTACCGCCACAGGGACATGGATCAACTGGAAAGGAAGCTTAAGCAGGCCAGTGGCTGCCGCCGCCGGCTGATTGTCACCGACGGAGTATTCAGCATGGACGGGGATCTGGCTCCGCTGCCGGACATAGTGGCCCTGGCGGAAAGGTACGGCGCCATTGTGATGGTGGATGACGCCCACGCCACCGGTGTATACGGCAGCAGGGGGGCAGGCACCGTCGATCATTTCGGGCTGGAGGGCAGGGTGCAGGTGCAGATGGGGACTTTGAGCAAGGCGCTGGGCAGCGTTGGGGGATACGTGGCCGGGAATGGGAAGCTAATTGATTACCTGGTGAACAGAGCCAGGAGCTTCATTTTTTCTACCGCTCCGCCACCGGCCTCCATGGGCGCGGCCCTGGCCGCCCTGCGCATAGTGGAGAGGCAGCCGGAAATAAGGGCGCAGCTTTGGAGTAACGCCCGTTACCTTCGCGAAGGGCTAAAAAACTTGGGTTACAGGGTTCCGGAGGAGGATTCGCCAATAATTCCGGTTGTTATCGGTGATGAGGCCGGGACTATGCGCCTGGCGGAGACTCTGCTGGAAGAAGGGATTTTTGCCGTGGGAATCAGGCCTCCGGCGGTGCCCAGGGGCACCAGCAGGATCAGGGTAACGGTTATGGCCAACCATACCCGTGAAGATCTTGAACAGGCGCTCTCGGCCTTTGCCACGCAGGGAAGGTATACCGGAATTATCTAGTGCCGGGGTTAGCGGTTCATGTTTGGAACAGGTTTTTTTTAACGCAATTTTACGAAAGGGCTGCTCTAAGGTGGAAAGATGGCAAATTGAGATGATAATTCCTCACCGGCCGCCTTTTTTGCTGGTGGATAAAATAATTGAACTGGTTCCGGGTCAAAAAGCCGTGGGACTTACAATGGTATCGGAAGACGGCTGCCTTTTGGCCGACTGCGGTGGTGGCAAGAGAGCTATGCCAGGCACACTGGTGCTGGAGGTTATGGGCCAGGTGGGGGCTGTGGCTGTTTTGAGCCTACCTGAGCACCGGGGGAAGATCACCATGCTGGCGGGTATTGATAATGCCCGCTTTTACGGGAATGTGCCGCCATGTGCGGAATTACGGGTGGAGGCAGAGATTACCGGGTTGAAAATGAATATAGGCAGGAGAAGATGCCGGGCAAAGGTGGGGGAAACGGTGATTGCCAAGGCGGACTTGCTTTTTGTGCTGGTGGACGGGGTTGGGCTGCAGATGAGTAAAAAAAGCGGGGTATGAAACTATGGGGGATTATTTCAGGGTGGCCCTGGTGACCGGGGCCTCTCGCGGCATAGGGGCGGCCATTGCTTGTGATCTGGCCCTGAAGGGCTATGCGGTGGCCTTAAACTATAAAAAAAGCCGTGAGCCGGCCTGTAACCTGGTTGATGCCATAAATGCATCGGGCGGCCGGGCGCTGGCGGTACAGGCTGATGTGGGAGATTCCAGTGAAGTGGGCGAAATGGTCGGGGAAATAGAAAAAAGGTTCGGGGGGCCGGATATACTGGTCAACAATGCCGGTATCGTCCGGGACTCCCTGGTGCAGAACATGGCCGAAGAGGACTGGGATGAGGTGATGGGCACCAATCTCAAGGGTGTGTTCAACTGCAGCAAAGCGGTGCTAAAGACTATGAAGCGGAAGCGCTGGGGAAGGATTATCAGTATTTCCTCCATAGTGGGCCAGCAAGGGCGGAAGGGGCAGGCCAATTACGCGGCCGCCAAGGCGGGGGTGATTGCCTTCTCTAAGTCCCTGGCCCTGGAGCTGGCCCCCTGGCAAATCACCGTAAACGTGGTGGCGCCGGGCTTTACCGAAACCGGCATGACGGGGGGGCTGACTGAAAGGGCCAGGGCCGGGATACTGGACCGGATACCCCTGAGACGCGCCTGCAGGCCTGAAGAAATCGCCGGAATGGTTTCGTACCTGACCTCCAAGGAGGCGGGGTATATCAGTGGGCAGGTATTTAACGTGGACTGCCGGGCGGTGTAAGGAGGCGGACATTATGAACAGGGTAGTGGTTACCGGCCTGGGGGTAGTCTCCCCTACCGGCGTTGGCATGAGGTCATTTGAAGAAAGCCTTTTTGCGGGCATTAGCGGCATTGGCCCGGTCACCGCCTTTGACGCTTCGGCTTATGCTACCAGGATTGCCGGGGAGGTTAAGGATTTTTGCACCGATAGGATATTCCCTCGCTACCTGGTCGATCAGACTGCAAGGTTTGCCCATTTCGCCCTGGCGGCGGCGAAAGAGGCGGTGGAGGACTCCGGGCTGGCCATGGAAAAGGAAGATTCGCAGAGGGTGGGTGTAATCATGGGCACCGGTAGAGGCGGGGTGTCCTCCCTTGAAGAGATGTTCCAGATTGGCCGTCGGGGAGGAGATTGTAATCCCGACCTTTTTGCCAAGTATTTTCCCTCATCCGCGGCAGCGGCCATATCAGTAATGCTGGGCGCCAGAGGTTACAGCGCGTCTGTGATGGCCGCCTGCGCCTCGGGGGCCATTGCCATTGGCAACGCCTACCGCATTCTGCAGCGGGGAGATGCCGATGTGATTATCGCTGGCGGCTGCGAGGCCCCGCTGACACCCTGCCTGTTTGCAGGGGCCTGTGCCAATAGGGCTATGTCCACCCGCAACGGCGATCCCCGGCGGGCCAGCCGCCCCTTTGACCTGAGTCGGGATGGTTACGTGATGGGCGAGGGGGCCGGGGTGGTGGTGCTGGAAACACTGGATCATGCCCAAAGCCGCAGCGCATGGATTTACGGAGAGGTGGCGGGATATGGCCTCAACAGTGATGCCTTCCATATCACCGCTCCATCGCCGGATGGGGAGGGAGTGGCCAGGGCCATGAATGAGGCCATCAGGGAAGCGGGCATAGGGCCGGAGGCTGTGGATTACATAAACGCTCACGGGACCTCCACGGTTATTAACGACAGGTGTGAAACTCTGGCGATTAAAAAGGTTTTCGGGACTTTAGCGTACCGGATTCCCGTCAGTTCCACCAAATCCATGACCGGCCACCTGCTGGGGGCCGCCGGGGCGGTGGAGTTCATTATCTGCCTGCTGGCCATGAAGCGCGGCCTTATACCTTCCACCATAAATTATGAAAAAAATGATCCCCAGTGCGACCTTGATTACGTTCCCAACCGGGCCAGAAAAAAAGAATTAAACATTACCATTTCTAATTCGTCAGGATTTGGCGGTCACAACGCCAGCATAGTTATAAAAAGAGCGGAGTGACCCGAACTAAATTTATTGAAAAACCAGGGGGCCGGACGGGGGCTCTAACGGGGAACCAGCCCCAGGTCGGCAAACAACTGAAAGTCCCTTTTCAGGTCTTCCCCCTTGGTGGTCAGGTAGTCGCCTATCATGACCCCGTTGGCCCCGGCCATGAAGGCGAGTGGCTGGAGACTGCGCAGCCCTTCCTTTCGTCCGCCGCACAGGCGAATGACCGACTGGGGGAGCACCAGGCGGAAGATGGCCAGTGTTTGCAGGCATGCCAGCGGAAGAGGGGGCTCCCTGTGCTCCAGGGGGGTACCGGCTATCGGGTGCAGGAAATTAACCGGGACCGAGTCCACACCGAGGTCAAGGATGGCAAAGGCCAGTTCCACCCTCTGGGCCGGTGTTTCCCCCAGCCCTACAATCCCACCGGAGCACACCCTGAGTCCCGCCTTTTGGGCGGCTTTTACCGTGTTAACCCGCTCTTCAAAGGTGTGGGTGGTGCATACCCAGGGAAAAAATGTGGATGGGCTTTCCAGGTTGTGGTGGTACATGCTTAAGCCCGCCTCTTTTAGCAGCAGAGCCTTCCGCTCATCAATTATCCCCAGGGAAGCGCAAAGTTTCAGGCCGGTTTCCTTTTTTAAAAGAATAAGGGCACTGATTACCTTGTCCAGGTCTCCTTCGGAGATACCCCGGCCGCTGGTAACTATGGAAAAACTCCCGGCCCCGGCTTTTTCCATGCTTATTGCCTGTTCCAGTATTTTTTCCGGTGCGGTCATGGGATATGGCCTAACCCCGGCATTATACCGGTAAGACTGGGCGCAAAAGCTGCAGTCCTCACTGCAGCCGTGGGACCTGGCGTTTATTATGGAGCAGATCTCCAGACTGTTTCCCTTAAAATGCCTGGCAACCCTGTTGCCCGCTGAAACCAGGTCCAGTATATCCTCGCCTTTAAACCGGGTCAGGGCCAGGGCCTCGTCAAAGGTTATCCCTCCCCCCGCCAGTATTTTCTTTTCTATTTTATTCAGCATTTTGTTGTCCCCCGTCACTCCGTCACTGTTTTTATGGCGCTGTAGGTGATGTTGACCATATCCTCCAGTTCGGAAAGGCTCATGGACAGCACAGGCATGAGCACTATAACGTTGCCCAGGGGCCTGATGATGAGGCCGTTCTTCCTGGCCTCCAGTATTACCCGGTGGCCGATGTTGGCCCCGGCCGGGTACGGCTTTTTATCGGAACGGTCCTCAACCAGCTCGATTCCCGCCATCATCCCCTTTTGCCTAATGTCACCCACGTGTTTAAGGTTCCAGAATCTCCCCAGGGCCCCGGAAAGAAAGGATATTTTCTCTCCCATTCCGGATATGAAGTCTGTTCTCTCAATAAGTTCCAGGCTGGCCAGGGCGGCGGCGCAGGCCAGAGGATTGCCTGTATAGGTATGGCCGTGGTAGAAAGTTTTATATTCATCCGTTTCTCCCAGGAAGGCGTTGTAAACGGTGTCAGTGGTCAAAGTGGCAGCCAGCGGCAGGTAACCTCCGGTGATGCCCTTGGCTACGCACATCAGGTCGGGGGTCACATTTTCATGCTCACAGGCGAAGATCCTGCCGGTCCTGCCGAATCCGACCGCCACCTCGTCGGCGATGAGCAGTACGTTGTATTTCCTGCACAATCTGCCGGCCGCTGTCAAATATCCTTCCGGGGCCACCAGTATGCCGGCGGCCCCCTGTACCGCAGGTTCAAGCACAAGCCCGGCCACCTCCCGGTGGTGACGGCCCAGCAGCTGTTCCAATTCCTTTATGCAGTCCGTGTCACAGCCGGATCTGCTTTTCCCCAGAGGGCAGCGGTAGCAATAAGGGGCCGGGGCGTGCAGAGTTTCAAAGAGCAGGGGCCTGAACTTACTGTGAAAAAGTTCCATGCCGCCCACACTGACGGATCCGATAGTGTCGCCGTGGTAGGCTTCCGTAAGAGAAATGAATTTGTGCCTGGCCCGGTATTCCTCCCGCCCCTGCTGCTGCCAGTACTGGTAGGCGATCTTTAGGGCGATTTCCACAGAGGTGGCCCCGCTGTCCGAATAAAACACCTTGTTCAGGCCCGGAGGTGTGATTTCCACCAGCTTTTTGGCCAGCAGTATGGAGGGGACATTGGCCAGCCCTAATAGGGTGCTGTGCGCCACTCTGTCCAATTGCTCCCTTACGGCTGCATTTATTTCTTCTTTTTTGTGACCGTGCACGGTCACCCAGAGGGAGGATGTTCCGTCAAGATAGCGGTTGCCTTCTATATCGAAAAGAAAGCTTCCCTCCCCCCGGTCCACGATCAGTGGTTTTTCACCCCGGTATTCCTTCATCTGGGTGAAGGGATGCCAGACATATTCCTTGTCCCATATCTCCATCTGCTCCCTGGTCACATTCACCGGACCATCCCTCCAATCTCCCGCCAGCACAGGTGCTGCGCGGCTGCTTCAGCCAAATCACCGGGGATTCCCCGGTCCATGTCCAGTCCGGGCAGGTGGGGCAGCCATCCAAGCATGGGCGCCCCGGTCATGGCATTTATGACCCGGGCATTGTCTTTCCCCGGGGGATCTGTCGTCTGCTGCCGGCTGTTGAAAATAAAACCGGCCACCTTCAGGCCTGCCGACTGGGAGTACTTTATGGTAAGCACCGTGTGGTTAATGGTCCCCAGGGTGGGCCTGGCCACCACCACCAGGGGAAAACCCAGGTCTTTTGCCAGATCGGCTACTGTATAGCCTGACCTGGTCAGGGGGACGCAAATCCCGCCGGCGCCTTCAACCAGAAGCGCCTGATGACGGGCCAGAAGATCCCGGCACCTGGTTATAATGACCTTCGGGCTCACCTCCACCCCGCTCATTTCCGCCGCCAGGTGTGGTGAGAAGGGCTGTTCGAAGCAGTACAGGCTGTAGTCGGAAACACCGCCCCGAATCCGGGATGCCTTCAGGTAAAAGGTTGCATCGGGGGATGTCAGGCCGCTGCCCCCCGGTAAGGCCCCGCTTTGCACCGGCTTGAAGGCCACCACATCTATGTTCGACTTTCTGAGGGCAGCCAGCAGTCCTGCGGTGACGACAGTCTTGCCCACCCCTGTGTCGGTACCGGTAATAAAAACGCCAGCACCCAAATGGTATCAGTCCTTTGCAGAGTTTCGTCAGGGTTAATTAACTTTTAATATAATGCCGGGGAGGAGATAATGTCAACCTATTAATTAATAAAGGTTTACGTTTATTATGATAAGGCAAGAGGTGCAGGGAATAAAACATTATGGTAGAAGATATAAAAATTGGAATAAAATACAAAAAGGTGATGTCAATGTCGGGGAGGTACTTGGCCGTGCTTTTGTGCAAAGTGCTGGCCATATATGTATTTATATGGGCTATAAACTATACGGGCATTATAGGTATGCTTCCTGTATCTTTTGCGCACGCCGGGATAAGGGAAATGTTATATACAGCCCTGTCTTTTCTGGTGCCCTTTGTGTTGCTGGCAGTACTGGGGGTTTTCTTATGGATAAGGGCGGAATATATGTCTCAGAGGATGGTGGGAGCCCATTCCGAAGATGTTAAGGCGGCCGGCGCTGAAGATGTTCAGGCCATAGCCTTTTCCGCCGTTGGTGTTTTAGCGCTGTCAGACGCCCTTCCTAAATTTGTCCAGCAGCTGTTTTCAATAATAGCCATGAGTCAGACACAGATGTTTTCATTGGAAGGGATGTACATTTCCAATATGTCCGGAATTGCCGGTTCAGTTGTTAAACTCATCCTCGGGTTCTGGCTTTTCTTTGGGTCCAGGGGGATTGTGCACCTGCTTCGGTCGTTAAGAAAGGCAGGGCTCAAAAAACCGCCCAGTGAGGATACATAAGACAGGAAACCGTGATGAAGGCCTGCCTATTCTGGCTCCTGGCTTCCGGCTTCCTTCGCCTGTCGGGCGTTTTTTTATTCTTCAGGAAACTATATGACGCTTTAAAGCGCTAAAGCGAACGGTAGTCTAAAAAAAGATTTAAACTATCAATTCGGGTAGCTTTGGGGTCACTCTGAGGTCGCTATAGGGACGGTGGAGAGGTTTGAATCCAATGCTCCCGGACCTATAAGGAAAGGGGACACACCTGCTGAAGATTGAGTATTTCTTTGTGGGCAGGAATGTCCCCATAAGGGGAACTGGCTCTAAGCTCGTCGCCTAACGGACTGCCGACCGCCTTCAACGCCGCATCCATGACGTCGATTCCGGCTGCTGGCTGCGTCCTGCAGCCAGCTCGGCAGTCCGTAAGGCTCTGTCGCTAAGAGCCAGTATTCAGCCTCCGGGACGTCCGCCTGGATTAAAACCCCTCCCCCTCTAAAAATGTCACTTTAAGGTCTTTTTGCTGATAGGACTATGCGTGCATTGACCCTTACCCGAATTGATGGACACGCCAAACTGAGATAAAATCAAAATGATGGAGGTGTCCATAATGGGTCTAACTGGTAAAAGGCACAACAAAGAATTTAAAGTTGAAGCCGTGCGCCTGGTTA
>JAMCVT010000135.1 GCA_023475565.1 Actinomycetota bacterium
TTATACAAGAGAGAATTTAGTATAGCTAAAAATCTTGGAAATTAAAGAATATGCCAGTCTCTTCGGCTAAAAAAACCCATTTATTGTATATGGAAATTATTTGTCTCAAAGATGTCACGGATTCAGGATATTAGTTATATGGCATCATTTGGTAAAACATATCAGGTGCTTTTTTATGGGGCGTAGGCTAAAGGAAGAAGAAGAGAAAAAATGTACAATCTGATGAGACAGGGCGGACTGCAGGGAGGCTACACACAGACAGGTGACTTGCAAAATATGGGCAGCTATGTCTGCGACCCATGGACTGCCGCACTTCTGGTGGTTATGTTCGCTTATTTTGTCACCTACTACATCATATTGTTACGCAAGCATAAACATCTGCCCGAAGCAAGTAAATAACAGGGTCACTCTCAGGCATCGCCATGGTGCCGGTGCGCTGTCATTTAAACATCTTTCTCTCAGGAGAGAATATCAAGCAGCTCCACAGGTTTTTTTATAATAATCCTGGCCCCGTTCGACTGAAGCTCCTCTGCGGTCCGGAGCCCCCAAAGTGCTCCCACCGGGTACATTCCGGCGGCGCCGGCCGTTTTCATGTCGGTGCCGGTGTCTCCCAGGTAGAGGAAATCCTCAGGGGGTAGGGAAAGCTGCCTGGCAATTTCCAGTGCCCCTGCGGGATCCGGTTTTTTGGGGACTGAGGGCCTTGCTCCCAGCACCGGTTCAAAGGGCCACCGGGGCAGCAGGCCGGCTACCATTATTTTGGTGAAGTCATCCGGTTTGTTGGATAGCACGGATAGCTTACTGCCACGGGCAACCAGGGCATCCAGCAGTTCCGGCACCCCTTCATAGGGGCGGGTATTATTAAGCCACCGCCTGCCGTATTCACTGCGCAGGGCGGACACACAGGCGGAGACGGTTTTCTGGTCCCGGCAGCCTTCGGGTAGAACGCGGCGGGCAAGCTCCTCCACCCCGTTGCCTACGAAATAATTGTAGGCCTCCACCGGGTGAGCCGGAAAATTGTAAATATCCAGCACTTCATTCATAGATTCGGCAATGTCCTGGATGGTGTCCAGAAGGGTTCCGTCCAGGTCAAACAGCACCGCTTTAAATTTCATGACGGCACCACTCCCCTTTAGTTTTTTTTATCTAATCCAGTACTCTACTACATTATTATTTAGCTAGTAATTATTCTTTCTGGTCAAACTTTTAGGATATCAGTAATCGGCACGGCCAGGCCCAAATCAGAGCCTTTAGCCTTATCCCCCCGCAAGGTTCCGAATACCACGCCCACAACCTTTCCATCCCTGTCGTAGACCGGGCTTCCGCTATTACCGGGATAAATGGGGGCAGCTATACTGAATACTCTCTGCCCCTTCACAGTCAAATACTGCTGTACCTCTCCTTTGATAACGATATTGTTAAGGCCCAGGGGATTGCCCACTATCCTGACCTGATCCCCGGCTGCCGGAGGCCTGGTCATATTAAGGGGGACGGTGGGCAGGTTTGCTTTGTTTAAGGTAATAAGAGCCAAATCATATTCCGGTTTTCCGGACCATTGGGCTGTACCGTATAACTTACCGTCAGGAAAAGTAACGGCTATAGTTAAGGCATCCTGGAGAACATGGTAATTGGTAACTATTAGCCCACTGGAGCTGATATTGAATCCTGTGCCTGATTTCTGACCAACTGCAAAGGAGGATCCCTCTTCTCGGGAAACCACATTTATTTTTACCACTGCCTGAAGCAGCTGCCCGTCAATATCCTTTTTATTGCGCTGTGACTTTGAAACCAATTCCATTATAGGTGTATAGGTACCCGGCCAGTAGGTAAATGTTATCAGGCTGGTGAAAGCCAATACTGTAAAAAGGGCAGCCAGCCGAAACAGTATTGAGCGCCGGGGAGGATTATATTCATCCTGAGCATCCGGATAAATAGGGTCGAAACCTGGCGGGTTTTCTAATTTATGCTCATCTGATTCCCTTTCCCGGTTCATAAAAGTAAAAACTCCACTCTATGCGTTATTGATGCCAATCATTTTATTATACATCAAAGCATTCATTGAATACCTGATCCAAAAAATAAACCCCTTAAAATCGGGGTTCTATGGAGCTATTTTAAATATTTTTTTAACGCTTCATAAAAATTTTCCCTGGTCCCGGCCATTATAATGACTACAACTTTCCCCTGCTCATTAACTGCCACGCGATAGGATAGTTCATAATTCACACCATTATGGCTTATATCATACCCACGTATTCCGGCAAGGTCACCTTTTTTAAACCCACCAATCTCCAGATTTTTGCGTATTTCTGTTATTGCCTCCATATATTTTCTTTTAAGCTGCTTGTCCTTCAGTTTTTTAAGGTATTGTTTTGCCGGTGGACGAAAGATAACAGGTAACATCTCAGTCCTCCAGGCCGTCAAATATTTCTCTCATTTCATCATCGCCAGTACCTTTAAATTGGGCCGCTGCCCGATCAGCCTCTTCAATCATCCTCTCAACTGCTGGTTTTACCTTCTTCTTCATGCGCTTAAATTCGTTAAGAAGGTCCATTCCGGTATATCCTTGGCTTATTAGATCTGCCAAAATAAATTCACTAAGATCATCTACTCTAACACTCGGACGTATCAAAATAGCCCCTTGATCTTTATCAAAGATGCATTCTACCTCTTCACCTAAATTTAGTTTCTCATAAAAACTTTTAGGAATAGTAATCTGTCTTTTTTCTGAAACTTTAATCCTTTTTGATTCCATAGGGCTCAACTCCCTATCAATACATACTACCATTATTATATCCACCCTTCCAAAAAAGGATTCTTGTTTTCTTTGAAATTTTTTATTTGGTCTCTTGGTTTCTTGGTTTCTTTGTTACAATATATCATGAATTTTAGGTAATATCTAGACAATTTTATATTTAGAAGATCCTTGAGTATTTGACATACGTTAAATTAACTATTTATTCAGAGTTTACGGGTGTGCTGGGGCGGTAGCCACCTCCAGTGCGGTTACGGAGATTGTAAAAGGAAAAGAGGTTAATCTTGCATTACAATTAACTGATGACGAGGTGGTAAATTACCTGGGCGGGCTCCGGAGGGTAAAAAGCACTGCTCATTGCTGGCTGTGAAGGCCCTCAGCAGGCGGTAACCCATTATACATCAAATAAAATACTGGAAAAAGAGGGTAAAACAGTAGACAGCAGCCAATTTGAGCGGATGGCTGGCGCAACGTTGGAGGAAATCCTCCAACAGGCCGGCAACAATACTGAGAGCTAATCATGTATTATTTGTTTAATAAGCCATTCCAGTTTATCCGGGCTTATGTCTTTCCCAGTACAAGGTCACCGACTATTTTCTCTCAAGTATTTGCACAACAGCCTCATGATTTGCTTCCCGGGCCAGTGACAGGGCTGTCAGCCCGCTTTCGCTCCGCATGCCCGCGTCTCCACCTGCAGCCAGCAGCATTTCCACTATCCCGGCATGTCCCATGTAAGCGGCCACCATTAGGGCTGTTATACCATCAGCACTTTTGGCATTCACACCGGCGCCTTTATCCAGCAGAAGCCGCACTACAGGGGTATGGCCGCTCCTGGCCGCCAGCATAAGGGCCGTGGCATTGTAGATATCCCTGGCATCAGGATCCATTCCCTCGTCCAGAAATATCTGCGTCACCGCTGTTTTTCCTTCCTCAACACACTGCAGAAAAGAAGTAATGCTGAATGCATGGACAAATACCGGATCCCCTACACTTGCCAGTCCGCCTTTAAGTACCCGCCCGAAGCGGCCCTCACGGCTGACTATATAGGGACGCCCGGAATCCTTGAACTGGTCCTTTCCTATACGCAAAATCTTCAGAACAGCCTCACCGATAACTAAAAAATTTCCAATGGCCAGATCGCCGGGATCAATGCCGGATATGGTAAAGTTTTCAGTATAGCCGCCCTTTAATACTTCCTCTTTTTTCTCCGGAGGCACTTTTTCCAGGGACTCTACCGGGAAAATACTTACCTGCCCGTCCCAGTCACCACCATGGGCATCCCCCTTCAGGCCCCATCCTTCAACAACTTCTACCTGCTCAACACTGCTTTTTTCAATTCCCCTTACCGAACTTATATTGATGGCAAGAACTTTTCCCATTTGCTTATTCCTTTCCAGCCATTACGTATATTGCCTTTCTATACATATCCTGCCGACCACCCTTGATTTACTAAGACCTGACGGATTAGATAATCAAGGTTCACACCTTATCTGCCTGACCGGTCTACTTCTTTCCCAAATATTATTAAAAAAGCCCGGTAGGCAGATATAGCTAAAACGTTGCTTTAATTATATCAAAAAAGAGCTGAAATTACCTATTTCTCGTAATCCCGCTCTTTTTTAAAAGCCAACCTCATATGTTACTTCTGGTATCGGCCATTATGATGACTGGTTGGCCCTGAAAACAGTTTATATTTGCAAATTAGCAGGCCTCCGGTAGAATAAACTCCCGGAGGCCCTATTCTTTCTGGAGCTGGTGGCCGGATTCGAACCGGCGGCCTGCGCATTACGAATGCGCTGCTCTACCACTGAGCCACACCAGCGAAATATGAAACTTTCCTAAGCGCACTATATATGATACCTCATGGGCACCCCAAAGTCAACGGGTATAGGCGCTGGAAAGGCGGCTAACCCCGCACCGCCCGGGTGTTTCTAAATGTACTGTGGGGCGGCCTTGCCCCTCCTGCCCTTGTTGACGTTGGGGTTATATATCTCGAACTTCTGACCGGTGCTTGAGCACACTGAATAGACCGGCGATGTCCTGTTGCACCTTTCCATTTCTTTTAACCTCTGCTCCCCCATGGCGTTTCCTATCAGGTTTCTTCTCCTGTCCACATGGTTCTTGTGCTTGCTCATAACCATCACCTCCCTGAGTATATTCTACTCAGCCCGGGTGGTTTAAATTAAGCCTCCTGCCTTTTTGTCAATAGTAATTAATGTATACACAACGGAGTAGCACGTTATTAACTTTTCACGCGTAAGATGTATAAAAATAGAGCCCGTATGTTATTACGGGCGGGAATGTCACATTAGATTAGCGTACAGGGCATTTTCCCCAGGTTCGTACCGGGCTTCGTACTTTCCTTTTTTATTGATTCCGAAATGATTGAAAAAGCCCTTACCGAAGACCTTGGTTTTTCTCATTTCCAGGCCACCCTCGTCCACTGCCTTTATCCTTAGCGTTTTAGTGTCACGGTCATAGGCAAGTTCAATTTTATTTGTGCCTATTTTTTGTCTTGCCACATTGTTAAGTACTATAGAAGATTTGGAAAGTGAAACTATGGGCACTTTTTCAGTTCGCTCACCGCGCGGTCTGTAAATTTCGAAAGACATACAACCAACCCCTTTTTAAGTTATTATTTCCATCATTTATAGGTATTAATACATAACGATGAAAAAGAACATAAAATTACCATTAATTATTTACCCGGGAGTGATTTTAAAATGTGGGGCCAGTATGGTGATATACTGCTTGTTCACGGGGATAATTTACTTTCCCAAACAATACAGGGACTTACCCACAGCTTTTTCTCTCACGCCGCCATTTGCACTGAACCGGGAAAAATTGCCGAAATGAACAGGTTTGGTTTTCAGCACTACGATAACCATTACCTGAACGGTCCCAGGCCCTTTGCAGTTTTTAGACACCGGCTGCTTTGGCCGGGAAACTTTAAAACACCCTACCATATCGGCAAGATGAAGGTATGCATACAGAACTTCATTAATTACCCTCCCGCCTATGATTTTTTTAAAATACTTGACCTGGCCATGAAATTATTATTGACCAGGGAAGATATTCTTTTCAGGGACGGGGAGCCCCATATACCTTTTAACCTCCTTATGGCAGCCGGTGAAAGGCTTATCTGCTCGGCAATGGTGGACACCGTTTATTACCAGGCGGATATCGACCTCTTTCCCGGCCGCGGGTCAAGAGATATAACCCCGGCCGAGCTGGCATCCCTGGCCTACGGAAAAAATCCCGAACTGTTTGAGGTATATAAATACTGGGGGCAAAAATAAAAAGGGCTGCTGGCCTTATATGATCCTTTAACTGCCTGATTGTCAAATTTTTATGCCTTCAATGCCCAAAAGCATCCTTTTCCTCTCCAGGCCTCCGCCGAAACCGCCTATCCCGTTGTGGGCTATAACCCTGTGGCAGGGGATTATCAGGAGAACCCGGTTGGATCCCACCGCCCCGCCTACTGCCCTGGCCCCGCGGGGGCTTCCCACTTCCATCCCCACCTGGCCGTAAGACAAAACCTCACCCCAGGGAATTGAGTAAACCCGCTGGAGCACTCTCCTCTGGAAGTCGGTATAAAAACTCCAGTCAACCGGAAAGGAAAGGTCCACAGGCTTTCCCTCAAAATATGCTTTAAGCTCCCTTTCCAGCGGCTCAGGGCTAAAGTACGGCCCGGGGGCCTCTTTTACTGAAGTCACCCCTTTAAACCGGTTTCCCAAATACGGTTTCATTTCCATTTCAGCTTCGTACAGGGTGGGCGCCGGCAGGTTCAGGAACGCCAGCCCCGACCCGGTCCACCCCAGGCCCATATACCCGGCCCGAGTCTCTATTACTGTTTTTCCCATGATAGCCCCCGCAATAATTTTTTCCCGAACTATTCTACCCTGAAAAGACGCTTATACTGAAATTCGGTCGGAATACAGAATTCAGAAGTCCGAAGCCAGAATGGTTTGGGCATTCCTTATATTTTCATCCTCTGATGGTACCACTCGCGGCATTTGTGTCTAATCTGCAAAAAGCGTGGTGGACAGATACCTTTCCCCTGTATCGGGAAAAAGAACAACCACCATCTTGCCGCTGTTTTCCTCTCTGCAGGCTATCTGGAGGGCAGCATGAGCCGCCGCCCCGGAGGAGACTCCCACCAGCAGGCCCTCTTCCCTGGCCAGCCTCCTGGCGGCACTCTGAGCTTCTTCATAGGAAACCCGGACTATGCCGTCCAGTATCTCAGTATCCAGCACCCTGGGCACAAACCCGGCCCCTATCCCCTGTATCCCGTGGGGGCCCGGGGCACCGCCGGAGAGTACGCTGGATTCCCGGGGCTCCACGGCAATTATTTTTACCTGCCTTTTCACTTTTAAAACTTTTCCCACTCCGGTAACGGTCCCGCCGGTACCCACCCCGGCCACAAAAAAGTCCACCTTTCCCCCGGTGTCCCTCCATATCTCCTCTGCAGTGGTAATACTGTGCGCCTCCGGGTTATCCGGGCTATCAAACTGGCCGGGCATAAAAGATCCCGGCGTTTTGGCGGCAAGTTCCCCGGCAGCCCTGATGGCCCCCGGAATTCCTTCCCCACCGGGTGTCAGCACTAGCTCAGCACCATAGGCCCTTAACAGATCCTTTCTTTCCTTGCTCATTGTCTCGGGCATGGTCAGTATAAGCCGGTATCCCCTTGAGGCGCACACCATGGCCAGCCCTATGCCGGTATTGCCGCTGGTGGGCTCAATAATGACGCTTTCCCGGTTTAAAAGTCCTCTTTCCTCAGCCCTGCTGATCATGTTCAGGGCTATCCTGTCCTTTACGCTGCCCCCGGGGTTGAAATACTCCAGCTTGGCCACCAGGCCGGCCGCAGCCCCCCGGGCGAAATTATTCAGCCTTAAAAGCGGGGTGCCCCCCACCAGGTCGGTAAGGCTGTCAGCTATCTTCAAAACATCATCCCCTGCCGTTTCCGGTTTATTTCCAATTAATTTACCACCATCATAGAGCGAAGTCAAACAAATAGCTTACGGGTATTAACTCCCGGTCAGAATACAGAAGTCAGGAGCCAGAATCCAGAATATCGGGAATGCCAAAATTAAAGTCCTTTTTAAGCCACAGAGCACACAGAGGCCACAGGATTTATAAGCCCAGCTAATCAGCCTTATATAACTTATAAGGAATGCCCAAACCATTCTGGCTCCTGACTTCTGAATTCTGAATTCCGACCGGAAATGAGAAGAGACCCCTCTTTAAAGGGGTCTCTTCCGCAGTATTAGCGCATTTTACATCATCGGCATTCCGCCGCCCATGCCGCCCATGCCTCCCATGCCTCCCATGGGATCCTTATCCTTATCGGGCTTCTCGGCCACCAGTGTTTCGGTGGTAAGAATCATGGCAGCTATGCTGGCAGCGTTCTGCAGGGCCGAGCGGGTAACTTTGGCCGGGTCGACGATGCCATCCTCAATCATGTTGGAGTACTTGCCGGACAGGGCGTTGAAGCCTACTCCGGAAGCAGAGTTGCGTACCTTTTCCACCACCACGGAACCTTCCATGCCGGCGTTGTTGGCAATCTGGCGGAGGGGCTCTTCAAGGGCGCGGAGGACGATGTCCACACCGGTTTTTTCATCAAGACTGTCGGTCTCAATTCCTTCCATGGCAGAGATAGCCTGAACATAGACCACACCGCCGCCGGATACGATTCCTTCCTCCACAGCGGCCCTGGTGGCGTTGAGGGCATCCTCGATGCGGAGTTTCTTCTCCTTCAGCTCGACCTCGGTGGCGGCACCCACCTGAATTACCGCAACGCCTCCGGCCAGCTTGGCCAGACGCTCCTGCAGCTTCTCACGGTCAAAGTCAGAGGTGGTTTCCTCGATTTGCTTCTTGATCTGGCTGACCCGGGCGGTAATCTTGTCCTGGGTCCCGGCTCCGCCCACGATAATGGTCTCTTCCTTCTTGACCCTTACCTTGGAGGCTGTTCCCAGCATGTCAACGGTGGCCTTATCCAGCTTTAGTCCAAGATCCTCGGTAATCACGGTGCCATTGGTGAGAATAGCGATATCCTCCAGCATGGCCTTGCGGCGGTCGCCGAATCCCGGGGCCTTAACAGCAACACACTGGATGGTGCCGCGCAGCTTGTTCAGAACCAGGGTGGCCATGGCCTCGCCCTCAACATCCTCGGCAATAATCAGAAGAGGCTTGCCGGACTGAACCACTTTTTCCAGTACCGGAAGCAGGTCGGCAATGGCCGAAATTTTCTTATCGGTAATAAGTACATAGGGATCGTTTAAAATGGCTTCCATCTTATCGGTATCGGTAATCATGTAGGCGGAGATGTAGCCCCTGTCGAAATTCATGCCCTCGACAACTTCCAAAGTGGTGCTCATTCCCTTGGACTCTTCAACGGTAATAACCCCGTCCTTGCCCACTTTTTCCATGGCATCCGCGATAAGGTCACCGATGGAGGAGTCATTGGCCGATATAGAGGCGACCTGAGCAATGGCGGACTTGCTTTCCACTGTTTTTGCTGCTTCCTTGATGGTTTCTACCGCCTTGGCCACGGCTTTTTCAATCCCACGCTTGATAATCATGGGGTTTGCGCCGGCAGCCACGTTTTTGCTGCCCTCACGGACGATGGCCTGGGCCAGAACGGTGGCAGTGGTGGTGCCATCACCGGCCACATCGTTGGTTTTTGTGGCCACTTCCTTGACCAGTTGGGCTCCCATATTTTCAAATGGATCGGTAAGTTCGATTTCTCTGGCGATGGTCACACCATCATTGGTAATCATAGGTGCGCCAAACTTTTTCTCAAGCACAACATTGCGGCCCTTGGGGCCGAGGGTAACCTTTACGGCTTCGGCCAGGGCGTTTACACCCCGTTCCAGGGCACGCCTTGCATCTTCACGGAACAATACTTCTTTACCAGCCAATTTTCAAAAACCTCCTTTTTATTGGAAAATAATCTTTTTATTTTTCAATTACGCCGAGTATGTCAGCCTCGCGCATGATAAGGTATTCAACGTCACTTATTTTCACTTCGTTGCCGGCGTATTTTGAGAAAAGAATTTTGTCTCCCACTTTCAGGTCGATGGCCACTCTTGTCCCGTTATCCAGCAAACGGCCGGAGCCCACTGCCACGACCTCGCCCTCCTGGGGCTTCTCCTTGACAGTATCCGGAAGAACAATCCCTCCTTTGGTAACTTCCTCGAGGGGCAGGGGCTTTACAACTACCCTTTCACCTAAAGGTCTAATCACAATAAATACCCTCCTTTTAAGTGGTAATTTTACTGTATTTGTTAGCACTCACTTCTATTGAGTGCTAATACCCAAGTAATATAATATAGAATGAGAAATTCAAAAGCAACTTTCTGTAACATGCAAAAATCCCCCCTTTAGGGCGATTTGACCAAAATAGGGCCAGTTACCTTTATATTTCTCTTTCTATACCATCATTAAACAGTATTTAAAATATTGTCCTCCTGCTAGAAATATTTTCCCCCTCCCGGTTTGGTTTTATACTAAATCTTTCTATTATTTTGATGTCCCGCACACTCCCCATCCTGGCCGGTGAGTATATCCAGCCCGTGGGGCAGAGATTCTATAATGGCCTCCAGGCACTCCACCACGGCCTTCCTGCTTCCCGGAAGATTTATAATCAGTGTCCTGTGTCTTATCCCTGCAGCAGCCCGGCTGAGCATAGCCCTGGGGGTTTTTTTAAGGCTTTCGGCCCTCATCACCTCGGGTATCCCGGGCACTTCCTTTTGTATAACCGCTCTGGTGGCCTCCGGAGTATTGTCCCGGGGAGAAAATCCGGTCCCCCCGGTGGTCAGTATAAGGTCCACCCCGTCCCTGTCGGCCATGCCCACCAGGGCTTCCTTTATAGCCTCAGTGTCATCGGGGACAATCCTGTAAACATCCACCCGCCAGCCCAGCCGGGCTATTATCTCTCTTATAGCCTCAGCGCTGAGGTCCTCCCGCTGCCCGGCAGCCCCCTTGTCGCTGGCCGTTAGTATCCCAACCCTGTACATATTGCCGCCTCCCGGTTAAAATAGAATTATCGGGCTATAAATATACCGGAAAATAAACCCTCTGGAGGAATTAGATGAAGCTGACCCGTCCTGTTAAAGTAAAAAGGTATAACGGGCAAACCTCCGAAACCTGTGAGGACCTGGTGGTAAGGGAAGTTCCCTTTACCATTTTCGTAAACGATGAAGAGCTGGCTACCCTGGTGTGTACCCCCGACGGCCTGGAAGAGCTGGCCGCCGGCTTCCTGTGCTCCGAGGGCATTTTACGCCGGCCCGGAGACCTGAAGGAAATTACATTAAATTACGACGACGGATTTATTTGGGTTGATACGGTCAACCCCGTCCCGGCCACCGGTAATTTTTTAAAGCGTTATATAACCACCTGCTGCGGGAAGGGACGGGCCTCCTTTTATTTTGTTAACGACGCCAGAGACCTTAAGCCCCTTGAAGTGGGAGACTTTAGAATAGAGGTTGAGTCAGTCACCGCCCTTGCCTCCCTGCTGGAGGAAAGGGCGGGCCTCTTCCGGTCAACGGGTGGAGCCCACGGGGCAGCCCTCTGCGATTTCGGAAGAATAATCGCCCACTATGAGGATATTGGCAGGCACAATGCCGTTGACAAGATAATCGGCCACTGCTACCTGAACAAAATTTCCCTGGCGGATAAAATAATTGTTATCAGCGGCCGTATTTCCTCTGAAATACTGATAAAGGTAGCCAGGATGGGCGTTCCTGTAATAGTCTCCCGGTCGGCCCCCACCGACCTGGCCATAGAAATGGCTGAAAGCCTGGGGGTAACCGTGGCCGGCTTTGTCAGGGGAAACAAGGTAAACGTATACACCCATCCGGAAAGGGTAGTCCCTTAAGGGCCGGATCGCGGAGTTTGCGCAAGTCATTAATGCTACGCCCAGCTAAAAACAACTGATAAGGATTGCATTAAATTGTCGAGTAAGAAGGGCCTCTCCCAAGCTCTGAGTCTAGGAATTGTGCCCTCGCTCCTCACAGATCCGTGCGAGCGCAATTCACGCACACGGCTCCTCAAAAACATCATTCACAAAACGGCAGAAGAACTAACCGTAAATGTTCACATAGATTTTCGGCTGCGGCAGAGGATT
>JAMCVT010000015.1 GCA_023475565.1 Actinomycetota bacterium
CCCCATGTGACGTGGACCTCCTTTCAAAGGGTGGTTATTGAAGTTCCCGGCAAGGTACTTCACTATTTCCATAGTCACTGGGGAATCTACTTTTTTATCCACAACTTAATTTTAATACACCAGGAAAGTATATGCTGCTTTAAAGTGTTAAAGTAATACAATTCATTAATTCAGGCAAATATAAGGCGTCTCCCGGAGAGAGGCATTTATAGATAGAAAATTATGCTAAATAATTTTCTGTGGGGATGGTAAGGGGGCGTCCCCCTTACACTTTAGTGCGGGGTGAGGGACCGGTAGTCCCGAGGGGCGGCTGCCCCTTCTTAAATAGAGATAGGGGCGATAGCCCCTCTTTTTTATAAACATTTGTTGTAATTGTCGGGACAAACTTATAGTATAATAATCTGTAGTCATCAATCCGGAAAGATTTTTATATAATCCGGGGAGCCCGGAGAAGATGGAAGGAGTTAATTTTTTTGAGCAGGTACGGGCTTGGCAGGACCGGCGGACGCTATTTTGCGGTACTTGCCGTTATTATTTTCACAGTGATAGTAGGGTTTGGATGGCTGTTCGCCAGTAACTATAAGCACTTTGGCAACCTTATAAAAGTAATAGTGCTGGTAAAAACCCAGTACCTGGACAAGGCCAACTATGATGCCATGGTGGACGGGGCCATTAAAGGAGTTGTAGAGTCACTGAACGACCCCTATTCCGCTTACCTCGATCCCGTGACGTACAAGCAGCTCCAGGAGCAGATAAGGGGATCTTTCGGAGGGCTGGGGGTTTTGGTGGGCATGAAGGGAGAGTATCTGACGGTGGCCCGGACATACAGCGGAACTCCGGCCTACACATCAGGGCTTCAGCCGGGTGATGTGATATACAAGATAGACGGCCGTGAAGTGCAGGGAATAGACCTTGAAACTGCCGTTCAGCTCATGCGGGGGCCGGTGGGGACCCAGGTCACACTTACTCTGATCAGGCCAAATACCAAGGAGCCCTTCGATGTGCCCATAACCAGGCAGGAAATAAGGGTGCCTACAGTGGAAGGAAAGATGTTGAATAATAGTATCGCCTATATTCTGATATCCCAGTTTTCCGAAAAGACCCCTGAAGAACTGGGGGAAGTGATAAATAAACTGAAAGATGAGGGTATGCGCGGCATAGTGCTTGATTTGAGAAATAATCCCGGCGGTGAGCTCAAGTCTGCGGTCAGGGTGGCCAGTAACTTTGTGCCCGCCGGCCCGGTGGTTTTCATTGAGTACAGGGGAGGGCGCCTTGAAGAGCACCCGGCTGCCGGCAACAGTCTTAACCTTCCCCTGGCGGTGCTGGTAAATGACGGGAGCGCCAGCGCTGCGGAGATTGTGGCCGGCGCCATAAAGGACACCGGCTACGGGGTGCTGGTGGGCCAGAAGACCTTTGGCAAGGGAGTGGTCCAGATGGTGTTTGAACTGGGCAACGGGGCCGGTCTGAAGCTTACCACCGCCAGGTATCTGACACCGAATAAGAACGATATAAACAAGAAGGGTATTGAACCGGATGTGGCGGTGGAACCTGCTGCCGGCAGTACCGACATCCAGCTGCAAAAGGCCACTGATATAGTAAGCCGGAAGATGCGGGACAAGGCGGCCTGACAGGCTCAAGGGTAATACCTGCCGGTCGGAGAGTCTAAAGGGTAGTACCTCCGGTCTCCGGCCATCCGGGAGCACCCCCGGCCTCTCCGGCAGAATAGCATTCCAGAATAAGTATATGGGGTGTGAGCCCTGTGACCGATGTAAGCATTGGGGCAGTAATTAAAAACTACTTTTTGCTTTTTGTTGACCCGGGGTATTTGCCCGTGCTGGGACTGGTGGTTATTCTGGTAGCCCTGCAGTACAGGCGGTCGGAATCGCTCAGGGAAGCTATGTTCGGAGTCAAAAGGCCGGGGGGAGTCTGGAGGGATACCCTTGCCGCCACTCTTTTCGGCCTTGCCGGAGGGCTGGCGGGCAGCATTCTTATAATATTTATCGGCCTGCCGCTTACCGGCGCCTCGTCTGTTTTTATACTGCTGCTGCTGGTGGCGGGCCTCCTGATGCTTATCAGTCCAAGGTTTTTGTGCCTTGCCTATGCCGGGGGAATTGTTTGTCTTTTCTCCATTATTACCGGCTGGCCCCATGTCAATATATACCAGCTGCTGGCCCTTATTGCTCTTCTTCACATGGTGGAGAGCCTTTTGATTTTTTTCAGCGGACATCTGGGGGCTGTGCCCGCCTTTTTCAAAACAGGCTCCGGTATGGTGGGGGGGTTTACCCTTCAGAAATTCTGGCCCATACCACTGGTGGCCCTAACGGTGGCCGGGATTTCCCTTTCCCCCGCCGGTGCCGGTAATATGCCCCACTGGTGGCCTCTGATAAAACCGGGGGGGGACGGCGGACAGCTTTATTTTAATTACGCCCTGGTTGCGGTGGTTGCCGGGCTGGGTTACGGAGATCTGGCCATTGCCCGGAATCCCCGTGAAAAAAGCAGACTTTCCGCGTATTACCTGGCCATATACAGCCTGATCCTGCTTTCGCTGGCAGTGACGGCCCAGTACTTCCGGGCACTGGCCCCGGTGGCGGCACTCTTTTCCCCGCTGGGACACGAGCTGGTGATTTACGTGGGCAAAAAAACAGAGCTGGCGGGCCGGCCCCTTTATGCCTCCTCCAACAGGGGTATAAAGGTGCTGGATGTGCTGCGGGACTCCACAGCCTGGACAATGGGACTCCGGTCGGGAGACATACTTATGGCGGTAAACGGCATCCCGGTGCGGGAAAGGCGGGAACTGGGATATGCCGTGGAAAGCCGGCCGGGCTCCCTGGAAATAGAGTATCTTGCGGGAGGCCGTGTGTACAGGCGTGGTATAACCCACCGCGGGGACAAAACCAGACCCCTGGGCATACTTCCGGTAGCCGCCGGGGAGATAGAGGGGTATATTGAAATTAACACACCGGGGCTGCTGCGCCGGGTAATTGATTCATGGAGGAAAAAATTTAAACGTTGACACTTATTCCGGCCCATTCTATAATTTTAAGGAAATCGGAAACCGCCTATGCGAATTCCGGAGGTGATAAATAATGTGCGAGGCAAATGCTTACCTTCGTAAAGACGGCAAGGAGGAACTCCTGCTGGAAATGGTGGATAAGGTAATTCCCAGCGAGGAAGGTCTTGTTCTGGAAGATATCTTTGGCCGCCGTAAAATTGTCAAGGCCAGAATTGCGGAACTGGCCCTGGTAGACCACAAAATTGTTCTGGAAAAAGAATAAGCTTTCGAAAAAAGCTGCCGGGTGTTTACCGGCAGCTTTTTTTAAAGTGAAACGGGGGTTTTACGGTGTTAGGGCAATCTGATTACTGGGACCTTTCCGGTATACAAGAATTAAGCCGGCTTGAGGAAAAGGTGCAGAACTGCAGCCGGTGCGGACTGCGGGGCGGATGCAGGGGAGTGGTTTTCGGGGAAGGGAACCCGGCGGCCCGGATAGTCATCTGCGGTGAGGGGCCGGGGGCCGATGAAGACAGGCTGGGCCGCCCCTTTGTAGGCAAGGCCGGCCAGCTGCTGGACAGAATACTGGAGGTATGCGGGTTCGGGCGTTTTGATCACGTTTACATACTGAACACCGTAAAGTGCAGGCCCCCGGGCAACAGGGCCCCCTCCGGGGAAGAGAGGGCTGCCTGCAGGCCCAACCTTGACGCCCAGATAAGGATAATCAGCCCTGTTATAATGGTTCTGCTGGGGGCCACCGCCCTTCAGGAGGTCATTGACCCCGGGGGCAGGATTACAAGGGACCGGGGCAGCTGGCTGGAAAGGGACGGCATATGGGTTATGCCCACTTATCATCCGGCCGCCCTTTTGAGAAACCCTTCTCTTAAGGCTGATGCCTGGAAGGATTTTAAGCAGGTGGTGTACAGATACAGGGAACTGGTTGACCCCGGGCACTATTCCGCCTACTGCTAAAACTCACTTCCAACTTCCCGCCTCTCACCTCTCAGTTCGTCGGGCCAGGCTTTCAGACCCTCGGACCTGGCCTGGGCAAGCAGTGCTGTGTAGTGTCTCTCAGCAGCGTTTAGCCTGTATATCATGTAGTCAATCAGATCGGGTTCAATGAAATTGAACTGGTTTTTAGCCGTCTGCCACTCCTTAAAAGAACCATGGATCAGGGTAAGCAGCTGGGGCTGCCCGGGATAGTCCGGCAGCAGCCTGCAGAGAAGCCAGTGCCGGACTTTTTCCATAATTTTCATATTAATCCCCTCCGCTACAATGTATGCGCCTTTGAGGGCTGATAGAATAACCCCGGACAGAAAAAGGATATTTTTATGGTTTATAGGACAATCCTTTTATGCGTTTTACCTAGCAGCCATTGGGGTGAAAAGAATAGAGACCAGGTCCTGTCCGGCTAAAAACCGGGGACCTATAGCGATTCATGCATGAAGGGTGTTATCTGGAAGGACGATAGCCAAGTGGCTGCCTGATGGCCGGCATAAGCTGCCGCCTGGCTTTGGTCGAGGGGAGGGCGGGGCCGGGTGGTTGGAGGTAACACCTTCTCTTTGGGCGGCGGTGTGGCTGGGACAAACGGCCTATGTGACTTCTTACATGGAGTCATTTTTCTTTTTAAACCAATGCAACGGATTTAAATATTTTCTATATTTCACAATAATTTCCTTCCCTAGTATAAAACCGCCAAGCCAGAACGATGCTTCTCCTAAAATAACAAGTATTGAGGATATTATTGCTTTTGTACTCACTGCATAAGGGGTAAAGGGTATAAGTAATAAAGCCCCATAGAAAACACAAGAGAGAATAACCAGGGAAATACCAAATTTCCTTAACCTTTGGAATTCATGTTATTAATTACTGCACATTCAAGGGTGAGCTTTCTGATGGCAGCCGGTCTGCTTTTTTAGCTCTTTAGCATACCCCAGGGGAGCGGTTTACCGTTCTTCCTTTTCTGCTGAAAAATAGCCGCTTTTTTCCGAGTCCCGGATGTCTTCAAGGCTGGGCGCGGGCAGATCGGGCCCCTTCTCCCCCAAATACGGGAAATTGTAATTCAACACCAGGTTATCGTACTTTTCTCTGCGGGACATATTGTTGGCAGTCATTTTACAGCACCCCCTTGTTTTTTTAGGATGACCCTTTAAATGGATGTTATACCGCCTGAAAACATCCGGCCAAAAAAGATTTATACAGCTGCAAAATAACCGGCGGCGGGGAGGGATGGTTTTTAATATTTAATGCCCTGGAATAGCATACTAAAATAATTAAGACTTTCAGTATAAGCGTATTAACGGGGGTGAAATTGATGAGGCTTCCTGCAGCATTGCGTATTTTGGCTCTTGCGGCGGGCATTTCTTTACTATGGGGCTGCGGAAAAAAAGAGGAAAAGAAACCTCTCTCTCCTCCTGTGAAGATAGCGGTGTGCTTTGATGATTTGAACAGGGACGGCAATAAAATTATAAAAAAGGTGATAGAAGGAAGGGAAAAAAAGGATAATGTAGAAATTATGTGGTATGATGCTGAAAATGATCCCGAAAAGCAGAAAAAGCAGCTGGAGAAATTGGCGGATCAAAAGGTAAAAGCAGCTATAGTACAGTTTATAGACCTGTCTGCCGGCGCCGAAGTGATGAGAGGCCTGGTGGAAAAAAACATAAAGGTAATAGCGCTGGAAAGACTTCCGGCTGATGCCCCGGCAGATGCCTATGTGGCGTCGGACCACAACCTGGCCGGGCAGTTGTTGGCCGGATTTGCCATAAATGCGGGCAGGAAGGCCGCAGGTCTTCCTGCCCCTCCGGATCCCGGAGAAAATACTGAACAGAGTCAACAGGGGCAGGGTCAGCAGAAACAACTGGATCAGGGACAACAGGGCCAGGCCGGAGCTTCTGTTCCGCCCGAGGCTCAACTGGGGGGGAAAGTTCCTATCGGCGCTATTCTTCTCACCGGTGACCCGTCTGACTCTATGTCCGGGGAAATTGCAGCCTCGGCCAGATCTTCACTGAAGGGAAGCAGTGAAGTCAACCTTCTTTCTGAAGTGCCTGTTCCTAAAGGTGACCCTGCACAGGTTCCGGTGGTTTTGCAAAAAGAGATGGTCAGACTTGGCAGCGGTGTTCAGGCGGTTTTGGCTACCGACAGCAGGCTGGCTGTAGCGGCGGCGGCAATTTTGAAAAACGCGGGGATTAATAACCGCGTTCTGACAGCAGGAGTGGGGGCTGACGAGAAGGCGTCAAAAGCCCTGGAATCCGGTGAGCACGACGCAGAAATAGATACCAGGCCCGACCTTCTGGGCCAGTACACCCTTGACGCCGCCATCAGCCTTGTTAATGGCGGGCGCTGGCAGTACGACGGGCAGACTGCCAGCGGCAGCTATTCCGTACCCTCCCGGATAACGCCGGTAAGGCTTATTCGGAGTGATAACGTGTTTCTCCTGAAACAGCAGTGGAAAGATTTGGAAGGCAATAAGGAAAAGAAAGAAAGCAGCGATTCAGGCAGTTCCGGCGGATCGGAAAACTCCGGAGAAGGCCAGGGCGGTGATGGAGACAAGCAGGGATCCGAAAAGGAGGGCGGAGAGCAGGGTGAAAAGGAAAAAGGCGGGCAGGGCAAAAAAACCATGCTTCGCATAACCACCCAGGACGGAAAAACCATGGAGGTTGAGATAAACGGGGAGATAAAGAAAATAGAATCCGTAGGTGGCGGGCAAGGCAGCCAGAATGAGCAGCAGGGCCAGCAGGGAGGACAGTAGAAAATGGGTCCCGGGGCCTATTTTATAATGATTATGTTATATTTTACTCAAGAAGAAGGCCTTTGTGTCGAAAATTATTAGGAGACTTTTTATTTGCTATGTAATCAAATAATTAAAAAACTTGTTCTGACAGGAGTGGTGTACTACTAAAAAAATCCAGGACTATTTTATACTTTAAGGAGGCTATTACAAATGAGGAAGAGTATTGCCAGCTTGTTGGCTATTATACTTATACTGACTTTGACTGTTCAGCCGGTTTTAGCTGCAGGTGAGATCATCAGCATAAAAGTGGGCAATCAGGAGGTATACAGCAATAGTGAGTTTAAGGATATCTACACCTACAATAGACAAGAGGACATCAGCGTAACTACTACAGATGCCGTATACCATATACATACTGGTTTTTCTGGATCATTGCATCAAGTAACAGACCATACGGTCTCGTCGGCCACCTACACCTTCACCTACCAGGACCTGGAATTCATCCAAAAGGGTGTAAACACTATTTATGTGGAAACCGATGACATCAGCAACGGCACCCTGGAGGACAAATCATTTGATGTCCATTATTGCGAAAGAGACTCATTTTACAGGACAGAAAATGTCTTCAAGGGCGGAAATATTACCGCCTTTGACAGCGCCATAAAACTAAGCATGGGTAAAAACAATTATTATAAAGACAGCTCTACCGACATGGCTACTATCGATACGGTTTTAACAATTAGCATTGAAGACAGGGTTAATACGCATATTGGTGAAAATCCGGGCGATTTGAAAAGCTATTCGTGCGTCAGCCCTGTTTACAAAGTTTTACCCGGAGATACAACGCACAGCGACAGGTTATCCAAGCCCTCAACTCTCAGCATTAAGTTTGACACGGGAGTTCCCCTGTCGCAGTATTCAAAGCTCTGTATTATAAGAAGTGACGCTAACGATGAGGATTTCAGCAATCCTGAACTGCTGGGAGGAGTGACCAAATCCGGAATAATAACAACCGACCCCATTTATGATCTCCAGAATCACTGCTATGCCGTGGCGCTATATAACAGGGCCATCAATGCCGACTGGGCGGAGTTTTCGGTTACTCCCCTGGTGGCCAAGGGAATGATTGACGAGACGCTGGTTGACGGCAACAACCTGACCGATAATACCACCCGGGCCAATTTTGCCAAGATGGTGGTCAAGGGGATGGGAGTTGCCCTCCTCCCGGGCATTCCTAGCGATCCGGTATTCAGTGACACAAATACCGTAAATGCAGATGACCGCCTGTATATTGAGACGGCGGCGGCTTATGGAATAATGAGAGGGGACGCCGGCGGCACTTTCAGGCCTGGCGCTTCCCTTACAAGGCAAGAGGCTGCGGCGGTGCTAGCCAATGCGGCCAATTTAAAGCTGGTGGACGACCAGACCAAGGTAAACGCAGGCCTGCAGAAACTGTACGTAGATTACAATACTATATCCAGTTGGGCCGGGCCCGCAGTCATGGCGGTTTCACAAGCCAAGCTGATGGTGGGAATACCGGTCAGCGCAGATGACCCCTCGCAGGGCAACAACTTCTCTCCCACAACCAATCTGAAATACCTGGAGTCGGCCACCATGGTCTACAATCTAATGAAGAAGAACAAGAGAATATAGACCAAAGCAGCATGCCGGGGCTGTCCGAAAGGACAGCTCTTTTAATTACCAGGTTTAAGAGGCTTGCGCACTCTGTTATAATTAAAGTATCAAAGAAAGGGATGGAGTGCAGCCATGCCGGAATTCAACCTTGTATCGGAATTTACCCCCCGGGGGGACCAGCCCGGGGCCATAGAAAAACTGGTGGAGGGAATAAACAGCGGGCACGGGCACCAGACTTTGCTGGGTGTCACCGGCAGCGGGAAAACCTACACCATGGCCCAGGTGATACAGCAGGTGCAGAGGCCCACCCTGGTGCTGGCGCCCAATAAAACGCTGGCGGCCCAGCTGTGCTCGGAGTTTAAGGATTTTTTTCCCCACAACGCGGTGGAGTATTTTGTGAGCTATTATGACTACTACCAGCCCGAGGCGTATATTCCCCGGACCGACACCTATATAGAAAAGGACTCCTCCATAAACGACGAGATAGACAAGCTGCGCCACTCGGCCACCAGCGCTCTCTTCGAGCGGCGGGACGTGATCATAGTGGCCAGCGTTTCCTGTATATACGGGCTGGGCGACCCTGTGGAGTACAGGGACCTGGTGCTGTCCCTGCGGGAGGGGAGTGTGTACGACCGGGACTCTGTGCTGAGAAAGCTGGTGGATATACAGTTTGAAAGAAACGACATTAATTTCGACCGGGGCAAATTCAGGGTGCTGGGGGATGTTGTGGAAATATTCCCGGTGTCAACTGCCGAAAAGGCTATAAGGGTCGATTTTTTTGGCGACGAGGTGGAGCGCATACTGGAATTTGATGTGGTTACCGGGGAGATACTGGGTCGGAGGAACCATGTTTTTATATTTCCGGCCAGCCACTACGCTATTTCCCGGGAGAAGATGGACAGGGCGGTAATCACCATTAAGGGGGAGCTGGAGGAAAGGCTTTTCTACCTGAGGTCCCGGGACCGGCTGCTGGAGGCCCAGCGCCTGGAGCAGAGAACCAATTACGACATTGAAATGATGATGGAGATGGGCTACTGCAGCGGTATTGAGAATTACTCCAGGCACCTTACCGGAAGGAGTCCCGGTGAGCCGCCCTATACCCTGCTGGACTTTTTCCCGGAAGACTTCCTTATGTTTATAGATGAGTCCCACGTGGCAGTTCCCCAGTTGGGAGGGATGTACGAGGGAGACAAGTCCCGCAAGCAGTCACTCATCGAGCACGGCTTCCGGCTTCCTTCAGCCCTGGACAACCGGCCCTTAAAATTCAGCGAGTTTGAGGGGAAGGTAAAGCAGATTATTTACGTGTCCGCCACCCCGGCCGGCTATGAAATGGAAAAGAGCACCCGGGTGGTGGAGCAGATTATACGCCCCACCGGACTGGTGGACCCGGAGATTTCGGTGCGCCCCACCAGGGGGCAAATCGATGACCTGCTGGGTGAAATAAGGATGAGGGTCGAGAAGGAGGAAAGGGTTTTAATAACCACCCTGACTAAGAAAATGGCCGAAGACCTGACCGGTTATTTTAAGGAGATGGGCGTAAAGGTACGCTACCTGCACTCCGACATAAATACCATGGAGAGGATGGAAATACTAAGGGACCTGCGCCTGGGGGTTTTTGACGTGCTGGTGGGCATAAATCTTCTGAGGGAGGGCCTGGACCTGCCCGAGGTAAGCCTGGTGACTATACTGGACGCCGACAAGGAGGGCTACCTCAGGTCGGAGCGGTCGCTTATACAGACCATAGGCAGGGCCGCCAGGAATGCCGGCGGCAAGGTGATTATGTACGCCGACAGAATGACCGGCTCTATGAAGAGCGCCATAGGGGAGACCGAAAGGAGAAGGAACAGGCAGCTTGAGTTTAACAGGCAAAACGGCATAACACCGCATACAGTCCGCAAGGCGGTGAGGGATGTGCTGGAGGCCACCCGGGTGGCCGAGGGTAAAGCGTCATACGGTGTATCCGGTAAAGGGGGCAAGCTTTCCAAGAAGGAAATGAAAACCATGATCGCCAGGCTGGAAAAAGAAATGAAAGAGGCTGCCAGGATGTTGGAGTTTGAAAAGGCTGCCCAGCTGAGGGATGTTTTAATTGAAATGAGACTGTCCCTGCGCGGCAGAGATGCGGGAATTTCTGCCGTTGGTGAGGAAAATGCAGGCTAGTCCGCCGCATATTTCGACAGCCCTGATTTTTTTGCCGCCCCTTTAATCCCAGGGGAGCCGGGCAATTAACCGGTTATGTAATATTATGGTATATATGATACAATATGGTAACAGCCCATGGTTGGCTGTTTTTCCGTTTCAGATACCCCCAGAAACTTTTGGGTATTCCGACAGAACCTGATAATCATACCCCCTTGCCAGTCCGCTTTTACTTGAATATAGTAAGGAAAGGGGACACACCGAAAGCGGAAAGGGGACACACCGAAAGCGGAAAGGGGACACACCTGCTGAAGCTGAGGTATTCCTTTGAGGACAGGAATGTCCCCGATACAGGAATGTCCCCAACGAAGGAAAGGGTGCAAGGTGGAGGAATGAACAATCAAATGGCAAAAATTACCAGCAAAGGGCAGCTGACCCTGCCTAAGTCAATAAGGGACAGTCTTAACCTGGGCAAGGGATCTTATATAGCTATCTACCTGGAAAAAGACCAGCTGGTTATGAAAAAGGTTAACTCCAAAAAGCCGCTGAGTGACGCCGATCCTATCTGGGATATGGTGGGTGTGTTTCATGACAGCTGTGACGGGGAAGAGAGTTCCCGGGAGAGCAGGGTGGAAAATAAGGTAACCCCCATCAGGGAGGCGTCCAAATGGAAGCAGTCCTAGTAGACACCGGGGCTGTAGTTGCTCTTCTCAATGCTGACGACTTGTTTCACAGGCAGGCCCGCTTAATACTGAAGGAGATGAGGAGGAGGGGGGCAGCCCCCCTCCTTACCAATTTTATACTGGCCGAGATCTTTTCAGCACTGTTGGCCGCGGTGGGCACGGATGCAGGGCGCACATGGCTTCGATACAACATCTGGCCTGTTGAGAGGGTGAGCGAGGCTGATGAAAAAAGGGCCAGGGAAATAATATTGGAGAGAGACAGCCATATTACCTATATTGACGGCACATCAGTGGCGGTAATGGAAAGGCTTGGCATAACAGAGGTCTTTACCTTTGACCCCTTTTTTGCAATGTGTGGTTTCCGTATGCTGTCGGTTTCCGGAACCGGTGAATAGCCTTTGCCGCTGGCAGGCACTACTTTCCTGTCAGAATTCAGAATTTTTTATGCCGGGCTCTGAGTACGGGGCCAAACCCTTTTTCCTATAGTATCGACATTATGTCTTTTTCCCGCCGTCTTTAAGGCGGCACCGCCTTCTGGGGCGTTTTTTTATGGTGTGTGAAACTATATGACGCGTTAAAGCGCTAAAGCAATAAAGTGACTTAAAAAGCATTTTTGCCCCGGGGGGTTAAGAAGGGGGAACTCCCCCTTAATTGCGGGGTGGGGCGCTATAGCCCAGGGGCGGCA
>JAMCVT010000067.1 GCA_023475565.1 Actinomycetota bacterium
GTATCAGGGCTGCTGCTGTGATAGCGGTGCGCCGTTTTGAATTATGGCCGCCCCGCAGTGGGGGCAGCTAAAATCTTTCTTTTTTTTCGAATAAAAAACATTACCTCCGCATTCAGGGCACTTCGACTGGATAGAGGTCAGAAGTTTCACCGGAACCACGGCGATAAGCACCACAATGACAATAAGGTAAACAATTATAAAATATTTCATAACATCACCACGAAAAAGCTCAATATAAAATATATTTCAACAGCCGGCCTGTTAATACACCTGCCGCCCAAAAGAAAAATTCAGTCCTTTTTTTCTCTCAATCCTGTTTTGTATTCCATGCCCAGTTTACTGTCTTTCTGGGTGCCGTGCTGGTGAGTGCTTTCCAGTTGGGCCTTCTGGGATTTTATTTCCCTCGGCCTGGGCGAACCCGGGGGGCGGTGAAGGTTTTCCACGGTTTCAGGAATGTTGAATTCATTGTGCGGCCCGGACCTTTCCATGCATGTCACTCCCTTCTTGGCCGGATGAATTAATTTTTCCCCGGCAGTCCATAAAATATCCATAAAGAAGGGGCTGCCGCTCCTCAGGACTATCGGTCCTTCACCCCGCAATGAGGGGAAAATCCCCCTTCTTAACCCCCTGGGAAATTATCCACATGGGCATAATCAATAAAAAACCCCCCGCCCGGCCGGTGGGGGTTAGTCAGTCAGTTTTTATCAGTGCAGTGATTTTTTATGCTCCTTTAATATGTCGGAATTAAACAGCTTATCAAGCTCATCACGTATTTCCTCGTCAAAAAGGTCCTTTATTTTGAACATGTTTCCAACCAGATTTTTAGTAAGGAAAACCGGGGCTGATGATTTTATGGCCAGGGCGATGGCGTCTGACGGCCTGGAGTCAACCACCATTTCACCTTCGGGGGTTCCCAGGTGCAGCTCGGCGTAGAAGGTGTTTTCCTTCAGGTCATTGATAACCACTCTTTTTACAGTGGCTTTAAGGCAGCTAAGCATGGTATGGATCAGGTCATAGGTCATGGGCCTTTGAATGGGCGCTCCCTCTATGGCAACGGTAATAGCGTGGGCCTCCAGTATGCCTACCCAGATAGGCAGCACCTTATCATCCCCTTCATTGGAAAGAAGTATTATGGGGTTGCTGTTGGTGTCATACGCTATTCCCTTTATGTACAGACGGATCATTTGCCCACCTTCTTTTTAATAATTTATGCAGGTAAAGGGATCCGTAGCATTATAAGTATTTTATCACTTATAAATAAGTATTTCATAGTTTTTTTAGTGTATTTTCCGGCAGGCGGCGTATTCACTGAGATTTCTTTTATCATAAACCAATTTTATCTGTTTTTTGGAATTATATAACAACTGTTTGTATTTTTTAATGAGGGGGCTGGAGGACTCACTGTTGTTTCTGTCCACCACCTCCAGCTCGCGCAGATTCCCATTTATGGAAACTGACCGGTATAAAAGCCTCTTTACCAGGAAGTCGGCGGCCGGCAGGGAATAGCCAATGATTACTATACGGCCTGCGTCTTTAAGGGCCTGGTGGGCTTTCATCCATATCTGCTGCATTACTCTTCCGTGCACGTCTTTTTTCAGGGAAGGAGGTATTATAAGCCTGTCCAGCCGGTGTTCCGAGTGATTCGGTACCAAAGACCGGAGAGAGTTACAGTTGACCGGGACTCCTGATTGGGTGGGGGGCAGAACATAAATATTTCCGCAGGTGCTGCAGGAAATCCAGTTAAAGGACCCGTGCGGTTTTAGGAGATACACGGCTGACGGGGCCACCTGCCTGTTCTCTCGGGAGGCGGCCAAAAATCCATAGCCGGTTTCCGGGTTCCACAGGGGATTGTTATGAAAAAGCGCTGTGTCCATCAGCAGGTCATAGTTAAAGGATATAACGGCGTCTCCTTCGCCCAGACCGGCCGCCAGGGCGGCGTGGTAAGGACAGGGTGGACCCTGCAGCACATTGTTGAAGGTTATGGTGAGGAGGTTCATAAATTCATGTCTGGCCCTCCTCAGCATATCCAGCTCTACTTCACTGTCGCTGTAATCAATCTCCAGGTCCAGGAAGGTCAGCACATCCTGCATGTCCAGCCCGGCCTCTTCTATGTCGGAAAAGGAAAGATTAAAGTACTCTTTAAGGAAATTTACAATGTTTTTGAAGCTTTCACGGTTTTTTACCAGGTCGGCTCCGATAATGCCCTGGGCCACGCTAAAAAAATTTTTGGCGGAGGGGCACCGCATTCCGGTGAAGGATCTGTCGTAGCCGGCGCTGGCGCCTGCTCCCAGTATGTGTACCGTTGACAAGGCAAACCTCCGTGAGAAAACTTATACTGAATTACTATGCGGTCGGAAGCCAGGAGTCAGGAGCCAGAAGCCAGAAGCCAGAAGCCAGAATGATTTTAGGCATTTCTTATACGTTAAATAAAGCTTATAAGATGGGCTCAAAAAATCTCTGTGTGCTCTGTGGTCTCTGTGGCTTAAAAAGGAGCCCCCGGGTGTCTGGATAAGGAATTCTTCACTATTCTGGCTCCTGTCTCCTGGCTTCTGGATTCCGCCGTCTATTCATCGGGGACATTCCTCCGACCCCGGTAACCATGCTCCCATTAGAGGTGTGTCCCCTTTCCATTAAACGGCACCGCCTGCAAGGCGGTTTATTAGGGATACATCCGGTAAAGAGTTCTGGGGAACGGTATGGCTTCCCTCACATGCTCTATGCCGCAAAGCCAGGCCACGGTTCTTTCAATGCCGAGGCCGAAGCCAGAGTGGGGAACCGTGCCGTACCTGCGCAAATCCAGGTACCAGCTGAAGGTGTCCACCGGAAGATTGTGCTCAGCAATCTTTTTCCTGAGCAGGTCAGGATCGCTTATCCTTTGGGAACCCCCTATTATTTCCCCGTATCCCTCGGGCGCCAGCATGTCAGCCCCCAGTATAACCTCCGGGTTTGCGGGATCGGGCTCCATGTAAAAGGCCTTGATGCCGGCTGGGAAGTGTGTAATAAAGACCGGCGACTGGTATTTTTCAGATATGGCTGTTTCCTGGGGTGCCCCGAAATCCTCTCCCCACTGAATTTGATGGCCCTCAGAGATGAGCAGTTTCAGCGCGTCGGTGTAGCTCACCCTGGGGAAGGGCAGCGATACCGCCTCCAGCTTTTCTATATCTCTGTTCAGCAGCCTGAGGTCCTGGCTGTGCCTGTCAAGAACAGTGCGGACCAGGTGGAAAACAAGTTCCTCCTGCAGCTTCAGGTTGTCTTCAAATTCAAAAAAGGCGGCCTCGGCCTCCAGCATCCAGAATTCCATCAGGTGCCTTCTGGTTTTTGACTTCTCGGCCCTGAAGGTAGGCCCGAAGCAGAAAATTCTGTTCAGGGCCATGGCGGTGGCCTCATTGTACAGCTGGCCGCTCTGGGACAGGTAAGCCTTTTCCTCATGGTAGCTTATTTCAAAAAGAGTTGATGTTCCCTCGCAGGCCGCCGGGGTGATGATAGGCGAATCCGCCAGCACAAAGTCCCTGCCGTGCAGGAATTCACGGCAGGCCTGCTCCGCCGTGGATCGTATTCTCAAAATGGCCGACTGCCTGGGAGTCCGAATCCACAGGTGCCTGTTCTCAGAAAGAAAGTCAACCCCGTGCTCTTTCAGAGTAATAGGATAAGGATCGGCCCGGCCTATTATTATGAATGAATTTAAGGTTATTTCAACCCCGGAGGGAGACCTGGGCTCTTCCCGGATTGATCCGGTCAGAATGACTGAAGACTCCTGGGTAAGATCAGCGGCCTTTTCAAACAGGCCGGGGTTTTCAGCCTTTACCAGCACGCACTGTACCGTTCCGGTCCCGTCCCGTAAGATAATAAACCTTATTTTCCCCGAGGCCCGCTGGTTGTAAACCCAGCCCCTCAGTTCCACCTCGCTGCCCACGTGATCCTTAAGATTTTTTACCAGGACCCATTCCATGATAACCCTTCTTCCATAAGTTATTTGATACTTATACTGAAATTCCTATGCGGTCAGAATCCAGAATTCAGAATTCAGAATTCAGATGTTGGGCATTCTCTATAATTTCTTTAGCTGATGGTGCCGCTTGCGGCATGGGCAAATCCACTGAAAACCTCTCGGGTCTCTATTAGCCACAGAGGACACAGAGATTACAGAGAAATTTATATTAAAATTAAATGCACCCCACGTGGTTATGCAGTTAAGGAATGCCTTCACCATTCTGGATTCTGAATTCTGTATTCTGAATTCCGTCGTCTGTAAGGACGGCACCGTCTGCAAGGCGGTTTTTTTTATTATTGTTAAAATATCCATTTTAACTCTATTTACTTATATTTTGTAGCGGATCATAAAGTCATTTCTTTTATAATAACAAAATAAAATAGAGGGGATTTACCCGGGGAAACCGTAGCAGAATAATAAATAAATATAATGACGGGGAGGGGTAAGCAGTGGAAGAATATCTAAGGTCCAGGGTTCCCTGGAGCACAGAGCCCAGCCTTAAGCAGATCACTGAAGAAATAGGCATAGACTTTGATCGTTTTATTTACGGGATTAAATACGACAAGTCTGATGTGGAGCTGGCCGGAGAGTTCGGAGTCACGGAAAAAACTATACAGCACTTAAGAGAACATTTTATGAGAAAAGGGCTGGGGTCCATAATGGGCCAGGACTGACAGGCGGGAGGTTGTTAATTTGCTGAGGCTCCTTGGTTTATTCATACTTATCCCGGTAATTGAAATTTTAATACTGGTTAAAATAGGTTCCCGCGTGGGATTCTGGCCCGCCATTGCCCTGATTGTTATTCCCGGTGTCCTGGGAGCCGCCATGGCGCACTCCCAGGGGCTGTCGGCGGTGTCGGAAATAAAAAGTGATCTGTCGGCGGGCAGGCTGCCGGGAAACAGGATAATAGACGGTATACTGATACTTATGGGGGGACTGTTGCTTATCACTCCTGGTATAATAACCGATATACTGGGCTTTAGTGTGCTGGTTCCCGGGGTGAGAAAATATTACCGGAGAGTTCTCACCCGGGGAATTTTGGCCAGGCTGGCGGCCAGGAGCTTTAAAATTCACATGCGGTAGAATATATTAAAAATTTCCTGGCAACTTTTTGTGCCGTTGTGCTATAATAGTCCAATAAAAATTAGGGGCCGCCAATGAAGAAGGTTTTCTACTAATTAAATAAGCAGAGGATAAATACTAAAAACGGTAAAACAACGGAGGTTGGTTTTATGTTTCCTGACAAGTTTAACAGGGTCGGGCTTACCTTTGACGATGTTCTCCTTGTCCCGGCCGCTTCTGAAATACTTCCCAGGGATGTGGACACTTCCACCCGGCTGACCAGGCGGATTGCGCTAAACATCCCCATTATGAGCGCCGGAATGGATACTGTCACCGAGTACAGAATGGCGGTGGCCATCGCCAGGGAGGGCGGAATAGGTGTTATTCACAAAAATATGACCATAGAAAAGCAGGCCCTGGAGGTAGACCGGGTAAAGCGCTCAGAGCATGGGGTTATATCGGACCCCATCTACCTTTCTCCGGAAAGCCCCATCAGTGAGGCCCTACTGCTCATGGAAAGATACCGGATTTCCGGTGTTCCGGTGACTGAGAACGGCCGCCTGGTAGGCATACTGACCAACAGGGACCTGCGGTTCGAAAAAGAATTCAGCAAGCCGGTAGGCATGGCTATGACCAGAGAGAATCTGATTACCGCGCCGGTGGGAACAACCCTGGCGCACGCCAAGGAAATACTGCAGAATTATAAGGTGGAGAAGCTTCCCATAGTGGACGACGACTTCAACCTTTGCGGGCTGATAACCATCAAGGATATTGAAAAAGCCAGGCAGTATCCAAATTCGGCCAAGGATTTCAAGGGCAGGCTTTTGGTGGCCGCCGCTGTCGGTGTCAGCAACGACACCATGGACAGGGTGGAGGCGCTTGTAAACGCCAGCGCCGACGTTATAGTGGTGGACACCTCCCACGGTCACAGCAGGGGAGTGCTGGATACAGTATACAATATAAAATCAAAATTTCCCCATATTGAGCTTATAGCAGGAAACGTCGCTACTGCCGGTGGGGTCAGAGACCTTGCCCAGGCCGGGGCGGACTGTGTGAAGGTGGGCATAGGGCCCGGGTCCATCTGCACCACCAGGGTTGTGGCCGGGGCCGGTGTGCCGCAGGTAACGGCCATATATGAATGCGCTAATGAGGCCGTCAGGTATGATATACCAATAATAGGGGACGGCGGTATAAAGTACTCCGGGGATATAACCAAGGCGCTGGCGGCGGGGGCCGATGTGGTAATGATAGGGAGCCTTTTTGCAGGCACCGAGGAAAGCCCGGGTGATATTGAAATATACCAGGGCAGAAGCTACAAGGTATACCGGGGCATGGGGTCCCTGGGGGCCATGAAAGAGGGGAGCAAGGACAGGTATTTCCAGGAAGACCAGAAAAAACTTGTCCCCGAAGGTGTTGAGGGCAGGGTGCCCTACAAGGGCCTGGTGGCAGAAACGGTATTCCAGTTGATGGGAGGCGTCAGGTCAGGTATGGGGTACTGCGGCACAAAGGATCTCGCTGAGCTGAAAACAAATACCCGGTTTATGAGAATTACACCGGCCGGCCTAAGGGAAAGCCATCCCCATGATGTTGCCATCACCAAGGAAGCTCCCAATTACAGTATTAAATAAACAAACCACCCTGTGCAGTGGTGGTAATTTGCAAACAGGCCCGCCCGGGGTCTGTTTTTTTCTATTTCCCTTGGTTCTACTGTATAAAGCGGCCTTCGAATCTCATCCTCTCAAAAGTATCGAAGTCTTCCGGGGAAACATTTTTACCAACCCGGGCCATGAGGACATTGGCCGGGTTTTCCAGTATTTCCGGATCGTCTGTCTGCACCTTTTCCAGTCCCACCGTGCCAAAAAGTCCGGTGAGCATCTTCTGGTACTGCCATATAGTAAGACTGCTGTTTTCAAGATCCCAGTGCCAGCAGTATTCAAGGGTGATAACTATACGGTCTTCCGTTATCGGGTTGGAAAAGGCGTGGGCCAGCAGGCTGCGGCCCAGTTTGTATTTTCTCCACGGGGGGCTCACCTCAATGGCGCCCAGCTCGAGTATAAGGGGATGCCTGTACCAGCGGGTGTAGGCATCCGGGCGGTGGAAGGTCACATATCCCACCAGTGTATCATTATGTACGGCTATATGGATAAAGCCTTCATCTGATTTTGTTATGCCAATTAAAGATTGTTTCTGCTTGCTGGCTTTCCGGAAATTATTAAGGTTTTCGTCAATATCAAGTGCTTCAAGGTAATCGGCACTAACCGGCCCACGGATTGTTATAGTGCCCTTGTTGCTTGCTATCTGGCTGGCGGTAACTCCCCGGCCTGCTTCAGACAATGCCATCACCTCTTTTATAAGACCTGCCTGAAATTACCCTCTGCTTGTATTATAAACCACCCGGCAAGCAGCCACAATAATGAATTCAACTTATTATTTGGAGTCAATTAATACACTTCATTGTATTATGTTGTAGGAATATTTTGCTAAAAAGTCCTTCCAGAGCTAGAGGAAAATGGTAATATATGGTGAAAATAAAAGTGTTATAGATGCATTAACAGTAGTAAAAGGACGGTGTGGATGGTTTGGGTGGTAAGCTTCATTCTCTTACGGATGTGTTGAAGAAAACACTCTTTTTCTTTGAAGAGCTTTCTGTGGCTGAAGTGGTTCCCCATGTGCACAGAAGGATGTTAAGAGACTACAGCCAGGATCAGGTTGAGGAGAAGGTGCTGTTGTGCCTGCGTCAAAACCATTGTTTTGATTATAATGAAAAAGGACTGTGGAGTCTGAACCTGGAGGGCGGCAGAGATAACGACCAGTTCTACTCGCTGCTGTTGAGAAAGCAACAGCCGGTGAGCGTGAAAGAGGTGCTGAAAACGGGCCTTGGCCCCAAAAACAAAAAGAAAACAAAGCCGCTTGTCTCGGGAGAGGCCAGCCTTATTTCGGACGGGAGGTTCATTCAACTGGAAAACGGGCTGTGGGGACTCACTGAATGGGAAGTGGAGGCCGGCCAGTACTCATTAAAGCAGCTGGTCATAAAGGCGCACAAAAAGCACCCGGGGGGGTTGTCCGCCCAGCAGATATTTGAGATAGTCAATTCCTGGAGGGAGACCGGCATAAAGGCGGTGGAGGGGGTTTTGACAAAATTCCCCTATTTCGAAGAGATAGGCGACGGGATATGGGCTTACAGTTCCTCGATCCAGGTGGCCTACGAGGGAATGATGAAAAGATTTTTATCTTCGGTAAACAGACAGAGGGAAAAATGGCAGAGAGATAGACTGCGCTGGAAGAAAAAAACAGAGTCCATAGAAAGGCAGGTTTATGAGGTCAGCTGTGCCCACAGAGAGGTGGCCGCGGCGCTTGCGGCCAGATTGGAGGAGGCCGGGCAGCACGACTATCTGGTGACCCAGATGGCCGAAAAGGATCTGTTGCTTTCCCTGAGAAAAAAGGAAATATACAGGTACAGGGAGCATGTGGCCAGGCTTGAGTCTAAGGCCAGCAGCATACTGCACCAGTGCAGGCTGTGGGTAAGAAGGGCCAGGGAGGCCGAGGGAGAGAGGGAAAGGTACAGGGAGGTGCTGAATAAAAATCAGGCCAGCCTGGAGGCGCTTTTTACCAAACTGCAGCAGTACAAGGAGAAAGACCGTGAAAATAAAGTAAGGCTGGCTGAGCTGAAGGATAGAAGCGCCGAAAAGACGGCCGGGCTTCAGTCCGAGATAGTTGACTTAAGACAAAAGCTTGAAAAATCGGTGGAAAGCCATGCCCTAGAAAACAAGAGGCATATGGAAGAGATAAGCATTTTGAGCAATGACCTGAAAACGTCCCTAGAAAACAGTGAAGAGGCCAAGAGATCACTCAGATTTTTACAGCAGGAACTGGCACAGTCAAGGTCCCGATTGAGCAGTGTGGAGGAAAGCATCAAAAGCCCACTGGTTAGAGGGTTGATCAAAATATTAAGCTTTTTTCCCAGCTCAAAAAAGGGTGAGGCATCTTGACTGGAAAGAAGAAAAACGCTCCGGGCAGTTCAGTCGTCCAGGGGCGCTTTTTTTTTGCAGTAAAAATGTGATATATTTTTAAGGTAAATAGAATAGGGGAGAGGCCATGAAGGAAATTAGTCTTTTGGTGGTGGATGACGAGGTAAAAATACGGGACCTGGTAAGGGCTTACCTGGAAAAGGAAGGCTTTGCCGTCGATGAGGCCGGCAGTGGCCTGGAGGCCCTGGAAAAAATCAATGGGGCTGAATTTGACCTCATTATCATGGATCTGATGATGCCCGGGATGGACGGACTGGAATTGTGCCGTGAAATAAGAAAGAAATCAGATGTGCCGGTGATCATGCTTACCGCCAGGGGAGACGAGATAGACAGGGTGCTTGGCCTTGAGCTGGGCGCCGATGATTATATTGTAAAGCCTTTCAGCCCAAGGGAGCTGGTGGCCAGGATAAAGGCTGTCCTGAGAAGGCTGAAAAAGGGTGAAGAACGTGATGGGAAGCTGCTGTCGGCTGGTGATGTTTTAATTAACGAGGATAAAAGAGAGGTTTCGGTGGGAGGGGAAGCAGTGGCCCTTACCCCCAGGGAATACGATCTGCTGGTCTGCCTGGCCGGGCGGCCGGGAAGGGTATTCACCAGGGAGCAGCTGTTAAGACAGGTATGGGGATACGACTTTTTCGGGGAGGCGCGGACGGTAGACACTCATATTACCAGGCTGAGAGAAAAGATGGCCAGGGTGAGGGGAGACCGCCAGTATATTCATACGGTCTGGGGAATGGGCTACAAATTTGAGGTGAAGAGTTGAGAAAAATAGGACTGGCCCTAAAAATATGGATGGCTATGCTTGCCCTGGTGGTGCTTGTGCTGGGGCTGTCCGCAGTTTTACAGTCGTCCCTTATCGCCAGGATATACTTAAAGCAGCAGTCCGACCGCCTGTTGGAAAGCGGCAGTTCCTTCGCCCGGGATGTCAATTTAAACGATCAGGCGGAGGTGGAAGCAAATGTATACGCTCTGGCCAGCGCGCTTAGTGCCAGTGTTATGGCGGTGGACTCAAAGGGCGCGGTAATAAGCTGGTCCGGCAGGCACGGCATGGGCAGAGGGGCCATGCTGGGAAGGATGCGGGGCGGCGGGCCGGGCATTCCCGTGGAGACAGCCGACCTGGAGGAGGTACTCAGCGGGGAAACAATAGTCAGAAAAGGGGTTAGCCGGTTTTTTGGCGCAGATGTGCTGCTGGTGGCCATTCCTGTAAAAAAAGCCGAAAGTATAGCCGGGGCGGTTATCATACAGTCCCCCATGGCACCCATAGAGGCCAATGTAAAGGCCATTGAGCAGGCGGTTTTATACTCGCTTCTGCTGGGCCTGGCGGCGGCCACACTGCTGGCCTTTGTGTTTTCGAGGCGGGTAACCGGGCCGATACTGAAGATAAATTCGGTGGCCAGGTCCATGGCGGAGGGCAATTTCGGGCAGAAAATAAACTTTAGGTCAGGTAATGAGCTGGGGGTGCTGGCCGAATCTATAAACACCCTGTCCGGCCAGCTGAAGGAAAAGATAAGCACTATTGAGGAAATGGACTCCACCAGGAGAGGTTTTGTGGCCAATATTTCGCATGAGCTCAGAACGCCCCTCACCATAATACAGGGGTACACCGAGGCCCTGATGGACGGGATAGCCAGGGACGATCAGCAAAAGGAAAAATATCTATTGAATATATACAGTGAAACCATGCGCCTGAGCAGGCTGGTCAACGATGTGCTGGACTTGAGGAGGCTGGAGACAGGCCAGATAAGCATGAATACAGGGGAGACCGATATTGCTGATTTGATAAAGGCAGTGGCCGATCAGTACGGCGGGGTTGTTTCGGGCAGTGAAATAAGGGTGCTGGCCGGTGTCACAGGGGAAAGACTGACAGCCCTGGTTGATCCCGACAGGATCAGACAAGTTATTATAAATCTGGTGGATAACGCTGTCAGGTACAGCCCGGCGGGAGGAACCGTTGAAATAAAAGGAGAGGGCCTGGCCGGGAAAATAAAGGTTTCAGTATCCGACCAGGGCCCGGGCGTCGCTGAAAAGGACAGGGGTCTAATATGGGAAAGGTTCTACAAAACCAGTGACTCCAGACTCGAGAGGGAGTATTCCGGAAGCGGTCTGGGACTGTCCATAGCCAAAGAGATAATTGAGCGGCACGGCGGGGCAATAGGAGTGGAAAGCCGGCCGGGAGAAGGATCGGAATTCTGGTTTACGGTAAAAAGGACATAGCCCTTGGGAAACAGGTGATGAAGGATTAGAAAATACGGCTGAGGTGAAACATGACTGGCAGGAATAATTCAATTTTGATTCTAAGAGAGAGAAAAGCTGTAGACATTGTGCCGGACCCCATCTCAAAAAAGTATTACCTGGATCTGCCCGCCCCTGGGCTGTCAGACAACCGTGCCGATGTGGACAGGGTGAGGCAGGAACTGGCCCGGACCATTGGGCCGGTGGCCATTGCCCCGGAGATTATGAACAGTATTTCCAGGGTGCTGAGGGAGTCGG